>CANPMS010000013.1 GCA_947575275.1 uncultured Clostridium sp. | reverse complement strand
CGGTTATAAATGTAGAAAATCTCGGATTTTGCCGGGACTTTGTCTACAGTCTGAACTACTCGAAAATTTCGAGTAGTTCAAAAAGAAGGCAGCCGGTCTGTGAATCGTGAAATTGAACATTTTAATTTGGATGTAATCATATCAGTCGGATACCGCGTAAACTCAATATGTGCGACACAATTCAGAAGGTGGGCAACTCAAGTATTACGGACTTATACGATACAAGGTTATGTAATGGATCGTAAACGGATGGAGAATGGCTCGTTCATTGGTGAGGACTATTTTGAAAAACTTTTAGTGTAGTGGTCAAGCATTTTTGTAACACTTGTGGCTAATGAGATATAATTAAAATAACAAGAAGAGAGGTACTCATTATGCCACAGAATTACACATCGGAATTTAAAAATAAGATCGTCCGTTTCCGAAAGGCGGAAATGAAGCCGAGGAAACTCCACAAAGTGTTTGAGAAGCAAATAAACTTTTATGAGAAGCACTGGATGATTCCTGGCAATTAAACGTGAAAAGTGCTGATAAAATGGTGATTGCTATCCCGAAAATTTGTGGCATACTGTGGATAACCTTGAAAGAAAGGAGTGGTTCGTCTGAATTATTCGGAATTACTACGAAAAAAGGAACTGTACCAGGCAGGCAAAGCCTCCATCCCGGGGCTGACCCTGACAAGCTATGAGCAGGCGTTTGAAATAGAATATACCCATAACTCCACAGCCATTGAGGGAAACACGCTGACCCTCATGGAAACAAAACTGGTACTGGAAGATGGTATTTCCGTAGGTGGGAAAAGCATCAGGGAAATTTATGAGTCGGTCAATCACAAAAAAGCATTTCGATATGTGAAGGAATGTATCACTAAGGGACTGCCGCTCACTGAAAAAATTACTAAGGACATCCATGCGCTGCTCATGGAAAATATCATGGCGGGAGGCGTATACCGCAGTGTGGAGTTTATATTTCAGGCGCGCAGCGTATCTCTCCCTCTCTGAATGAAATGTACAAGCAGGTAAAGGATTTTTACTCTGACCTTACATGGAGGGGAAATGAGCTGAACCAGATTGAGCTGGCGGCATGGACACACGCGGAGTTTGTCAGAATCCATCCGTTCCCGGATCGCAATGGAAGGACATCTCGCCTGGTCATGAACTACCAGCTTATGGCAAGCAGCTTTCCTGCTATTTCCATCGCAAAGGAAAACCGGCTGGAGTATTTCAATACGCTGGAAGCCTATGCCGTAGATGGAAATCTTGCCCCGCTTTCCGATATGGTTGCGGAACTGACACAACAGCAGCTGGACCGGTGCCTGGGTATGATAGGATAGGAATAGGTTATGGGGCAATCTAGCATGATATAAGAAACAGCAGAAAAAGAATAAAGAATACTTGGCGTCAGGTACAGAAAATGTGTGTGGCGCTTTTTTATTGCAGAGCGAGCAGCAGAGAACGGAAGCTTATCTGGACAGAATCAGGTGACTGGATAGAAACGTGGATGGGTGTTAGGTCTGGTTTGTAAATGAACATCAGGAAATAAAACAGCGCTGCCAATATACCTATAAGGCATACAACCGCCAGCGGTTCTCTGATGAATATGCGTCTGTTTGAGTATGCTTCTGAAATCCGCAGCGCAGTGCTGCTGATTCACGGAGAGCAGACCCATTCCCTGATGTGCAGTGCATCTGCTTATGAGCTTCTTAATGGAGATAATAAGGAATTGATGATGATTCCTGGGGCAAACCATACCGATCTGTATGACCAGATGGACATCATTCCACTTGATAAGCTGGAGACATTTTTGAGGAAGCGTTTACCCAGGAGTCCTAATGCAAACGAGAAAAACATATAAGGTAAGGACAGGGAGTGAAACGCAACAAGCGTTACGACTTCGGAGATACAGGCCGCATTGATGCGCCGGGCAGAGCATCGGCAGAAGCTTCTGGAGGAAGTACATAGAGTACAGAAGGAAATAGACTGCCTTGATTATCTGGTTTATCAGATGAAAAAGTGGTGTATTGCAAAGTTTTATTCATCTTCAAAAATCATCTCGTTCATTTCGGGAAAATCCAGTAATTCAGAAACTGTCATACCTAAGCCAATCACTAACTTATGAAGCGTCTTTAATTTAGGATTTTTTGTTTTTCCTTTCATCAGATTATCAACAGTAGATTGCGTGATGCCTGACAAGGTTATGTGTAATTCTTCTAAAACACCACAACTAACAGCATTTTAAACTGTTCCTTTGCAAAAACCCCATGAGGGTGTCTGGCTGGCATTACAATCGCCTCGCCTTCCTGCAGCTCATATTTTTTGCCGTCAATTGTAATTTCACCTATGCCGTCCAGACAGATAACAAAAGCATCCCCCTCCGACTCATGCGTGCTGATTCCCTCTCCTTTGTCAAAGGAAAATAGTGTAATACTCAACTGGCTGCTTTGTGCCAGTGTCTTACTGACAACCTGACCGGTCTGATATTCAATCTGTTGTTTTAAAATAAGAGCTTTTGCAATGTCAATATTTTTTACGTTTCCCATATCTACCTCCGCTTATCAATCCAGGACAGGTATTTTTCCTGTATATGTTCCTGCCGTGCCTTTTCCTCAAAGGCTTTTGTCTGTTCATCAATCAGTTTCCTGCACTCCTCCGATAACAATCTTTCAGCATAGGTATAGCAGACGGCATCTTCTTTGCCGATGTGTCGCTGTAATAAGTCCGCATAACCTGCGGCATGGGTGAGAATACGCAGTTTGACTTCTGAAGAGGGGCTTTCTTCATACTGTGTCAGTGTCTGATCCAGTTCTGTTATGTGGTATCTTGCCAAATCATGTTCTACCAGCATACCATTGCGGATCAGTTTCACGGCTGCCGGATCATTTGTTTCCAGCATAAACTGAAACAGGATCTGCTCCTCCTTTCCATGATGATGTTTATCTGCGTAAGTTTTTACAAAATCAATACATTCCCGAAATTCCTTGATATTAACCTCAGCCCCTTCAAGAACGGCACAGCAGATCCTGTTCAAATGTTCCGTCAGAGCATATATATTTTTATGCTCCTCTACAAGTACATCAATTCCATACATGGCAATTCCTCCATAATTAATGTAAATATTTTGCAATGCAGCAGTTTATATGCAATACCTGAATTATAATACAATAAATGTAAAGAATATGTTGTCATTACAACAAAGAGGCACATTTACTTTCATAAAATTGGGGAAGTGCTTGCTGCATATTTTCTGCATTGTCTGTCTATGCTATTCATGAGGTGATGAATATGGACAAAAAGCAGGAAAAAGCGATGAATCAGTTAGATCAGGGACTAGAAACGTTCAACCCCACATGGCATGACGGAGAGTTTCTTGGGCCGAACGCAGTTCGGTATGAATCAGGCAAGGTGGAGAACCAAAACCAGACTCACAATGTTCGCCGTGAGGGTATGGGACCTAACACAAAAAGAAAACCAAACTAGCATCCAGGTATGGGTGCTTTTTTTATAGGAAATTGACTTGATATATGAAGTCCGTTCCATTATAATGCAAAATAGGGTAAAATTGCAAAAGGGGAGTAATAGAAGGAGGAGAGTATAATTATGTTAGGAAATTTCAGTTATTTTAACCCGACAAAAATTTATTTTGGAGAGGATTCTCTTCAATATCTGAAGGAAGAACTGCCAAAATATGGAGCACGGGTTCAGCTTGTGTATGGAGGCGGCTCAATTAAGAAAAACGGTCTCTATGATCAGGTGGTGGAGATTTTAAAAGAAAATGGCAAGGAAATTTTTGAAGATGCCGGAGTGATGCCGAATCCAACCGTAGAAAAGCTGTATGAGGGATGTCGGATTGCAAGAGAAAATCAGGTGGATTTGATTCTGGCTGTGGGCGGCGGCTCTGTGTGTGACTATTCAAAGGCGGTTTCTGTATCCGCATACTGCGATGAGGATCCGTGGGACAAATACTATCTGCGGATGGAGGACGTAGACAACGCGATTATTCCGGTGGGCTGTATCCTTACGATGGTGGGGACCGGTTCTGAGATGAATGGAGGCGCTGTGATTACCAACCATGAGCAGAAATTAAAGATTGGCCATGTGTTTGGTGACAATGTGTTCCCGAAGTTTTCGATTCTTAATCCGGTGCTTACCTACACCCTTCCAAAATATCAGATGGTTGCAGGTTTTTATGACATTATGAATCATATTACGGAGCAATATTTCTCGGGGGAGGACGACAACACCTCAGATTATATTATGGAGGGACTTTTGCGCTCCTTAATCCACTCTTCCCGAATTGCTGTGGAGAATCCTATGGATTATGAAGCCCGCAGCAATATTATGTGGATTGCCACCTGGGCGCTTAACACGCTGGTGGCAAAGGGAAAGTCTACAGACTGGATGGTGCATATGCTTGGGCAGTCAGTAGGCGCTTATACAGATGCCACCCATGGAATGACGCTGTCAGCCGTTTCTATGGCATATTACCGGTATATCATGCCCTATGGGCTTGGGAAATTTAAGAAATTTGCAATGAATGTGTGGGGGGTGAACGCAGATGGAAAGACAGACGAGGAAATTGCCCTGGAGGGTCTTTCTAGAATGGAAGGTTATATGAAAGAGATGGGGCTTGTAATGAACATTCGTGATTTGGGTGTTCAGGAAGATATGATTGAAGGAATTGCAAAGGGAACCTTTATCATGGAAGGCGGTTACAAAGTGCTGAATCGGGAGGAGATTGTGAAAATCCTTAAGGACAGCCTGTAAGAAAAATTTTGAAACAGCCGTATGGGTTACGATTGTACTGAACAGTCCTTTGTGATATACTGTTGGCAAAGGACAGAGTCAGGAGAGGATTTCTATGAGTGATGTAAAGAAGGAACTGCTGGCACGTCTGGGACGTGCCGGCTGTTTATTTGTACTGATGTCAGGCTGTACCAGAGAGCCTTATGTAGAGTGTGATGAAAAGACGTTTGACGATAAAGTGTTTTTGTATCTGACTGAGGAAGAGGCAAAGGAGCATGAGGAGCAGTTTGGAGAGAATAAAATCCCCGTGTCTGTGGCAAGGCTGGAGAGACAGCAGATGGCTTTATTTTTTACCAATCTTTATACTATGGGCGTTAACGCTTTGGAGCTTGTGTCCGAGGGGGTTCATGAGTTAATCCAACTGGAGGACTTTGTCCGGCGGAGAGATACCTCCCAGCTTCCTGACGGAACAAGGTGGGTGGAAAATCCGCAGCTTCATCTGACAGCGCTTTATTTTGCTCAGGAGCTGCGGAAACCTGCAGATCCCGGAACTAAGGACAGACTGCTTGAGCTTCAGGAGGAACTTACCGCTGATTTTAAGAAAGGAAGCTTTCTCTTTGCACTGGAAAAAGAGGGGAAGGGAACTCCGATGGTAAAGATGAAGGATGGTCAGAAATATCAGCCGGTATTTACTGACGCGCTGGAATTCAGCCGCTTTAACCAGGAAAAACAGTTCAAAGCTGTGGCAGTAGAGGCGGATCAGCTTTTACAGGTTTTGGACAAGGAGGCAAAGGGTGTTATCCTAAACATTGTGGGAGTGAATCTCCCGTTTTCCGTAAACCGGTAAGGAGGAATCAGAATGCTGAGAGAATTATTGGAGAAAAACCGCAGCTATCGTGGTTATGATGAGAGCCGCAAAGTGACGTATCAGGAGCTTAAAGAACTTGTGGAATTGACACGTCTGTGTCCGGCCTCGGTAAATATCCAGCCTCTGAAGTATTATCTGGCGTGGGAAGAGGAGATTGTCGCAAATATACAGAAGAATACCAAGTGGGCGGGGGCGCTCCCGGAACTTCACCTCCCATTGGAGGGAAAGTGTCCAACCGCTTTTATCATCATCTGTCAGGATACGCGCATTGACAGTAACACCGCAAGGTTTTTAAAAGATGTGGGAATCGTGGCACAGACCATGCTTTTGGGAGCGGTTGAGAAGGGGCTGGGCGGTTGTATGATTGGAAGCTATAATCGCATGGGCATTATTCAGGCGGCAGAGCTGCCAGAGGAGATTGTTCCGCTTCTTGTGGTGGCCTTTGGAAAACCGGACGAGGAGATTATTCTGGAGGATGCCCAGGACAGAGTAGTTTATTACCGTGACGAGAGGGGGGCCCACCATGTCCCAAAAAGAAGGCTGGAGGATCTGATTTTGTGAGACTTGACGGCACATCTGCCAGGAATTATAATAGTATGTAGCTATAAATTGATATAAATTGATAAGAAAGTAGGTTTGATTTATGAATCATAATTTGGGAAAACAGTTCTGCCGGGTTGCCCTTGCTGCAGCGTTTGGACTCACGGTCGCCGGAACGGCTATGGCAGATGAGACGGTGTTTGTGCCGGGGACAGCGGTAAACGGACAGAGAATTGGTGATTTGACAGTAGAGCAGGCTGCCGAGTCCATTTCCGGTTTTTACACCAGAGAATATAAATTGACGATCAAAGAGCGGGGAGGGGCAGAGGAGATTATAAGCGGTCCGGAAATCGGACTGATTGTAAGTCTTCCTGAGGGCTCCCTGCAGCAGATTCTGAGTGAGCAGAATGAGGGCGGCAGGGCTTTTGGACCGAACGTGGACAATAAGTATCGTGTGGATATGAGCAACACCTTCAATATGGATGCCCTGAACAGCAGAATCAATGGGCTGAATTGTATCAGTGGAAGTAATATTGTGACTACATCAGATGCCCGTATATCTGATTATCAGGAGGGGGAGCCCTTCGTTATTATTCCTGAGATTCGAGGGAATAACGTATACCCGGATAAGACTGCCGAGGTAATCCGCGCAGCGGTAGCTTCCGGCGCAACGGAGGTGGATTTGGAAGCTGCCGGATGCTATTATGAGCCGAAGGTGACAAAGGAGGATGCAAAGCTTCTTGAGCTGTGCAATACGATAAATCGCTGCCGCGATATGAGTGTTACTTATGTGTTCGGAGAAAACACAGAAGTGCTTGAGGCGGCAGAAATCTGCTCCTGGATTACAGGCGCGCAGGATGGACAGATTCAGGTGAATCAGGACAAGGTGTCTGCTTATGTGAAAGCGCTTGCGGATAAATACAATACTGCAGGTACGGAGAGAACCTTCCGCACGGCAACCGGGAGGGATGTGGCTGTGACCGGCGCCTACGGCTGGCGGATTCATCAGCAGGCGGAGACGGATGCACTGATTGGCGTGATTCGGACCGGGGAGTCCCAGTCAAGGGAGCCCCAGTATGATTTGACAGCGGTGAACCATACAGCCCAGGAGTGGGGAAACACCTATGTGGAGGTGGATTTAACAGGTCAGCATGTATATATGATAAAGGACGGCGCTCTTGTGTGGGATGCCCCTTGTGTGACCGGAAACAGCGCAAAGAAATATGATACTCCTGCAGGGATTTACACTCTTACATATAAGGAGAGAAACCGGGTGCTCCGTGGACGGAAGCGGGCAGACGGAACCTACGAGTATGAAAGTCCGGTATCCTACTGGATGCCGTTTAACGGCGGAATCGGTCTGCATGACGCCAACTGGAGGGGAAGCTTTGGAGGAACCATATACAAGTCCAATGGAAGCCACGGCTGTGTGAATTTGCCGCCAGCTAAGACGAAAGCGCTCTATGATATGGTGTATAAAGGAATACCGGTTATTTGTTATCACTGAGACTCTGTGAAGGATAAATACGAAAGCGCAATTTTTCAGAGAACTGTGGAGGAGGAATCGGACTCGTGGCAATTGAAAATACGGAAAACACCAGAGTAAAAGGGACGAGCCGGAAAAGAAGCTGGAAAACTTCTGGGTTGATTGCATGTACAGTTGTGCTGGGACTGGCTCTTGTGTTAGCTGGAGCGTACACTGTGATGGCACAGAAATATAAGACAGCCTTTTTTCCAAACACGGTTATTAACGGGATTGACGCATCCGGTCTTACGGTGGAACAGGTGAAACAACTGATTGCTGTGGGAGTTGACGGGTACAGCCTGACCCTGGAGAAGAGAGGAGGCGGTGAAGAGCAGATTTCGGCGGAGGAAATTGCTCTGCATCCAGAGTTTGATGGGAGGCTGGAGCAGATGATAGCAGCTCAGAATCCGGTGTATTGGGGAAAGCATTTAATACATGGGACAGTTTATACCATTGAGACAATGGTGGTGTATGACCATGAGCGGTTAAGGGCTGCTGTTGCCGACCTTGATTGTCTGGCAGACGAAAATTCAGAAGCCCCAAAGGACGCCTGTATGTCGGACTATATCTCCGGTGTGGGTTATCAGATTATTCCTGAAGAGAAGGGCAGCAAACTGGATAAGGAGCTGGTGTTTGCGGGAGTATCGGAGGCAATTATGAATCTGAAAAACCGGATTTCCCTGGAGGAATTAGATGCCTATATAAAGCCGCAGATAACAGCAGAGGATCCTGCGCTGAATGCGCAGACAGATACCTGGAACCGATATGTCAGCACAAAAGTCACATATCGGTTTGGAGACCGCAGTGAGGTTCTGGACGGGGAGACTTTGAATACCTGGCTGGTGGATGACGGGCATGGCGGTGTGCTGGTGGACGATGGGAAAGTGGCAGAGTATGTAACGGATCTGGCACAAAAATATAATACGGCATATAAGCCGAAAAAGCTGAAGACCTCTTATGGAACTACGGTGACAATTAACGGAGGCAATTATGGCTGGCGGATTAATCAGAATGCGGAAGCCGCCGCCTTAATCCAGATTTTACAGTCCGGTGAGAGTCAGGAAAGGGAACCAATCTATTCCCAGACTGCTGCGGCTCATGGGGAGAATGATTATGGCGATACTTATGTGGAAATTAACCTGGCAGCACAGCAGTTGTACTTCTATAAGAACGGGGATTTGATTGTGCAGTCGGATCTTGTTTCAGGCAACGAGGCAAGGGGATGGAGCACCCCGGCAGGGGCTTACCCGCTGACTTACAAGCAGCGGAACGCCACTTTAAGGGGAGAAGGGTATGCCACTCCGGTATCCTACTGGATGCCGTTTAACGGTGGAATCGGCATGCACGATGCCAGTTGGAGAGGGAAGTTCGGAGGAAGTATTTATAAGACCAGCGGAAGTCATGGATGTATCAATCTGCCCCGCTCTGTGGCAAAAACAATTTATGAAAATATTTCCGCCGGAATGCCGGTATTGTGCTATCATCTTGGAGGTACAGCCGCTAAGAAAGCGTCTGCCGCTCCTGTCAAGACGGTGTCTGAACCTGTGAAAACATCGGCTGCGCCGCCAATGACCACAGCTTCGGCTGTGGAGACTGAGGCGGAACAGCAGACGGAGCCGGCAGAAAGTGCCGCCAGTTCAGAAGCGCCGCAGGAGACGGTTGCTTCGGGTTCTGCAAATCAGCCATTGCCGGAAGGTCCGGCCGGCGCTACACAGCCTGCTGCTGGTCCTTCATCGGAAACCACAGCGGCGGAGCCGACATCTTCTGAGCCTCCAGAGACCACAGCAGAGACCTCATCGCCAGTTCAGGGACCCGGGGGCAGGGAAGACAGCGCTCCCTCAGGCAGCAAAGAGCCGGCTGGTCCCGGAATGTCTCAGGAATCTGAGAAAACTCCGGAGGGACCGTGGGCAAAGCCGCAGGAAGGGGAAAGCAGCATCGTGCACAAACCGGGTATGTAGCCATATAGTTGCTAAAAATCGAGAATTTTCAAGAAATTACGATAGTTTATAATTGACAAATTTACAGTCGGGTTGTATGATAAGAAAGGCTGTAAAGTAAATATGTATGAGCGCAAAGAAGCCGTCTGTATCAAATGGCTTCTTTGTCTATTTTATCTTACGGAAGGGAATAATTATGAGAAAGAGCATGAAACAAATAATGACAGCTGCCATGGCAGCAATGACGGTGTTGTCTCTGACTGCCTGTGGAGGCAGTGGAAATAGCGGCGGCGCCGCTTCTTCAGGAGTGGAGGACAGTGCAGCGGCAGGAGGCGAGGGAAAAACTCTGCGTGTGGCGATGGAGTGTGCATATGCGCCTTACAACTGGACTCAGCCGGATGATAAAAACGGAGCAGTTCCGATTGCCGGCAGCAATGAGTTTGCCTATGGCTATGATGTTATGATGGCGAAGAAAATCTGTGAGGAGCTGGGATATGAGCTGGAGATTGTGCGTCTTGACTGGGATTCTCTGATTCCGGCGCTTCAGTCAGGACAAGCTGACTGTGTAATTGCAGGGCAGTCTATTACTTCTGACCGTCTCCAGGCAGTGGATTTTTCTGAACCATATTACTACGCGTCGATTGTCACCCTGGTAAAGGAGGGAAGCAAGTATGAAAATGCTGCCAGTGTGGCGGATCTTGCGGGTGCAACCTGCACATCTCAGCAGAGTACAATCTGGTATCAGAACTGCCTGCCTCAGATAGAGAATGCTGATATTCTTGCGGCAACTGCGTCTGCGCCGGATATGCTGATGTCCTTAAATACGGGCAAATGCGATTTGGTCGTTACGGATCAGCCTACTGGAAAGGGCGCCCTGGTGGCTTATCCGAATTTCAAGATGCTGGAGTTTGGCGGAGGAGATAAGGACTTCCAGGTGAGTGATGAGGATATTAATATCGGTATTTCCATGAAGAAGGGCAATACCGAGTTAAAGACTGCGATTGACAGTATTTTGTCCAAGATGACAAAAGATGATTTCTCCAAGATGATGGATGAGGCGATTTCAGTTCAGCCATTGGCGAATTAAGTTAAGACTAAGGAGAGAAAGATATGCCAACAGATTTTTTTGGCCGTGTAATGGTCGTGTTCCAGAGATACGGAATGTCCATGCTCCAGGGAGCCGGTGTCAGCCTGGCGATTGCCCTTGTGGGGACAGTTGCAGGCTGTATCATTGGATTTGCGGTAGGTATTGTGCAGACGATTCCTGTGGAATCAAAGGACAATTCTTTGAAAAAGGGTGTTCTTTGGTTTGTCAAGCTGATGCTTAACGCTTATGTGGAATTTTTCCGGGGCACTCCGATGATGGCTCAGGCGATGTTCATCTACTATGGTCTTTTTCCTTTGATGGGGATTAATATGACCATGTGGCAGGCGGCATATTTTATTCTGTCCATCAATACCGGAGCATACATGGCTGAGACGGTTCGCGGTGGAATTCTCTCCATTGACGGGGGGCAGACCGAGGGTGCAAAGGCAATCGGTATGACCCATGTACAGACGATGCTTTATGTAATTCTGCCGCAGGCTCTCCGCAATATTATGCCTCAAATCGGCAATAACCTGATTATCAATATTAAGGATAGCTGTGTGCTCTCTGTAATTGGCGTGGCAGAGCTTCTCTACAAGACCAAAGCGGCAGCAGGCGCATTGTATATGAATTTTGAGACTTATACAATCACAATGGTTATGTATTTTATTATGACCTTTACCTGTTCTCAAATCCTCCGGTGGCTTGAAGGGCTGATGGATGGTGCGGACAATTACGATTTGGCGACCATGGACACTCTGGCACATACCAGTGGTATGTATCGTTATGAAGAGAAGAAGGAGGATGAGCGATGAGCGAAGCGCATGTATTGGAGATTCGTCATTTGAGCAAATCCTTCGGAAGTCATGTGGTACTGAAGGACATTGATTTTACGGTGGACACCGGAGACGTGACCTGTATTATCGGCGCTTCCGGTTCGGGAAAGTCTACGCTTTTGCGCTGTATCAATATGCTGGAGACTCCTACCACAGGAGAAATTCTTTATCATGAAAGTGATATTACCGGCCATGGCGTAGATGTCCCCGCTTACCGCTCCAAGGTAGGCATGGTGTTCCAAAGCTTTAATTTGTTCAACAATATGACGGTTCTGGAAAATTGTATAATTGGGCAGACAAAGGTTTTAAAGCGCTCCAGGGAAGCGGCAAAGAAGAATGCCATGAAGTATTTGGAGAAGGTGGGAATGGCGCCTTACATTAACGCCAAACCCCGTCAGATTTCAGGCGGGCAGAAGCAGCGTGTGGCGATTGCCCGCGCGTTGGCCATGGAGCCTGAGGTGCTCCTATTTGATGAGCCGACCTCCGCATTGGATCCACAGATGGTGGGAGAGGTACTTGCTGTTATGCGTACTCTGGCAAAGGAGGGAATCACCATGATTATCGTGACTCACGAGATGGCATTCGCCCGCGATGTGTCTAATCATGTAGTATTTATGGCAGATGGCGTAATCGAGGAGGAGGGGAGCCCGGAAGAGCTTTTCGGGAATCCGAAAAAGGCAAGAACTCAGGAATTTTTAAGCAGATTTATACAAGGATAATAACAGGAGGGAAAGTCATTTTAAGTCTTTCCCTCCTGTTTGCTTTTTGCGGTGTCACAGATGAAACTTAAAGTATTTTACAGCATTGTGATAGCAGATTCCTTCAATAATGGCTTTCAGCGCTTTCTGATCATCAGGATATTCTCCATTGTCAACCCATCCGCCGATCAGTTCGCACATAATACGGCGGAAATATTCGTGGCGGGTGTAGGAGAGGAAGCTTCTGGAATCGGTCAGCATACCGATGAAGTTGCCCAGGCATCCCAGGTTTGCCAGGCTGATCATCTGGTTTGTCATACCTGTTTTATGATCATTGAACCACCATGCAGAACCCTGTTGGATTTTTCCTGCTGCAGAAGTATCCTGGAAACAGCCAATGATAGTGCCAATGCTGGCATCATCGTTGGGATTCAGAGAGTAAATAATGGTTCTTGGAACCTTGTTGTCAGCGCTCAGAGCATTCAGGAAATCTGCCATCTGAGCAGACGGGGCGTAGTTGTTGATGCAGTCAAAGCCAGTGTCAGGGCCAAGCTGTTGGTACATGTAAGCGTTGTTGTCACGCTTGCAGCCGTAATGAAGCTGCATCGCCCAGTCAAGGCGGTTGTACTCCTTTGCTGCGAACAGCATGAATGCAGTTTTGTATTTTAGCTCCTCTTCTCTGGAGATTTCTTGTCCGGAGAGTCCCTTTGCCAGGATTGCATCAATCTCCCCATCCGGTGCAGGATAGTACATGACATATTCAAGTGCATGGTCGGAGACAGAACAGCCGCAATCGGCGAAGTATGCCATACGGTTTTTCAGCGCCTCTTTTAAGGAAGCAAAGCTGTTGATTTGGATGCCGCTTACATGGGACAAGTTTGCCATGTAGGAAGCAAAGCCAGGTTTCTCTACGTTCATCGCCTTATCCGGTCTCCATGCGGGCAGCACCTGAACATCGAAGGTATCATCTTCAGCAATCCGCTTATGCCATTCCAGAGTGTCAACGGGATCGTCGGTGGTACAAATCAGGGTAACGTTGGAGGACTTGATTAAGCTGCGCACAGACCATTTATTCTTAAGCTGCTGGTTGCACAGATTCCATACTTCCTCAGCTGTTTCGCCGCAGAGATGACCGGTATAGCCAAAGTATCTCTGGAGCTCCAGGTGGCTCCAGTGGTACAGAGGATTACCAATCAATTTCTCCAGGGTTTCTGCCCACTTCTGGAATTTCTCACGGTCGGAGGCATCACCGGTGATATAGCGCTCTGCCACGCCGTTAGAGCGCATCTGACGCCATTTATAGTGGTCTCCGCCCAGCCAAACCTGGGTAATGTTGTCAAATTTTCGGTCTTCTGCAATCTCCTGGGGATTAATATGACAGTGGTAGTCTAAAATAGGGGACTTTTCAGCGTAGTTGTGGAACAGCGCTCTTGCGGACTCGGTGCTTAGCAGAAAATCTTTGTCCATAAACGGTTTCATTGGGAAAATCCTCCTTGTTATAAATTAAAATTTCGTTGTGGCTCTTTTTACCAGATCGGCTGTAATGGTAGTCCGGCTTGGGACATTGACACCCTGAAAAATCCCCATCAGGGTGTTGATGGTGGTGGTGCACATCGCCTCCACTTTGCTGTCAATGGAGGTCAGCTCCGGGTCGGTACAGACCGCGTAACTGGAATTATTATACCCCACAATGCTCAAATCATCAGGAATATGGAGTTCTGCGGCATAAGCATATTTGACTGCGCCTACGGCCAGCGTATCGTCGGAAGCCAGCACCGCATCGAACTGCAATCCGTCTCTGCGGAGCCTGAGTAAAAGCTCACGTGCAGCCAGTATGTCATTTTCACAATAGTGAATATAGTTTTCCTTTACTGCAAGACCGTGACTGCTCAGAGCATCACGATAGCCCTCAATCTTGTTAGAGCTGCTGTATGAATAGCTGTTAAACAGATACACAATGTTCCGGCATCCTGAGGAAATCAGCAGGCTGGCAGCCTGCCGGGTCGCCATACGGTCATCGCAGAGGGTACAATAGATATTGTCGCCCTCCGCGAAGTGATTGACCAGCATAATCGGAATTTCCCTGGCAGTGTCCGTTATGTAGGAGTTGTCATTGAATTTTCCCTGGATCAATTTGGAGCCTAAAAGGATAATTGCATCTACTTTTTTTGAGCGCAGCAAGTTAACGTATTGGTGATTTGTTTCATGAGAATTTCCGGTGCAGCACAAGATAGAGTCGTATCCGTTGGCGCGGAGTCCCTGCTCCAGATAGTAAATCGCATGTGACAGGTACGGGTCAGTGGAATCAGAACACATAATTCCGATGGTCTGTATGGTTCCGAGGCCAAGACCTCTGGCGAATACGTTGGGTTTATAGCCCAGTTCCTCTATTACCTTCAGCACCTTGTCCCGCGTCCTCTGGCTGACATTAGGATTTCCGTTTAAGACCCGGGAGACGGTTGCAATAGATACACCTGATTTTTTTGATACATCGTAAATATTCATAAAAGCCCCCTGTTTCTGTAAATGCTTACAAGTTAAGTTTATTATATCTGCGAAATGGAAATGGTGCAAGGTTTTTGCATAATTTTGCACTAAGAAAATATGGAAAACACAGGTTTATTATTGACTTATAAACAGATGTTTTGTAAAATAATTGTAAGCATTTACAAAAATAAGGAAGAAAGAGGAGGCGCCATGCAGGATTTTATCAGAATTCACCAGGACGATAATGTGGCGGTTGCGCTGCGCCCTATTGCAAAAGGTGAAAAGCTAATTGTGGGGGAGTATCAGGTGACAGCTCTGGAGGAGATTCCTCAGGGACATAAATTTGCTTTAAAGCCCATTGCAGAGAATGGCGACATTATCAAATACGGTTTTCGGATCGGGTTTGCCAGAGAAGCAATACCGGCAGGCGGATGGGTTCATGTACACAATTTAAAGACAGCATTGGGAGACCTTTTGAGCTACGTTTATGAACCTGTGGACTCAGGTCTTAAGGATTCTGAACATGCCTTTTTTGACGGTTATCGCCGGATCAACGGAAAAGCGGGTGTACGCAATGAAATCTGGATTATTCCCACGGTCGGGTGCGTCAACTCAGTTGCTCAGGTTCTGGAGAGGCAAGCCCAGAAATTTGTTCAGGGTACCGTAGAGGGTGTGATTGCGTTTCCCCACCCTTATGGATGCTCTCAAATGGGAGATGACCAGGAGCACACCAGAGCGGTTCTGGCAGATATGATTAACCACCCCAACGCCGGCGGCGTACTGGTATTGGGTCTGGGCTGTGAGAACAGTAATATCCCTGTACTGAAGGAGTATATCGGAGAGTATGATGAGCAGCGGGTGAAATTTTTACAGTGCCAGGATGTGGAGGATGAGCAGTCTGAGGCGATGAAGCTTCTTGAGGAGCTTTCCCTGTACGCAGGTAGTTTTAGCCGTGAAAAAATTGATGCCTCTGAGCTGATTATTGGTATGAAATGCGGCGGCTCTGACGGGCTTTCCGGCATTACGGCAAATCCGATTGTGGGAGCCTTCTCAGATCTTCTGATTTCCAAGGGCGGAACCACCATCCTGACCGAGGTGCCTGAGATGTTCGGAGCGGAGATCATTTTGATGAACCGGTGCGAGACACCGGAGCTGTTTGAGAAGACGGTGAATCTGATTAATGATTTTAAGAATTACTTTACCAGCCATAATCAGACAATCTACGAGAACCCTTCACCAGGAAACAAGAAGGGCGGTATCTCTACTCTGGAGGACAAGTCTCTGGGATGTACCCAGAAATCAGGGAGCGCTCCTGTTAAAGGTGTGCTTGCCTACGGTGAACCAGTGAAGGAAAAGGGACTTAATCTGCTCTCTGCACCTGGAAATGACCTGGTGGCTTCCACTGCGCTTGCAGTGTCGGGGGCGCATATTGTGCTGTTTACCACCGGACGTGGAACGCCTTTTGCCTCCCCGGTGCCTACTGTAAAAATTTCCAGTAACTCGGAGCTTGCGGGACATAAGGAAAGTTGGATTGACTTTAATGCCGGTCGTATGGTAGAAGATAAGAGTAAGGAAGAGCTGGCGAAGGAGCTGTTCGATTATGTTTTGTCGGTTGCTTCCGGAAAGAAAGTTAAGGCGGAGGAAGCCGGATTTCATGATATGGCAATCTTTAAGCAGGGTGTGACGCTGTAAGCCGCTTCCTTCCACAACAGAATTTATAAAAAACAGAGCGGATTATATGAAATAAGGAATCACTTTTAAAAGAACTGGAGAAAGTAAGAGAGCGGCATCGCTGCCTGTTGACAAATGATAGGGGAGTAATTAGAATCAATTTAAAGGAGAAGAGGAGCATGAAAAAAGAACAGGTGTTATTAAGAATGAAGGAAGATTGTCTTGTGGCGGTAGTCCGCGCCAAGAACCTGGAGCAGGGTGAGAAGGTGGTTGATGCAATTATCGCAGGGGGAATCAATTTCATTGAGATTACCATGACCATGGACGAGGGAAATCCGGTTGATTTCATTGCGGCAATGGCTGAGAAATATAAGGGGCATGATAAGGTTGTTATTGGTGCAGGTACCGTTCTGGATCCGGAGACGGCACGGCAGGTTATTCTGGCAGGTGCAAACTATGTGGTGAGCCCGGGGCTCAATGTAGATACTATCAAGCTCTGCAACCGTTACAGGGTTCCGATGCTTCCGGGTGTTATGAGTCCCACGGAGGCGATTACCGCACTGGAGGCCGGCTGTGATGTGATTAAGATATTCCCGGGGAATATCGTTGGACCGGAGGCAATCAGCTCTTTTAAGGGTCCTCTTCCACAGGGGGAATTTATGCCGTCCGGCGGCGTTGACGTGGATAATGTGGATAAGTGGATGAAAGCAGGCGCCTACGCAGTGGGCACCGGCAGCAGTTTGACAAAGGGAGCCAAGACCGGCGATTTTGCAGCAGTGACTGCAAAGGCGCAGGAGTTTGTGGCAGCAGTGGCTGCAGCAAGAATGAAATAAATAAAATAAAAAATCAAGGAGAACAAGGTAAATGGCAAAAGTAGTAACCATGGGCGAAATTATGCTCAGATTATCCACCCCTAACAATGAGAAATTTATTCAGGCAGATGAGTTTGATGTAAATTACGGCGGTGGTGAGGCAAATGTGGCTGTGTCCCTTGCAAACTATGGGTATGATGTTCAGTTCGTAACTGCGGTTCCCTTAAACCCGATTGGTGAGTGTGCCGTGGCGGCATTGAGAAAGTATAATGTAGGGACTAAATTCATTGCAAAGAGCGGCGAGAGACTTGGTATCTACTATTTGGAGACCGGCTCTGCAATGAGAGCTTCTAATGTGGTCTATGACCGCGCCCATTCTTCTATTTCCACCGCATCGGCCGATGAGTTCGATTTTGACGCAATCTTTTCGGACTGTGACTGGTTTCACTTTACGGGAATCACACCGGCGGTAAGTGATACGGCTGCCGCCCTGACGGAGGCTGCATGTAAAGCTGCAAAGACCCATGGCGTTACGGTTTCCGTGGACTTGAATTTCCGTAAGAAGCTTTGGTCCTCTGAGAAGGCTCAGAAGGTTATGACTAACCTGATGCAGTACGTGGATGTCTGTATCGGCAATGAGGAGGACGCAGAGAAGGTTCTTGGCTTTAAACCGGGTAATACGGATGTTACCACTGGGGAGCTGGAGCTGGGCGGATATGTGGATATATTTAACCAAATGGCGGACAAGTTCGGATTTAAATATATTATAAGCTCCCTGCGTGAGAGCCGCAGCGCTTCTGACAACGGTTGGTCTGCATGTATTATGGACGGTAAGACCCGTGAGTTCTATCATTCGAGAAAGTATCATATTACTCCTATTGTTGATCGGGTGGGAGGCGGAGATTCTTTCGCAGCAGGACTGGTATGCGGACTTTTAGATGGCAGGAACATGAAGGAAGCTTTGGAGTTTGCAGTGGCTGCTTCCGCCTTAAAGCACACTATTCCAGGCGACTTTAATCTGGTTACACGCGCAGATGTGGAGAATCTTGCAGGGGGCGATGGATCCGGCCGCGTTCAGAGATAGGGAAGTTTCCATGGAAAATAAGAGAAATTTTGATTTGCTGACCCTGGGTCAGGCGCTCCTTCGCCTTTCACCGCCCAACAATGAACGCCTGGTTCGCGGTGATATTTTTGTAAAGCAGGTGGGCGGGGCGGAACTGAATGTAGCGGTAGGGGTGGCGCTGTTAGGACTTCATACCGGTATTATCTCAAAGCTGCCTTCCCATGACCTGGGAAGTTTTATAAAGAGTAAAATCCGTTCCTACGGTGTCAGTGATGATTATTTGATTTATGATCACCTGCCAGGTGCCCGTGTGGGAATCTACTACTATGAGAACGGCGCCTATCCTAGAACACCCAAGGTAATCTACGACCGCGCCGGCAGCTCATTCTATTCTTTGAATATTGACGAGATTCCAAAGGAGGCGTATGCTGCAACGCGGTGTTTTCACACCAGCGGCATTACCCTTGCTTTGAGTCCGCAGCTTCGCCAGACCGCCATAGAGATGATGAAACGCTTTAAGGAGGCGGGGACTTTGGTCTCTTTTGATGTGAATTTTCGCGGGAATCTGTGGTCGGGAGAGGAGGCCAAGATCTGTATTGAGCGGATTCTTCCGTATGTAGATATTTTCTTTTGCTCTGAGGACACAGCCCGGTTGACTTTTTTAAAGACAGGAACTGCCCGTGAGATGATGAAAAGCTTTACGGAGGAATATCCAATCTCCATCGTTGCCTCAACCCAGCGGATTGTCCACAGTCCCAAACGGCATACGTTCGGCTCTGTGCTGTACGATGCAGAGCAGGATGCTTATTTTGAGGAAGAGCCATATCGTGAAATCGAGGTAGTAGATCGAATTGGAAGCGGTGACGCGTATATATCCGGTGCGCTTTATGGTCTTTTGGCGCATGAGTTTGATTGTCAGAAGGCAGTACAGTATGGAAACGCAACCAGTGCGGTGAAGAATACCATCCCGGGAGATTTACCCTCCTCCAATCTTGAGGAAATCCAGATGATTATCAAGGCGCACAGCCAGAAGGGTGTCCCGTTGGAAATGACCAGGTAGATTAGAAACAGCTAAAGATAGAATAGAAAAAAGCCCCTGCTGCCAAAAGCAGAGGCTTTTTGCTTTATAGGAAATTGCGTCCCATAAAGCAAAATGCGGCAACCGCGCTCCGGCCCGAGAGTCCGGCTTACCGGACTCTTTGTTGGTATACCGAACGGCATGTACGGTGGTGTGAGAGGGGGATTAAATTCCCCCTATTGGATATTCGGGTAACAAAAGAGGAATTAAAAATACTGGACGATTATTGCGAGCGCAAAAACGTAAAACGCCCACAGGGATTGCGTGACGGGATTAAAGCCCTTGAAAACTTATAGAGGAAGTGGTGCCACCGGCAAAGGTATTTGCACCACTTCACAGTATGCCACCCGCAACAAGGCGAGCTGCACAAATATTATAGCGCTGTTCGGCTCTGTCTTGCAAGCGGCTTGTGGAAGAAAAAGAAAGGACATGATAACGGAATGGGAAATATTTTAACAGCGTTTTTGACTGACCAGCTTCGTGTAGACAGCGGTACGGAAAAACGAACTCCTGAACATCAAGAGCTATGCGAAAAGGGCAATGAACTTGAAGAACAGCTAGCCGAAATGCTGAACGACAAACAAAAGTCGATATTGACGGAATTAGTGGAAACATTTTTCGACGAAAGTTGTTGCGCTGAACAAGTAAAATTTGAGCGTGGTTTTCGTTTGGGCGTTCTGATAACATCGGAAATCTTTTACGGGCAGGACATATTTTTTTGAGAGGGAGGACGGAATGAGTATCTTAAAAGAATTTCATGGCGGAGAACTCTCTCCCTTAGAGGAAATTATCCCGCCGGAAATGGAATACCCCCTCTTGCTAAAGCGATCGGGGGACGGGAGTATTTTGAGAAACAGCTTCCCGAAAACGACAGAAAGCGTTGCAAAGAATGGAACAAGCAGATTACCAACTATGGAGAAAGGGTTGGGTATGCAAACTTTTCTTATGGGTTCAGATTGGGCGTAATATTCTCATTGGAAATATTCACAGCGAGGGACAGCAAATAACGGCATGAAAAGATAGAAAGTTTGTTCAAATTACTTGCAAGAATAAGAACTCACAAAGCCTTATACAGAGCGCATACATGGGAGACCACTATCAATGGATAGTGACAAAAACATGTGTAGTCAGAGCAATCTCATGCTGTGAAGTTATGTTGAGCCGCTGTATGCCGAACGGTATGTACAATGGTGTGAGAGGGGGATTAAATTCCCCCTACTCGATTGTACAAGATTGCTTTCCCAGATATTGATCCTCTCCAAAACCGAGAATGAATAGAAAAATGAGGGGGAGAAATACCAGTCCAAGGGTAAACAGTATATCATGTCCGAAGCATTTGGCCAGCTTATAATACATGTAGATGCTAATAAGAATATGAACGACAAGAATGAGGATGACTGATGGGAACGGGGAAGTACCTACAGTGCTCAGAATAACGCAGATGAGATCTGACCAAAACATGGCTGGATCCCATGAATATTTGTACAGGATATACGTGTTGTAAAATGGAATCAATGCCTTCCAGCCTGGCTCACCGAATTTATTAAAGATTTTCCAGCAAGCAATTATACCAATTATATTAGATATTAGCGTGATTCCGCGGAGTGCTTTCCCAACAGCAATTAATAATTCAATACGTTGATCCATAATCATCATTTCCTTTCAGAGAATTTAATAAAATGCGTCCTATAAAGCAAAACCCTCCGGGGAATGCTCACTTTGTTATGTACATTATTGGGGCCCCAGGTATTGATCCTCTCCAAAGGCGAGAATAAACAGAAAAATGGGAGTGAGAAATACCAATCCAAGGGTAAATGGAATACCATGTCCGAAGCGTTTGGCAAGCTTATAGTACCCAATGACAATGAAAACAAAAGTGACCAGAAGAATGGGAATGGCTAATGCGCTCGGGGTGCCTCCAGTGGCCAGGATAAAGCAGATGAAAGTTACCCAAAACATGATCGGCTTCCATGAATATTTGAACAGGATATACCAGTTGTAAACTGGAATCAATGCCTTCCAGCCTGGCTCACCGAATTTGTTAAAAATTTTCCAGAGAGCAACTATCTCAATTATACTAGATATTAGCTTGATTCCGCGGAGTGATTCCATAACAGTAATTAATAATTCAATACGTTGATCCATACATCATTTCCTTTCTGAGAATTTAACAAAAAAGCCCCTACCGCCAAAAGCAGAGGCTTTTTATGTACATTATTGGACTCCCAAGTATTGGTCATCTCCAAAACCGAGAATTAACATAAAAATCGGATTGAAAAACAGTAACCCAAGAGTAAATGGAACACCGTGTCCAAAGCACTTGGAGAGTTTATAAAACTGGATGATACCGGCAACCCAGATAGCCAGATTAATCAGACCGGCTAATGCGGACAGGGCGCCGCCAAACATGCTCAGGACAACACTTACAAATACAGCAATCAAAACTGCCCAAAACATAGTCGGATTCCATGAATATTTGTACAGGATATACGTGTTGTAAAATGGAATCAATGCCTTCCAGCCTGGCTCACCGAATTTGGTAAAGATTTTCCAGTAAGCGACTATCATAATTATAGCCAATACAAGTGATACCATCATAAGGAATCCAAGAGCCCCCATCACAGCAGCAATTAATTCTTCGTTAGTTTGATACATAATCATCATTTCCTTTCTAAAAATTTTTAATTTTTATAATAATATAAAAACTTAAGTATATTATATGCTTCTAAATAAAAAGAGTCAACAATTTATTCTAAAATTCTACAAATTTTTTGAGAACTTTTCAGTGATAAATATAGTTGACAACATGGTTAGCATATACTAACATAATAATGCCGTGATAAAACGGAGGTATTTTCAAAAGCGTAAAATTGACTGAACCGGGGAATACTAAAAGCAGGAATCATCTGATAAAGCGGCAAGTTTTTAGATTGGAAGGAGGAGGCATATGTTGGCAGATACAATGCTTTCTTTTTTGCAGGGCTGTACGCCGGAGGAGCAATTCGGATTTCGTGTAGCAACTCAGTGCGCTCAGGTTTTAAAGAATGTAAAGCTTGCAAATCTGATTACGCTGGGTACCGGAAGCTGGCATCAGATTCGCTGCTGCCTGAAAATGAGCCGGGTTATCTGTATTATGCTGTATGCAGATGGTCACCATGAGGTTTTGTACCTTTACCGCTATGAGCAGTTAGAAAATCATTTAAAGAGGGCAGATGTACGTGAGTTTCTGAGCAGCTGCGGCTATGAGATTTTTGAGATTGCGGCTGTTATGCGCCGCCTGCGCCTGCGGTACCAGCGGTATGCGGGAGCAGGCGCCGAGTTTCCCCATGAGCTGGGGGTGCTTTTGGAGTATCCGGTGGCGGATGTGAAGAGCTTTATTGACAATCGTGGTGAGAACAGCCTGAAAGCACGATACTGGAAAGTGTACCACAATCTTCCAGAGGCTGAGCGGATTTTTCGCATTTATGATGAAGCCAGGCGGCAGGCATTTATGGAGATTACAGGCGGCTGTTCCCTGGCTCATGTAGCAGTGAGCTGAGAGAAAGGAGACGAAAGCAATGAAAGAGGTATATGTGATTTACTGGAGCAGCACGGGAAATACCCAGGAGATGGCTGAGGCTGTGGGAGAGGGTATAAAAGAGGCAGGCGGTTCAGCTGTGGTTCTTGAGGTATCAGCTGCAGACGCTTCCAAGTTAAAGGAAGCAGAAAGTTTCGCCTTGGGAGCTTCTGCTGCAGGAGCAGAGGAGCTGGATCCTGAGATGGATGACTTTGTAACCCAGGTTGAGTCCTTTGCATCTGGAAAGACGATTGGTCTGTTCGGTTCTTACGACTGGGGAGACGGAGAGTGGATGCGCCAGTGGGTGAGCAGAATGGAGGCAGCAGGGGCAAGTGTTGTAAACGGCGAGGGCTGCATTGCAAATCTGGAGCCGGATGAGGCTGCCCGGGAACAGTGCAAAGCACTGGGCAGAGAGCTGGTAAAGTAGCAGGCGGCGGAAAACAGGTATTAAAAAATAATAAGAGGAAAAGGACATAAGGACAGCAAAAGAGCAGTCTTATGTCCTTTTCTTTGTGGAAAAAGTGTGCTATACTGTAACAAATATTTTGAGCATGAATGGAAATACAGGAGAAATTATGAAAAAATTTTTAATAGGGCGGTTATGGTCAGCGCTGCTTATTATATTATCACTGACCGCCTGTGGGACGCCGGGGCGCGGCGGCGTCCTCGTGGAAAAGAACAAGGACGATGGGGAGAGCAGAGAACCGCTTAAGGTGGTCACTACGTTGTTTCCATATTATGATTTTGCAAAACAGATTGGTGGAGACAGAATTGACCTTGCGTTGGTGCTTCCTGCAGGTATGGACAGTCATTCCTTTGAACCCACACCGGCAGATATGCGCACGATTCAGGAGGCGGATCTTTTAATCTGCAACGGGGGAGCAATGGAGCATTGGCTTTCTGAGGCGTTGGATGCCTTGGAAGCGCCGGATTTAACCGTCGTGACTATGATGGATTATGTAGATGTGGTGGAGGAGGAGCTGGTGGAAGGAATGGAGGCGGGCGGGCATGCCCACGACCACCAGACCCACGAGAACCATATTGATCATGACGGTCATGAGGTGGAAATCCAGTACGATGAACATATTTGGACTTCACCGGTCAACGCGATGCGGCTGGTTGAGGTAATCCGGGATGAACTGGTAAAGGCAGACCCGGAGGGCAGTGAGCAGTACCGCGCCGGAGGCGAGCGGTATTTGGAAGAACTGAGAGCCATAGATGCCGGTTTTCGCCAGGTGTGTGCAGAGAGCACGCGTAATATGATTATTGTGGGTGATCAGTTCCCGTTCCGCTACTTTGCAAAGGAGTATGGTCTGGATTACAGGGCGGCGTTTTCCGGCTGCAGCACTGACACGGAGCCAAGTGCAAAGACCATTGCTTATCTGGTTGACAAAGTGCGTGAGGAGGAAATTCCCGCAGTGTACTATCTGGAGCGGAGCAGCAGCCGGGTATCCCAGATTATTGGGGAGGAGACGGGAGCAAGACCGCTGCTTCTGCACTCATGCCATAATGTCACCCGTACCCAGTTTGACGAGGGCGTCACTTATGCCGGGCTGATGAGGCAGAATATAGAAAATCTGAGAAAAGGGATTTGTGAATGAAACCGTTTATCACTTGTGAACACGTAGATTTTGGATATGAAAACCAGGACGCGGTGATTGATTTGAGTCTGGAGATTTATCCAGGGGATTACCTGTGCGTGGTGGGGGAAAATGGCTCTGGAAAAAGCACTTTGGTGAAGGGGCTTCTCGGTTTGATAAAACCCACCTCCGGGGTACTGACTATTGCAGAGGGGCTTAAGAGAGGCGGAATTGGTTATCTGCCTCAACAGACTGCAGCGCAGCGTGATTTTCCGGCGATGGTACGGGAGGTAGTGCTCTCCGGCACGTTGAGCCGAAGAGGAAACCGCCCGTTTTACTCTTCGGCGGAGAAAGCGCTTGCCATGAGAAATATGGACAGGCTGGGAGTGTCAGAGCTGAAGAGCAGATGCTACCGGGAGCTGTCAGGAGGCCAGCAGCAGCGAGTGCTGATTGCCCGGGCGCTCTGCGCCACGGAGCAGCTTCTGATTCTGGACGAGCCCACCACAGGACTGGATCCATACGCAATCCAGGATTTCTACCGATTAATCCGCAGACTGAACAGGCAGGAGCATATTACCATTATTATGGTTTCACACGATATTCGCAGCGTCCTGATGGAGGCAGATAAAATCCTGCATCTGCAGCGGAGGGCGCTATTCTGCGGGGCGGTGACAGAATATTTGGACAGTCTGGCAGGCAGGAAGTTTCTGGGAGGTGATGACATATGAGCATGATTCGGGAAATGATGTCCTATCCATTTATGGTACGGGCGCTTTTAGGCGGTATTATGGTATCCCTGTGTGCGGCGCTTCTGGGTGTCAGCCTTGTATTAAAACGGTATTCTATGATTGGTGACGGGCTGTCCCATGTGTCCTTCGGCGCCCTGTCAGTGGCTCTTGCTTTGGGCTGGTCGCCGCTTAAGGTATCCATACCGGTGGTAGTACTGTCGGCGTTTTTTCTTCTGCGGATTAGTGGAGACGGAAAGGTTAAGAGCGATGCGGCGATTGCCATGATTTCAGCCAGCGCTCTTGCTGTGGGAATTACCATAACCTCACTGACCACAGGTATGACCACCGATGTGAGCAGCTATATGTTTGGCAGTATTCTGGCTATGAGCAGAGATGATGTGATGTTAAGCGCAGGTTTGTCAGCCGTTGTGCTGTGCCTGTTTCTATTTTGTTACAACAAGCTGTTTGCAGTAACGTTCGATGAAAGCTTCGCACGTGCCACCGGCGTAAAGGTGGAGCGTTACAATGTGCTTTTGGCAGTTCTGACGGCGGTCACGATTGTTCTGGGGATGCGTATGATGGGGGCGATGCTGATTTCCAGCCTGATTATTTTTCCGTCGCTGACCTCCATGCGCCTGTTTAAGAGCTTCTGCGGCGTTGTGGTGTGTTCCGGTGTTGTGGCAGCGCTCTGTTTCTTTGCAGGGATTATGCTGTCATATATCTTCTCCGTACCTGCGGGAGCCAGTGTAGTGCTGGTGAATCTGACCATATTTCTTTTGTTCACGGCAGTGCAGTCGGCATACAAGGCATGCGGATGTGAGAGGAGGCAGCCATGAGTATGGTGCAAAAGCTGTTTACGGTACGCAGACGTCTCACCCAGACCCAGTTTATCGCATATGGCTTTATAACAATTATTCTGACGGGTACGCTGCTTCTTATGCTTCCGGTTTCCAGCAGAAACGGTCAGATTACCCCATTCCTTAACTGTCTGTTCACAGCCGCCAGCGCTTCTTGTGTTACCGGGCTGGTGGTGTACGATACATGGAGCCACTGGTCATTATTTGGTCAACTGGTCATCCTGACTATGATTCAGATTGGGGGGCTGGGCTTTATCACTATTGGTGTGTTCCTCTCCATTGTACTCAGACGTAAAATAGGACTGAAAGAGCGGGGGCTGATGCAGGAGAGCGTCAACACCTTACAAATTGGGGGTGTGGTGAAGCTGGCAAAAAAAATTATTGTGGGGACTGCTGTTTTTGAAGGTCTGGGTGCGGTGGCACTGGCGCTTCGTTTTATCCCTGAGATGGGGCTGCTGCGGGGGATTTACAACGCCGTATTCCATTCTATATCAGCCTTTTGCAACGCAGGTTTTGATTTAATGGGATGGCAGGGGGCTTACAGTTCGCTGGTAAATTTCTCTGATGACTGGGTAGTAAATGTGGTAATCATGTCTCTGATTGTAATCGGCGGCATTGGTTTTGTGGTGTGGGATGATATAAGCCGCAACGGTCTTAAGTTTCGTAAATATATGCTTCATACCAAGATTGTGCTGCTGACCACATTCACCCTTGTGTTTGGCGGAGCATGGTTATTCTACTATTTTGAGCGGAATGCGCTGTTTGCAGATATGGGGCTGTCAGAGCAGATTCTTGCCAGCCTGTTCAGCTCCGTCACGGCGAGAACTGCCGGCTTCAATACAGTGGACACAGCGGCCTTGAGTGATGCCAGCAAGCTTCTGACAGTGATTTTAATGTTTATCGGAGGAAGTCCCGGCTCTACGGCCGGCGGCGTCAAGACCACAACCATACTTGTCATGTATCTGTACCTGTGGTCCACGATTCAGCGGACCTACGGGGTCAATGCTTTTGGGAGGCGGTTGGAGAAGGATGCGATTAAGCGTGCCAGCGCTATTTTTCTTATCAATCTGACTCTGGCTCTGGCGGTGTCGGTTTATATTATGGCTCAGCAGCAGTTTGTCATGTCAGATGTGCTGTTTGAGACTTTTTCCGCCATAGGAACGGTGGGCATGACCACGGGGATTACCAGGATGCTGAATCCTGCATCACAGCTTGCAATTATTTTTCTTATGTACTGCGGGAGAGTGGGAAGTCTGTCCTTTGCGTTATCCTTCACTCAGCATAAACGGGTAGCCCATGTGCAGCAGCCGGAAGAGCGCATTACCATAGGATAGAAAAGGAGGAGCTTTATGAAATCGATTTTGATTATTGGGATGGGGCGTTTTGGCCGCCATCTTTGCATGAATTTATCTAAATTGGGCAATCAGGTAATGATTGTGGATCAGAGGGAGGAAAATCTTGAGGAGCTTCTGCCTTATGTGGTAAGCGCTAAGATTGGGGATTGTACCAATGAGGCAGTTTTAAAGAGTCTGGGGATTGCAAATTTTGATTTGTGTTTCGTATGTATCGGAACTAATTTTCAGAGCAGTTTGGAGATTACTAGTTTGGTCAAGGAGCTGGGGGGACGCCATGTAGTCAGCAAGGCAAACCGCGATATTCACGCCAAGTTTCTTCTGCGCAACGGGGCAGACGAGGTGATTTATCCTGACCGGGATATTGCAGAGAAGATGGCAGTGCGTTACAGTGCAAATCATGTGTTTGATTATATTGAGCTGACCGATGAATATTCTATTTACGAGATTCCGCCATTGAACCATTGGGTGAATAAGAGCATCAAGGATTTGGACATCCGCAATAAGTATCATATCAGCATTTTGGGTACGAAAGAGGGCGGAAGAGCAAAGCTGATGCCTGATGCGGATTATGTGATTCGCTCTCATGAACATCTGATGGTGATTGGGAAAAAAATTGATGTGGACAATATTTTAAAGGAATTATCTTAGGGGGACCGTGAGGTCTCCCTTTTACATTCCATTGATCATGATTGAGAAAAATTATCAATAATGCTATTGACATTTTTTGGAAGTTAGCGTATGATAACTTTAAAAGAAATTGATAATTAATTTCAATTACAAGCATATCTATGCAGAAAGGAAGTGTGTCTTATGCCGTTATCGATGATGGAGCAGGGCGATACCAGAATGATTATGGAATTTCATGGACAGGAGGAGATGAAACGCCATCTGCAGGATCTGGGCTTTGTTAAGGGAGAAACGGTTCGCGTCATAGGCGAGAACTCCGGTGGTATGATTCTTTTGGTAAAAGGAGTAAAGGTTGCCTTAAACCGCGGACTTGCAAACCGGATTATAGTGGCGGATTAGACACGGGGAGGTGTGGTTATGACTCTGAAAGAATTGAGACCCGGTCAGAAGGGAATTGTGGCTTCCGTTGGCACCACAGGGGCGATGAAACGCCGAATTATGGATATGGGAATCACACCGGGAGTGGAGATTCAGGTAATTAAGACGGCTCCTCTCGGTGATCCCATTGAGGTTAATGTGAGAGGGTACGAGCTGAGTCTTCGCAAAGAGGAAGCGCGGCAGATTCAGATGCAGTAATGCAGCCCGCGGCGGAAGAAGAGAACAAATTAAGAGGAGAATGAACGACAATGAGTATGACAATCGCACTGGCAGGCAATCCCAACTGCGGGAAGACCACCTTGTTCAATGAACTGACCGGTTCCAGGCAGCATGTGGGGAACTGGCCCGGTGTTACGGTGGATAAAAAGGAGGGTGTTTACAGGAAGAATAAGGATGTGGTAATTCTTGATCTCCCTGGAACTTACTCCCTCTCTCCCTACTCAGCGGAGGAGATTGTGGCGCGTGACTATATTGTGAAGGAGAAGCCTGATGCAGTTATTAATATTGTAGACGGAACCAGTATTGAGCGGAATTTGTATCTTTCCCTTCAGGTGATGGAGACAGGGATTCCTATGGTTATAGCGATGAATATGATGGATGAGGTGGAAGCGAGGGGGGACAGGATTGACTGCAAGAAGCTTTCTGAAATCCTTGGCATCCCGGTGGTTCCGATTGTAGCCAGAAGTGCAAAAGGGCTTAAGGAACTGATGGATGCTGCTGTTATGGCAGCGAAAGAGCATAAGAAGTCAAAGAAGGCAGAGGTGTTTGATGACAATCTTGGAAGCGCCATCGAGGCGATTGCCGATGTACTGGGCGGGAGTGACTCAGATGAGAACTGCTGGCAGGCGATTAAGCTGGTGGAAAATGATGAGGTGGTATGGAAAGCTGTTCCTCAGGAGAAATATGCAGATATTAAAATTCTGGTAGACGCAGCCAACAGGAATGCAGATGGGGACGCGGAGGCGAAGATTGCGGATTGCCGCTATCAGTACATAGGAGATGTGGTAAGGCGGTGTGTGAGAAAAACGCACCGTGGCCATGTGGAAACCAGGTCAGATAAGCTGGATAAGGTTCTTACAAACCGGATTCTGGCGCTGCCAATTTTTGCGGTGGTGATGTATCTCATGTTTGCCTGCACATTCAGCGAGAATTTTCTGTTTGTGGAGGGGCTCCCCAGTCCGGGGGTATGGCTGGCAGGTGTTGTGGAGGCTGTATGGGGTTCGATGCAGGAGTTCGTGGTAGGCGCTGTGGAGACTATGGGGGCTTCTGAGTGGGCGGTGGGTCTGGTATCAAGCTGCCTTGACGGTGTGGGAGCGGTGGCGGGATTTTTGCCTCTGGTGCTAGTGCTGTTTCTTCTGATGTCTTTTCTGGAGGACAGTGGTTATATGGCGCGTGTAGCTTTTGTGATGGACCGTGTGTTCCGTCACTTTGGGCTCAGTGGACGTTCTTTTATTCCTATGCTGATGGGATTTGGATGTTCGGTTCCGGCGTTGATGGCATCAAGAACTCTGGAATCTGACAAGGACAGAAAGATTACCATGATGATTACCCCATTTATGTCCTGCGGTGCAAAATTGCCAATTTATATGATGTTTGCGGCGACGCTGTTTGCGGGGGATAATCAGACTATGGTGGTATTCTCAGTTTACATGCTGGGTATTGTGGTGGCAATCATCGGCGCTTTACTGTTAAATAAGTTTGCCTTTAAGAGCGATGCCTCCAACTTTATTATGGAGCTGCCGCAGTACCGCATTCCCACTTTAAAGAGCGTGCTGATTCATGGGTGGGAGAAGGTGAAGAGTTTTGCCGTCAAGGCAGGTACGGTAATCTTTGCTTCCACCGTATTGATTTGGATTCTCTCCAGTTTTAACTTCAGCGGCATGTGTGATATGGAGGAAAGCTTCCTGGCTTCTATTGGAAACGCGGTTAAGTGGATTTTTGCGCCCCTTGGCTGGGCTGACTGGAGGGCTTCTGTGGGAGTTGTAACAGGGTGGATTGCAAAGGAGAATATTGTTGCCACGTTTGGTCAGCTGTTTGGCGGTGTAGGTGACGAGGTAATTGAGGCGGTCAGCGCAGGCGAGCAGGCTCTTCCTCAGATCAGCGAAGTGTTTAACAAGGTTTCTGCATATTCCTATATGGCGTTCAATCTGCTTTGTATGCCATGCTTTGCGGCTGTGGGAGCAATTAAGCGCGAGATGGGGTCGTGGAAGTGGACGCTCCGGGCTGTGGGCTTCCAGATGCTGGTGGCATATGTTGTGGCTCTGCTGATTAATGTGGTTGGAAATCTGATATTCTAAATAATTTCCTCAAATGGAACTCTTTTTTACTTAGGGGGTGGACGGAATGGGCAATTTCGTATATGATGGTAAAAGATGTTGTTTTATCCAAAATGACAGGAGGACTATTCATGCACGAATCGGGAGAAAATTATCTGGAAACCATATTGATACTGAAAGAGCGGAAGGGAGTGGTTCGCTCAATCGATATTGCCCGGGAGTTGAATTTCAGCAAGCCCAGTGTCAGCCGCGCTATGGGGATTTTAAAGGACGACGGCTTTATTATTATGGAGTCTTCCGGGGAAATCCTGCTGACGGAGAGGGGACGGACAAAGGCGGAGCAGGTTTATGGGCGTCACCGCCTTCTCACCGCATTCTTACAACAGATTGCAGGGGTCGACAGCGAAACGGCGGAGAAGAATGCCTGCCGTATGGAGCATATTCTGGATCAGGAAGTGGTGGACGGAATCAGCAAATATATGGAGAGTCATTGACTTTCAGAGAGATTTGTGACAGAATAAAAAATTATAATTATTTGCAGTGACTGCATAGAAAAGAAGGTAAGACAAAGATGACGAAAATTGATATTATTTCCGGCTTTCTTGGAGCGGGAAAGACCACATTTATTAAGAAACTCTTGAAGGAAGCGATTGCGGGCGAGCAGGTCGTGCTGATTGAGAACGAGTTTGGTGAGATTGGTATTGATGGCAGCTTTTTAAAGGATTCAGGTATTGAGATTCGTGAAATGAACTCTGGATGTATCTGCTGCTCTCTGGTGGGAGATTTCGGAAAGTCACTGGAGGAGGTGCTGACGAAGTACCGTCCTGAGCGTGTGATTATCGAGCCGTCCGGTGTGGGTAAACTGTCTGACGTGATGAATGCAGTGCGTGATGTGGCAAAGAATTTAGATGTAACGTTAAATAGCGCTGTGACAGTGGTAGATGCTTCCAAGTGCAAAGTATATATGAAAAACTTTGGCGAGTTTTTTAATAACCAGGTGGAACATGCGGGAACGATTATTTTGAGCCGCACTGATATGGCTGATGCTAACAAGGTTCAGACTGCAGTAGAGCTTTTGAGAGAGCATAATGTGTCTGCGACTATCGTCACCACCCCCATCGATAAGCTTTCCGGCACCCAGCTTTTAGAGCTGATTGAAAAGCCGGATACCATGATGGAAGAGCTGATGACGCAGGTGAAGGATATGCACGGACATCACCATCATGGAGAACATTGTGGCTGTGGAGGTCATGGACATGGGGAACATGGACATCATCACGGTGAGGGCTGCGGCTGCGGAGGTCATGGACATGGGGAGCACGAACATCATCACGGTGGGGGCTGCGGCTGCGGGGGTCATGGACATGGAGAGCACGGTCATCGTCACCATCATGCAGATGAAATATTCTCCAGCTGGGGAGTGGAAACCATTGTGCCCTGCGACAAAGCAGAGTTGGAACGGATACTGGACGAGCTTGCTTACGGCAACAGGTACGGTGATGTACTGCGTGCCAAGGGGATGCTGCCCAGTGAGAATCCAGGCGAATGGTACTATTTCGATTTGGTGCCGGAGGAGTATGAAATCCGAACCGGAACGCCGGATTATACTGGAAAGGCGTGCGTGATCGGTGCAAACCTGAAGGAAGAGGAATTAAATAAGGCGTTCGCAAGAAGCTGATTAAGAGAAGGGGTTAAAAAATCGATATGGGGCCGATGATTGATGATGATATTACGCCTGTATTTTTGATTAATGGTTTTTTGGAGGCTGGCAAGACAGAATTTTTGTCTTTTACCATGGAGCAGGACTATTTTCAGACCGATGGCAAAACGCTTCTGATTGTGTGTGAGGAGGGTGATGTTGAGTATAGTGAAGCGCTCCTTACGAAAACAAAAACCTCTGTGGTTTATATGGACAGCGTGTCTGATATTTCACCGGAGCGTCTGACGGAGCTGGAGCTTTTGTACAATCCGGAAAGGGTGTTAATTGAGTGGAACGGCATGTGGAATCAGGATGATCTGGATCTGCCAAAGGATTGGCTCATTTATCAGCAGATTACGATAGTGGACATGTCTACCTTTGAACTGTATGTGAAGAACATGAAATCACTTTTGGCAGCGATGGTGCGCAATTCTGAACTGATTATCTGCAACCGCTGCGACGGAATTGAGGATTTAGAGCGCTATAAGCGGATGCTGAAATCCATGAATACCAGGTGCAACATTGTATTTGAGGACGAGAATGGTGAGATAGACGAGATTTCTGAGGAGGATCTGCCCTATGATTTAAAGGCAGAGGTAGTAAAAATCAGTCAGGAAGCCTATGGAATCTGGTATATTGACTGCATGGATAAGCCTGAGCGGTATGTGGGAAAAACGGTGGAGTTTACTGCCATGGTGCTGAAGGATCCAAGTTTTCCGAAGAATTATTTTGTTCCGGGTCGTATGGCAATGACCTGCTGTGCCGATGATATGACATTTCTTGGATATATCTGTAAAGCAAGGGAGGCGCGCAGTTTGGAAACACGTCAATGGGTGCAGGTGCGCGCCCGGGTGGAGTTGGAGTACTGGCATGATTATGGCGGGGAAGGTCCCGTTTTGTATGCGGACCAGGTTACCGCTGCTCAGCCTATTGAGGAAGTGGTTACATTCGGATAAATGATATAGAAGTAAAGAAACAGATCAGACAGTGTGTGCCTGGTCTGTTTCTCTGTTTTCCTGCTCCAGAACCGGAATGCCGACTCCATCGCAGGAAATCACAATTTTATAAAAACATTATAGTGTTTCCACTGGAAAAATGCAGCTGATTTATGTTATACTGTGAAACAGAACGCTGAAAATTATGAGGAGGAGTGGCCATGCCGGAACGGATTAGAAAGACAGCTGCCATGTTATGGTGCCTGGTCTGGCCGCTGCTGGTTTACGAGACAGTGTCAGCTGTGTTCGTACTGCTTTGTGAGGCGTGGCTTGGGATTGTTCCGGGGGAATTTTATCTGTCCTTGAGAGGGGCGGCAGCGTTTGTGACAGCAGTATTTCTGGGAGCAGAGTACCGGAAGCTGCGCAGGTTGGGGCAGTCAGAGAAGCCACTTCAGGCAGGCGGAAATTTCCATATGGCGCCGTGGTCTGTTCTGGCTGGTATCGGAGCGTGTATCTTTGCAAACGGCATTCTGAATCTGTTTTCTGTACACTCCAAGGGCTTTGAGGAGGCCGGGATAGCTTTGCATCATCCTGGGTTGGTTGTGCAGATACTTTGTGCAGGATTTCTGATTCCCCTGGCAGAGGAGCTGGTATTTCGCGGCATGGGATTTTGTCGCCTGCGCCAAGAGATGATGTTCCCCGCTGCCTCACTGATCACTGCAGCGTATTTTGGGCTGTTTCATGGAAACCTTGAGCAGGGAATTTACGCGTTTTTCCTGGGCTTTTTCCTGGCATTGTCTCTGGAGTGGAGCGGCAGTCTGCTTATCCCCTGGCTGTTTCATGTGTCCGCCAATCTGCTATCCGTGTTTTTAATGGCTGTCGGAAGAAAGGGCCAGGCGGTATCTGGTTTCATTTCGCTGTTTGGGTGGATGTTTGCGGGAGGCTTGCTGTTTGCGCTGTCACTATACAAAATGAGAGAGGTTGGTAAGAAGTATGAAATTACTTTCCATAGCGATACCATGTTATAATTCGGAAGAATATATGAGAAATTGTATTGAGTCTCTTCTGCCTGGAGGAGACGAGGTGGAAATTCTGATTGTGGATGATGGATCCACCAAGGATAACACAGCACAGATTGCTGATGAATACGAGAAACGCTATCCTGGAATATGCCGTGCTATCCATCAGGAGAACGGTGGTCATGGTGAGGCGGTAAACGCAGGGCTCAGAGCTGCAAGAGGGATCTACTTTAAGGTAGTTGACAGCGATGACTGGGTGAATGGAGAGGCGTACCAGGAGGTTCTTGAAGCTCTGCGAAGCTTTGTTATGGGGAATCAGACGCTGGATATGCTGGTGACGAATTTTGTGTATGAGAAGCAGGGAGCAAGGCATAAGCGTGTGATGCAGTATAAGACTGCACTGCCAAGACGTCAGCTCTGCGGCTGGAATGATGTGAAAATATTTATGCTGGGACAGTATATCCTGATGCACTCTGTCATCTACCGGACACAGATGCTTAGGGATTGCAGATTGGAGCTGCCGAAACATACCTTCTATGTAGATAATATTTTTGTGTTTCAGCCGCTGCCTTATGTAAAGACCTTTTATTATTTGGATGTAAACTTCTACCGCTATTTTATTGGCAGACAGGATCAATCGGTGAATGAACAGGTGATGATTGGGCGCATTGACCAGCAGATTATGGTGACCAAGCTGATGCTGGGTTACTATAACAAGGCAAAAATCGGAAATTTGAAGCTGCGCAATTATATGATACGGTATCTGGAGATTATGATGACTGTATCCTCAATTCTTGCCATAAAGTCAGGAAGTGAGGAAAATATGGAAAAGAAGAAGGAGCTGTGGAGGTATGTGCGTGAACAGAACATGCTGCTTTATCTGCGGCTGCGGTGGGGGTTTTTAGGGCAGGGAATGAACCTGCCTGGGAAGGGAGGAAGAAGTGTATCGATTGCCGGTTATAAAATCAGTCAGAAATTTTTTGGATTTAACTGACACCGGCAACAGATATTGACAAATAAGATGTCACTATAATACAATGTGGATGTAATTTTGCAAAGAACAGAGGATTGGAAAACAAAAACAGGAGGATTGTCATTTATGCGTAAGAAATTAATCGCAGCATTGAGCAGCACAGTCGTATTCAGCCTGGTGGCATGCGGAGGACAAGCGGACAACGGTACGACGGCGGCAGGGGAAACAACCATGGCGGCAGGGGAGACCCTCACTGGTACAGCGAAGGGGTATGGCGGTGATGTCATTGTTACGTTAACAAGATCAGAAGGTGTGATTACAGGCTGCACGATTGAAGGCGCTTCTGAGACTGTGGGTATTGGCGCTGATGCTCTCCCGGAGCTGGAGAAGCAGGTTGTAGAGGCAGGAGGCTTTGAAATTGACGGAGTTTCCGGTGCAACCGTCACAAGTAAGGCTGTTATGAAAGCAGTTGCAGCAGCGTTGGGTGAGGAGTTTGTGGAAGAGACTCGTGGGGAGGCGGCGGTTGAGACGGCAGCTCCCGCAGAATTGGTAGAGATTGACGGAGGTCTTCAGATTGGTCTTGCCTACGGTGCAGCACATGGTACTAAGTGCTTTACAGAGGCTTATGCAGTGGTTCAGGATGATGTGATTGTCGCAGCATATCTTGATGAATTCCAGTTTCTTGATCCCAATGAAGATGTGAAGGGCGTTCCCAACAGTGACACGGAATTTGCGAAAGGATACGCGGAGGGTAGTGTACTTTGCTCCAAGCGTGATAATGCAGAATACTACAGTGAGTTGATGAAGTCCAACGGTGGTTCTACCGTACACATTGATGTGAATTACGATGCAATTCAGAGCTTTGTGGTAGGCAAAACCATTAGTGAGGTGGAGAGGGCAGCCGGAGAGGAAAATGCGGTGGACGCAGTTTCCGGTGCAACGCTTGTGGACACGGCAGGTTACTTAAAGGTGATCGCTCAGGCAGCAAAGAATGCTCAGAGCACTCAGGCGGTGGAGTTCTCCGGTGATTCCGGAAATTTGAAGTTGTCTGTGGTTTACGGCGCAGCCCATGGTACCAAGTGTTTTACAGCAGCAGCAGCGCTGACTGACGATGATACGATTGTACTCAGCTACCTGGATGACTTCCAGTTCTTGACCCCTGATGAAGGTGTGACTGGCGTTCCCAACAGTGATAAAGATTTTGCTCAGGGATATGCAGAAGGCAGTGTGCTTTGCTCTAAGCGTGAGAATGCGGAGTATTACAGTGAGCTGATGGCATCAAGCGGGGGCTCTACGGTGGCAATCAATAACAACTATGACGCAATCCAGAATCATGTAAATGGTATGTCTATCGCTGAGGCTGAGGCGCTGATGGGTCGCTCTGATGTGGTAGATGCGATTTCCGGCGCGACTCTTGTGGATACTGCCGGCTATATTAGAACGATTGCAGAGGCCGCAAAAAAGTAATGAGATAAAACTGTAGAAAAAAGTCTTGACAATTTCTATAACAAAGGATATACTAACTAGGCAGTCCCAAGTGAGTGATTACTGAGACTGCCAGATATGGGGTCTTAGCTCAGCTGGGAGAGCATCTGCCTTACAAGCAGAGGGTCACAGGTTCGAGCCCTGTAGGCCCCATACTCACTTAAATATGGCGGAATAGCTCAGTTGGCTAGAGCATACGGTTCATACCCGTAGTGTCGAGAGTTCAAATCTCCCTTCCGCTACTACAAGAGCATTCATTGAAAAGTGGATGCTCTTTTTGCTTTATAGGAAATTGCGTCCTATAAAGCAAAACCCTCCGGGGGATGCGCACTTTGCGCTCAGGGAAAATGGTTGCTGTGGCAACCGCGCTCCGGCGCGAGAGTCCGGTAAGCCGGACTCTTTGTTACGTGCATTTTGGAGTAAATTTAATGTATTTCTGTTGTTTTCTCTTACTTCTTATTTCTTGATGTGGATAGGATTTTTATATATGGGATATGGGAAAAATGGAAAGCGAATGAGCAATATCTGAAATGGCTGTTTAAGTTTTAGTTGACTTTTATCTTCTTTCAATAATAATTGAGAACAGAATACAATTTTTAACGCTGAGACGTGTACGCACCTGCGTATTTTATAGAGATATGATACACTAAGGGAAGACCTTTCTGTTTCAGCTGTTTGAGGCACGTTAGAGAGTTCGAGTTTCTCTTCTATTTTTCTGAATGGAAGTGATATAAAATACATATATTAAGAAAGCTGACAGTTTTATAAACATTTTTAAAATCCTATTGTACTCTTTGTTTGAGTATGCTATAATCCGAAAAAGCTGAAAAGTTTGAAAGGGCGAAAATCAAGTGAAAAGTTTGTGGAAAAAGTACGGGCACGTTTGGATAATGGGTTATGCCTTGATTTATCTGCCTTGGTTTTTCTATTTGGAGCAGACGGTGACATCTAACTATACTGTGATGCACGTGGCTCTGGATGATTATATTCCATTTAATGAATATTTTATTGTTCCGTACCTGTTGTGGTTTATGTATGTGGCGGGAGCAGTGGTCTATTTCTTCTTTACAGATAAGCATCACTACTATCGTCTCTGTACGTTTTTGTTTATCGGAATGACGATTACTATGGTTGTTTGTACCTTCTTCCCCAACGGGACGGATTTGCGTGTGGCAGTAGACCCGGATAAGAACCTGTGCAGCAGGCTGGTGGTAATGGTACAGGCAGCGGATACACCCACGAATGTATTTCCCAGTATTCATGCTTATAATTCTATTGGAGTACATTCTGCGGTGATGAGCAGTGCGTGGCTCAGGGAGAAAAAGGGAATACGTATCGTCTCCCTTATTTTTATGGCGGCTGTCTGTATGTCTACCGTCTTCTTGAAGCAGCATTCCGTTATTGACGTGGTGGCAGCATTTATTCTGGGTTATGTGATGTATCCGCTGGTATATGGAACAGTTTGGGCGGAAAGCAGGAAAACGTCGAGCCAGAATGTTACCGGTTGATTTTCCGTGTCTGATTTAAGTATAAATATCGGAAACGCTGTGGCGTTTATTACTTAAAAAAGGTTTGCACAAGACGTATTTGTAAGTGAATTTACTATATATCTTGTACAAATCTTTTTTATGCAGTTAAATTGAAAACAGCTTTCTATAAATTTGCTTGGGAATTTTTACATGTTGTGATATACTTTATGATAGTATATTATGGGAGGTTTCCATGTACTATTTTATCATAAATCCGAAGTCTCGCTATGGTTTCGGAGAAAAGATATGGAGAAAACTGGAATTCCGTCTTCAGAATTCCGGTATAAAGTATGAAGTCAGAATGACAGAACAAGAAGGGGATGCCAGAAAATTGGCAGAAGAATTGACAAAGGGAGTAGAGGAGCCTCGAACACTGGTTGTAGTAGGCGGAAATGGAACAGTTAATGAGGTGCTTAACGGAGTTTCGTTGGACAGTCAGGTGACATTGGGCTATATTCCTACCGGTTCCGGTAATGACCTGGCCAGGAGTTTGAAACTTCCAAAGAATCCCCTCAGATGTCTGGAGAAAGTGTTAAATTCAAAGAGTTACCGTCTTGTAGATTATGGAATATTATCTTACGATAACGGAGCGCCGGTTCATCGACGGTTTATTGTCAGCAGCGGAATTGGTCTTGATGCCATAGTCAATCACAACCTGATAGAACTTACAGACAGAAAGGTCCGCCTGTTTCGCAGGCTGGGGAAGTTGGGTTATATATTGGTTGGATTAAAGAAATTGATGGAAGCGGAGCCTGTTAAAGGCTGTCTTGTTCTGGACGGTGTGAAAAAGGTAGAATTTAATCATATCTATTTTGTGTCTTCACACATTCATCCAAGTGAAGGAGGATTTAAATTTGCACCGAAGGCCTCTTGTGACGATGGAAATTTGGAGGTGTGTGTAGTGCATAATTCTTCCAAATGGAAATTGTTTTTTGTGATGCTGGATGGGCTGATTGGATGTATGGGGTATCATCGTGGGGTACGGTTCTACCGCTGTCAGGAGCTGAAGGTTCATGTAAACTGCCCGTTGGCAGTTCATGCGGACGGGGAAAGTTGTTTTTCCCAGACGGACATTCATATGCGGTGTATCAAAAAGAAACTGCGAATAATTGTATAGATCAAGGAGAAAAAGGAATGCGAATTGGACAGGGGTATGATGTTCACAGGCTGGTAGAGGGCAGAGCCTTGATTTTGGGTGGTATCAATGTGCCGTATGAAAAGGGACTTTTGGGTCATTCTGATGCAGATGTGCTGGTTCATGCTGTTATGGATGCTCTTTTGGGCGCTTCGGCGCTGGGTGACATTGGGCAGCATTTTCCCGATACAAATCCAAAATATAAAGGGATTTCAAGTATTACCCTCTTACAGGAAGTGGGAGTTCTTCTGGAGCAGGCGGGGTATGTGATTGAGAATATTGATACCACTATTGTGGCCCAGAGACCAAAGCTGGCGGAGTACCGCTCTGATATGGCAGAAAATATTGCCAGAGCGCTTCATCTTCAGCCGAATCAGGTTAGTGTGAAGGCAACCACAGAGGAAGGGCTTGGATTTACGGGAAACAGTGAAGGAATTTCGGTCCATGCGATTGCACTGCTCTCTCATATGCGGGATTTTATGGAAGATGACCGCCTGGTGGAAAAAGGCTGCGGGGGATGTTCGGGCTGTTGCGGCAAGCAGCGTATTGATGGGTAAGAACCATAGAAAAGGAGCAGAAAGTCATGAAAATTTTTAATACATTATCCAGGCGAAAAGAAGAATTTGTACCGCTTGAGCCAGGAAAGGTAAAGATGTATGTATGCGGACCGACCGTGTACAATCTAATCCATATTGGAAATGCCCGCCCTATGATCGTGTTTGACACAGTGCGGCGCTATTTGGAGTATAAAGGTTATGAGGTGAACTATGTATCCAATTTCACTGATGTGGATGATAAAATTATTAAGAAAGCGATAGAGGAGGGGGTGGATGCAGACACCATCTCTAAGCGTTATATTGAGGAATGTAAGAAGGATATGGCGGCGATGAATGTGAAGACCGCCACTGCCCACCCTCTGGCTACTCAGGAAATCTGCGGCATGCTGGAGATGATTCAGACACTGATTGACAAGGGGCATGCGTATGTGGCGAAGGACGGTACGGTATATTTCAGGACTGCCTCTTTTAAGGACTACGGAAAACTGTCCCACAAGAATTTAGACGAGATGCAGTCTGGTTTTCGCGAGCTTAAGGTAACCGGAGAGGAGAATAAGGAGAACTCGTCTGATTTTGTGCTTTGGAAGCCGAAAAAGGAGGGAGAGCCCTACTGGGAGTCTCCGTGGTGTGACGGTCGTCCTGGCTGGCACATTGAGTGCTCTGTGATGTCGAAACGGTATCTGGGGGATCAGATTGACATCCATGCAGGCGGAGAGGACTTAGTTTTCCCCCATCATGAGAATGAGATTGCCCAGTCTGAGGCTTCAAACGGCGTGCATTTTGCCACGTACTGGATGCACAATGCCTTTCTCAATATTGACAATAAAAAGATGTCCAAATCTCTGGGGAATTTCTTTACGGTGCGTGAGATTAGTGAGAAGTATGATTTACAGGTGCTCCGTTTCTTTATGCTGAGCGCCCACTACCGCAATCCTCTGAATTTCAGTGAAGAGCTGATGGAGGCATCCAGAAACGGTCTTGAGCGGATTCTGACCTCTATGGAACGGCTTGGTGAGCTGAATGAAAAAGCAAAGGGAGATACACTTACCGCTGCCGAGCAGGAAAATGTGGCTTTAGCAGACCAGATTGTAGCCAAGTATGAGTCATCTATGGATGATGATTTCAATACGGCGGACGCAATTTCGGCTGTGTTTGAGCTTGTAAAGTTGAGCAATAGTACGGCTGATGCTGAGAGTACGAAAGCATATGTAGACTATTTAAAAGAGACAAACAGAAAGCTCTGTGATGTGCTTGGTATTATCACCGAGCGTAAAAAAGAGACGCTTGACAGTGAGATTGAGGAAATGATTGCGGCCAGACAGCGGGCACGTAAGGAGAAAAATTTTGCTCTGGCCGATGAAATCCGACAGAAGCTTCTTGATATGGGAATCGTGCTGGAGGATACAAGAGAGGGCGTGAAATGGAAACGGGCGTAAGCGGCAGACTGGACGACTTGATGGCAGAAGCGCTCAAGCTTCAGCCGGTGAATGTTTGTACCTATTCTCCTCTGGTACTTGCCTATATAGGAGATGCTGTGTACGAGGTATTAATCAGGACGAAGGTCATTAACCGCGGTAGTATGCAGGTGAATAAAATGCACAAAAAAAGCGCTTCTCTGGTGAAGGCAGAGAGCCAGGCTAATATGATTAAGGTTTTGCAGGAAGAGCTGACTGAGGAGGAGCTGGCAGTTTACAAGCGCGGGCGCAATGCCAGGTCGGCGACCATGGCGAAACATGCGACTATGATTGATTATCGCATGGCGACGGGTTTTGAGGCTCTGATTGGGTATTTATATCTGCAATCCCGCTATGAGCGTCTGCTCACCCTAATACATGATGGTCTTGAAAAGATTGGAGAATTTTCATGAGATATGAGAAACTGACTATAGAAGGGCGGAACGCTGTGCTGGAAGCGTTCCGTTCAGGAAAGCCTGTCGATAAGCTGCTTGTTCAGGACGGCTTGCGGGAGGGAACCATACAAACGATTACAAAAGAGGCCAGAAAGCATAATACTATTGTCACTTACGTTCCAAAGGAGCGTTTGGATCAAATATCAGCGACCGGCAGGCACCAGGGGGTAATCGCTCATGCTGCTGCGTACCAGTATGCGGAAGTGGAGGATATTTTGCAGGCGGCAAAGGAGAAAGGGGAGCCGCCGTTTATTTTTATTTTGGATGGAATCGAGGATCCCCACAATTTGGGGGCGATTATCCGAACTGCAAATCTGGCGGGAGCACACGGGGTAATTATCCCGAAACACCGTGCTGCCGGGCTGACGGCAACAGTAGCGAGGACTTCCGCAGGGGCGCTTAATTATACGCCGGTGGCGAAGGTGACGAATCTTGTCTCCTGTATTGAGGATTTGAAAAAGCGTGGTCTGTGGTTTGTCTGTGCTGACATGGGAGGTGAAGTTATGTATCACCTGAACCTGAAAGGATCGATTGGTCTTGTGATTGGAAACGAAGGGAGTGGAGTAGGAAAGCTGATTCGGGAAAAATGTGATATGATTGCATCGATCCCTATGAAAGGTGATATTGACTCCCTTAATGCGTCTGTGGCCGCCGGTGTGATCGCCTTTGAGATTGTGCGGCAGAGGATGGATTCATTATAAGAAAGTAAATCTATGGAGTTTGCCAGGTGCATAAGCTGTAAACAGGAAGGCGCTTGTAGTAGAAACGTATCCTTCTGGATATAATGGAAACAGGAAAAGGAGATGTAGCTATGAGAATTGATGCGAGAAAAGTAGTGTTGATTGGAACCGGGATGGTTGGTATGAGTTACGCATACAGCATGTTGAACCAGAATGTATGTGATGAGCTGGTTTTGATTGATGTTGATAAAAAGCGTGCGGAGGGTGAGGCTATGGATTTAAATCATGGACTTGCCTTTTCTGGTTCCAACATGAAAATTTATGCAGGTGATTACTCTGACTGCAGGGATGCTGATGTGGTGGCAATCTGCGCAGGGGTGGCGCAAAAGCCCGGGGAGAGCAGACTGGATTTGTTAAAACGTAATAAGGAGGTATTTCGCTCCATTATAGGACCTGTGACTGGATCAGGGTTTAATGGGTTATTCCTTGTGGCAACAAACCCGGTGGATGTGATGACACGAATCACTTATGAGCTGTCAGGTTTCAATGCAAAAAGAGTGTTGGGAACCGGAACTGCTCTGGACACTGCAAGGCTGCGGTATCTTTTAGGGGAGTACCTTTGCGTGGATCCGCGTAATATTCATGCTTATGTCATGGGAGAGCACGGCGACAGTGAATTTGTGCCGTGGAGCCAGGCAATGCTTGCCACCCGTCCGATACGCGATCTGGCGGAGGAAGATGGAAATCCGATTCAGATGGAAGAACTGAATCGGATTTCCGAGGAGGTAAAAGGTGCAGCGTATCGCATTATTGAGGCAAAGCGTGCAACCTATTATGGAATTGGCATGGCCATGACCCGGATTACCAGAGCAATTCTGGGTAATGAGAACAGCGTGCTCACTGTATCCGCACTGTTGTGCGGAGAATATGGGGAAACCGGAGTATTTGCCGGAGTTCCATGTATTATAAACCAGAACGGTGTTCAGAGTGTGCTGAGCCTGAATTTGTCAGAAGATGAGCTGGAACAGTTCGCAACCTCCTGCCGAATTTTGAGAGAGAGCTATCAGGGGTTGTAGGCATGCTGTTTCATTAAAGTTAAAATCCGCGGTCAGATGACCGTCAGTCCTCCACCGTAATCATGCGAAGACCTATATCTGACCAGGTGTTTCCGATGATATAGGAGGTATAATTCTTTCCAGCGCTAATATCTGTTTGCAGTGACAAAAGAGGCTCCTGATTGTTCGTGGTGGTTCCAATCGCGCCAATGACAATGATGGGAATCTCCCTCAGGAATGTATAGCTATTGGAATTAGTCACATAGAACTGGTAGGTTCCCGCTACGGCCTGTTTGTAGGAGGTAACAGTTTGGAAGCCGACATTGCGGAACACTGTCTCTCCGCCGTAGAGGAGCAGATCGAAGTGGGAACCACTATATGCCATGTTACCGAACCGATAGCAGCCGGTATTGGCAGGCAGGTTGGTGCAGCCGGTATCTACAACGCGGATCATCTCAAGCCCCCCGTTGGCGGAGTCAGTCAGCACCATGGTAACTTTCTGGCCTGCTACAAACGGGAAAGTCTGCTGCAGCACAATATAACGAGAGCTGGAGCCGCGGCGAACCGTTACAGTATGGAATCCATCAGATACCCAATCGTAATTTGTAATGGTTCCGAAACGGGAGTTAAGGGCATAGATGGTTTCGTCTATGGAAATATTGAATGTAGATTCATCACTAGCTGCATTCAGGAATCGAACCTGCCCAAAATATTGTGGATTAATATTGGGAAGGCTGGGAAGTATGGGACAGATAGTGCAGCCCATCCCTCCATTACCGGGATAAACGGGGCCGCCTTCACCAGGATTGGGAAGCGGGATAACAGGGGTATTAGCGTCTCCGTTACCAGGATAAACAGGGCCGCCTTCACCAGGATTGGGAAGCGGGATAACAGGGGTATTAGCGCCCCCGTTGCCAGGATAAACAGGGCCGCCTTCGCCGGGATTGGGAAGCGGGATAACAGGGGTATTAGCGCCCCCGTTGCCAGGATAAACAGGACCGCCTTCGCCGGGATTGGGAAGCGGGATAACGGCTTCGCCCCCTTCTTCTGACAGTACGGAAATGTCGGCAGCGATTGGCATCTGAATCTGATTTCCGTTCCTGTTTGTGCAATTACTCCTTTCGTTCCTGTTGTTTGCCTGATTCATGTCGGGGGTTCCATTGTAGTGTGTATCATTTACAGCCATAGTTTTCCTCGTCATTTTTTTACTTTACCTTATGCCGGAGGGATTTGTCAGGTTCTGTAAAAACGGAAATTAGGACGGATTTTTAGAGAATCAGATTGACAAACCATAAAATCCATGATACCATAAATAAACCTTGCCATTCGTGAATAAGGTTATTAATTGAAGATGCTGCTGTGGCTCAGTCGGTAGAGCGTCGCATTGGTAGTGCGGAGGTCACGGGTCCGATTCCCGTCAGCAGCTTTGAAGACCCTTGGTTCTGCGGGAGTTTATGATATGTAAGATCAAAAGGTAATCAAGCTTATTTTTTAATTATACAGGAAAGAGGACTTCGTGCGTAGGGTCTTTCAAAAAAATAAGGATCGATCCTAATAGATTAAGGATTGGTTCTTTTTTGTTTTTCTTTCCAAGGCAGAAAATCAGGAGCCCTCGCCACCGTGTTGCTGCTGGTTTAATTTTTCATTCACGCATTGTTTGATAAATTCGCTTTGAAGTGTAGTCAAGTAAGTAGACACAATTAACCCAGTAAGCTGTGTGGACGCTTTGAGTTATAGTACCCCTCAATGTAGGAAAACACGGAAAGCCTTAAATATGCTTTTTTAAAAGCGACCATGACAAGCTCCACGTCCGGTTTGGCAGAGAGATGCCATGCGATCACCTTATGGGAGAACTGATGTTTTAGGTGGTTAGTAAAGTCTCCAGGTTCAGAGTCCGTATGAAGTGAATCAAAATAGAGATAAATGTGAAGAATTAAAAAGTTTAAGTAAGGAATGTGTTTTTGCTGATAGCAGGAAAAAGAAATTGGAACAAATATATATAGAATATGATGGGCGAATTAATCAGGTATATCTTCCGCTTCCACAATGCTATGAAACAGGATGATTTTTCAAAGTGCATGAACCCACTAAAGCTTGGTTGGGACGGCATTGCGGATACAAAGATATTTCCTGACTTGTCTATGTGGGTGGTATGCCCTTATTGCGGAAAAGAATTTTTAGTAAATGCTGAGTAAAAGGAGTGGTATTATGTTAGAGCTTATTATGCTTGTTGGTCTTCCTGCAAGTGGGAAAAGTACATATGCACATGAATTAGAGAAACAGGGATACCATATTCATTCCTCTGATGAAATCAGAGAGGAATTAACTGGGGATATAGATTCTCAAAACAATAACGAGAAGGTGTTTAGTGTTCTTCATAGAAGAATCAAATCAGATTTGGGAAATGGAATTTCATGCGTATATGACGCTACAAATATGAGCATGAAACGTAGGATGGCGTTTTTGAGTGAAATAAAGAAATATAGGTGTCATATGAAGTGCGTATTATTTGTGACTCCTCTTGAGATTTGCAAAGAGAGAAATCAGAATAGGGATAGAAAAGTTCCCGACACTGTTTTTGATAAGATGCTTAAGCGATTTCAATGCCCATATTATTATGAGGGATGGGATGACATAGAAATTGTGGAATTTGATAAATCATATCCAGAGGATATGTTGAATCCATGTAAGAGATATGAGGATGGTAGTGTTATTCAGTTCGATCAGGAAAACAGTCACCATACATTGACTCTAGAAGAACATATGGCGAAAGCTTATAAAATTTTTTCGGGAGTATTATCTTGGGGAGAAACAAGATCAAGAGATAGACAACTAGCAATGTCAGATGCAATAGCAACACATGACATTGGGAAATATTTTACAAAAACATTTATTGACGCAAAAGGAAATAAAACAGATGAAGCACATTATTATGGACATGAAAACTGGGGAGCATATGTAATTCTTTCGCTTATGAATAACGACCGTGCAAATGGGAATTGGTTAGGAACCGAACATGCTTTACGTTCTGCGGTTCTTGTTAATTGGCATATGCGCCCGCTTATAGCATGGGAACAATCAAAAAAAGCTATGGAACGTGACAAAAGATTAATTGGGGATGACATGTATGATGATATTATGTTATTGCATAAAGCTGACGTAGATGCGCATTAAGGAGCAAACGTGAACAAAAATTCAAAGATATGTTGTTTTATATCGGAGTATGAGGATTGGAGAGGTATTCTAAAAGAGGAATATGGAATAAGCATAAAAGAAGACTTCCCTTATGCGATTTTTAACTATGGAGTTGAAAGTGATTTTTCAAACCCCATTGTTCAAGAGGCAAGGGGAATCATTATAAATACAGAAACCTTGGAAGTGGTTTGCTGGCCATTCCGAAAATTTGGAAATTATAATGAAAGCTATGCAGATAAAATTGACTGGAATACAGCGAGAGTACAGGATAAAGTAGATGGTTCTATTATAAAGATGTGGTGGAATCCTATAACAGATGAATGGCGGTTTTCAACTAATTCTACACTCAATGCAAAGGAAGCAATAGCAAATGGTTTGACTCAGAAAACATTTCTTGATGTAATTAAAGAATCTGATAACTATGGTATTTTGGGGGAAAGACTGCCTATAATCAAAAAAGATTATACATTGATATTTGAGTTGGTGAGTCCAGAAACACAGGTGGTTGTAAAATACGATAAGCCGCATTTATACCATATCGGAACAAGGAATAATATAACCGGTATTGAAGAAAAAGATTTTGGAATAGGAATTGAAAAACCTATGGAATATCCGTTAAGAAGCCTTGGTGATTGTATAGATGCAGTTATTAAGCTTAATCAGTCAGAAAATGGGAAAATTCGCGGAGTAAAGAAAGAGGGATTTGTTGTAGTTGATGATAATTGGAATCGAATTAAAATAAAATCTCCGGATTATCTTATGCTGCACCGATTGTCTTCAAATTCCAACTTTTCTAAAGAACGCATAGTTGGAATGATACGGGATAAGGTTATCGATATTTCGGATATATGTAATGATTTTCCGAATTTTGCCCATTATTTTAAATATTACGATTTCAAGATTTCCGAATTGGAATATCAGGCAAAAGTATTTTCGGATATGACAAAGAGGATTTACGAGGAATATTCCCATGACAGAAAGGCGGTTGCAATTATTATTAAAGCTCATAGACTGTCGCCGATTGGGTTCATGGCTTTAGATAGCGGAAAAACTGGGGAGGAAATTTTGAAAGAAATGTCTATCAAAAGATATTGTAAATATATACCAGATTATGAGCCGGAAAGATTTTCTGAATTGTTTTACAAATAAATAAGATTGGATAAGTCAATCAGAGCCATACGAAAGCCGGACTTTTCTTTTTGAGATTATTCAGGAAGGGAGGAACGGCTCTTCTACATAGCCACAAGATGGTCGGTACATGACCCAATCGGAAAACTAAAGCAATTATATGAAGGAAATCCAAGAGCAAGATTTATTGCAATTCCAGGACTTAACAAAGACGGAGAAAGCAACTTTATGTTTTCCGTTAATGGATTTTCAAAACAATATTTTATGGACGCAAAAGAATCCATGGACGAGATTTCTTTTAATTGTCTTTACCAACAGGAACCGATTGAACGTGAGGGATTATTGTTTCCAGCTGATGAATTGCAGAGATTCTTTCTGGATAAAGAACAAGTCCCAGAAAAGCAATTTACATTTACTATCATGCCAGACCGATAGCTGAAGTGAAAAGTTTACTTCCACTTTGAAAACGGCGGTTAAGGAATCAGCATTTACTCTTACAGAAAAGGAATGAAAAAAAGTCCGAAAAAAGTTGTTGACAGATTATGCGCATTGTGATAATCTATTAAAGCTGTCCCGAAGAAATGAGG
>CANPMS010000012.1 GCA_947575275.1 uncultured Clostridium sp. | reverse complement strand
CAGATTGTATGTGAAAAAATACAATTTAAGTGTCCAATTTTTGTTGACTAGTGCACCCTGCGCATGCAGGGGTGATCCTAAAAAATAAAGGATATTGATTAGCATAGGCTAGTATTCCCTGCGCATGCAGGGGTGATCCCGAAACAGCGACATGGCAAACAGCGTGATTGGGGTATTCCCTACGCATGCAGGGGTGATCCTGAAGGGATCATCAATTTCACAACCGAAAAGAGGTATTCCCTGCGCATGCAGGGATAAGCAAGTATCAATGAGTAAGATGTCCCATACGAGCGCTCAGGATGGAATTTACAGTATTGTGTTTTCTATGTATATAAAAATATCATTGTGGAGTTTAAGATTAGAGATTTGAGGAGGAGAGAAAAATATAACTTCGTATTGTAAGAAGAGTTTGAATAAAAATTTTTGTTCCTAACTTGACAGAAGAATATGTATTGCACATTGACAAGAAAGTGTTTGCCAAGCTACGAGGGCGCCTGAAGAAGGCTTTGTGAATCTTCTGGCACTCTCTGGGAAATGCTAATACTTATGTTATGGAGGCTTCCAGAAGGGCATTGCCTGCTGAAAGCTTTGTCTGATAAAATGATGAAAAAATTACATTGCTTTTCTCTGTTTATCCATATATAATTATTAGAAAAGCAGTAACGGAAGGAGGGGTATTATGGCAACAATTCTAGTCACAGGCGGTGCAGGCTATATTGGAAGCCACACCTGTGTGGAGCTGTTGGAGGCCGGATATGATGTGGTGGTGGTAGATAACCTCTGCAATTCCTGTAGGGAGTCCTTAAAGAGAGTAGAGGAGATTGCCGGAAAGCCGATAACGTTCTATGAGGTGGATCTTCTGGATGAGCCTGCCCTTGATGTGGTATTTCAAAATGAAAAGATTGATGGGGTAATCCATTTTGCTGGGTTGAAGGCGGTGGGTGAGTCAGTGTACAAGCCATTGGAATATTACCATAACAATATAACAGGAACTCTGATTCTCTGCGATGTAATGCGCCGCCACGGCTGCAAGAGCATTGTCTTCAGTTCTTCTGCTACGGTTTACGGAAATCCAGCATTTGTTCCGATTACAGAAGAGTGTCCCAAGGGTGAGATTACAAACCCTTATGGTCATACAAAGGGGATGCTGGAGCAGATTTTGACGGATTTGCACACTGCGGATCCAGAATGGAAGGTAATGCTCCTCCGCTACTTTAATCCCATTGGCGCTCATAAGTCGGGGCGAATCGGAGAGGATCCAAAGGGGATTCCCAACAATCTGTTTCCCTATATCACACAGGTGGCAGTAGGCAAGCTGGAATGCCTGGGGATTTTCGGAAACGACTATGATACTCCGGATGGCACGTGTGTCCGTGATTATATTCATGTGGCGGATCTTGCGGATGGACATGTAAAGGCGCTGGATAAGCTCTCAAAGGAGCAGGGGGGCGTGTGGATTTACAATTTGGGAACCGGACGGGGATTTAGTGTGCTGGATGTAGTCCAGGCATTTGAGGATGTAAATGATTTAAAGATTAATTATGTGTTTAAGGGGCGCCGGGCAGGCGATGTGCCACAATGCTATGCGGATCCGGCGAAAGCGGAGAAGGAGCTTGGATGGAAGGCTAAAAATGGAATTCGTGAGATGTGTCAAGATGCCTGGAGATGGCAGAAGAATAATCCTGGTGGGTATGATGAATAGGCTGCCAGGGATGATATAAGTTTGTATATATTTTAAGAAAATAGTCTGTGGTGCCGGGGAGAGTCCCGGCGCCATTTTTTTGCCTCATACTTCATATGATACGAAAACTCATATACCATATCATGATTCATATCTCATTATGATGTTTCCTGGATTTTGTCAAGTGAATATTTATGGAAAAATCATTGACTATTACATAAAATGTGCACTATAATGAAAATCAGGTGCAGAAATTCAAGCCCATACAAAAATGCTAGGAAGGGAAGAGTAACTATGAGTAAGAAACAAAGGTTCAAGTTCTTAAAAACAACAGCGGCTACTGTTTTTGTGTTAGGCAGCGCATGTTGTGGAACAGCGTTTGCGGGTGTTGGTTGGAGCAACGAGGCGGGCGAGTGGGAATACCGCGGAGTGGACAACGTGCCTGTTACGGATGCGTGGAGAAAATCGGGAGAAGAGTGGTACTGGCTTGACAGTAACGGCAAGATGGCTGTGAACCGTCTGATAGAGGACGGTGATAAGCTTTACTACCTGGAAGAGGACGGACGTATGGCTTCCAATGTCTGGAAGTACCTAACCGATGATGAGGGCGAATCCAACTGGTATTATTTTTCCGATAACGGGAAGGCTTATAGGCGTACTGCGTCCAACACTTCTTTCAAGAAAGTTATCGATGGAAAAACTTACGCCTTTGATGAGGACGGTAAGCTTCTGTACGGGTGGCTGGATAGGGATGGAAACTCCTTGCAGGATACAGAAGATCCCTTTATTGATGGGGTATACTTTGCCGGTGAGGACGGAGCGTTTTTTACGGAAAAGTGGATGAACTGGGGAAATATCGGTGACTATACGGGAGGTTCCCATGCTTACAGCCAACTGGCCGAGCGTAGTTACAACGAGTATGAGAGCTTGTGGTTTTATTTCAACGAGAACGGCAAAAAGTTGAAATCCAACTCAACCAAATTGGTGGAGAAAAAGATTAATGGGTCTACATATGGTTTTGATGAAAATGGCGTTATGGTGCCCTGGTGGTCGGGCGTCAGCATTGCTGAGCCGCCTTCCGATGACCATCAATTTGGCTCCAACAACCGTGTGGAAAGCTATCTGGCAACCGATTCCAATGCTCTAAAATATTATTCCGGTTATGATGGAGGAGTGTTGATGGGGAACAAATGGTTTTGGATGTACCCATCTGAAAACCTCAATGCCGATGACTATTGGGATTCAGAGTGCAGCTGGTGGTATACTGACGCCAATGGAAAGGTTTATACGGACCGGATTAAGAAAATTAATGGCAAATCTTATGCCTTTGACGGAATTGGACGTATGAGAACCGGTTTTGTGCTCTTTGACGGAAAATCTCATTTTGTGGGACAGTATGACGTGGATACCTTCTCTTCTAAGGATTTTATGGACGGGGAGATTGGAGGCATTGAGCGTTCTGACTTGTATCTGTTCTCGCCAGATGAACTCAATGACGGTTCCATGCAGATGGGAAGCGATATTAAGGTCGAGCTGTCAGATGGGGTTTACACCTTTGGATTTGGCTCAAACGGTGTTGCCTTTGGCAATGGCAATCAGATGCAGAAAAAAGACGATTACTGGTATATTAATGGACTAAAGCTTCAGGCGAATCCCGAATTTGGCTATGGAGTGATTCAGGTAAAAGAGGGAGATAAGTGCTATTATCAGGTGGTTTCTGAGTCTGGTAAGATAGTGAAGGGGAAGAGGAAGCTGGTAAAGGATCGAGACGGAGGGTATTTTATCATTCTGGATAACTACTTTGGGGGCTACGTGAATGATGCCGACAAGCCACGCTGGGTTAAGAATGGGGATGGGAGTTTATCATGCTGGCGTTACGACGCAAGCAGAGAAGGAAGCGCGCGTTTTGTAGAAGAGGTAGCCAAGCAGGGAATGTTTGATGAGCCAAACTTTAACTGGGCAAGCGTCTACGAGATGCTGTCCGAGGAAAGTAAAATCAATTTTGAGGAATTTACTAATTGAGAGGGAGGTTTCTTATTGTGATTGGGAAGTTTAGTAAACGAAACACGGTAGCGGATTGCAGACACCTAAAGCGCGTTACTGCTGCAGCGCTTGCTGCGGCAATGACATTCTCTGGATTATCTTTTGGTGGTCCGATGAGTGCGTTTGCTGCGGAGCTGGAGCAAAACAATAGTTTGATGGATGGCCGTCCAAACGAGACATACCAGAACAGTCACTATTACAGCGGAGCTGCTTATAAGGATGAAGATCGCGGGGGAGCTTCCTATGGTCATTCTTCCGTGTCCGCGTATAAATTTGGATATATAAAAGCTGGTTCTTTTCGCAGCTGGGCAGGATGGAAATTTGATATTCAGGGGCTTTTAACCCCCATTGACGAGGAGCCGAGGGGGCAGGCTGCCGGGGGTAATTCAATGGAAGAAGGCTATTTCTCTGCATCTGGACAGACAAATCCTCTGTCTGTAACATATCCCTCCAATCATCCTGGTGGATTTATCACAGAGATGGGGCTTGGTATGACTCAGAATAACCAGCCGCGGTATACGGGAATACATATTGTTGAAGATCCAAACTGTAATAAGGAGATCAAAAACGGGCAGGTATTGGACTTATCTACTTTGGGGCTTACTCTGCCGACAGGTGCCCTCAGCGGTGATCCGGAACTGGAGATTAAATTTGAAATTAAACCCAGTGATGATGATCGCTGGATTTTGATGGATTACTATATCTATAATAAAGATGTGGATGGTACGTGGCAGGATCAGGGCAGAACGGACGGAGGACGTACCGTGTGGTTTGGATCCGGCTCGGATACGATGATTTATAACCATGATGGATGTCCTCTGTGGGCCACTCCAAAGACGGGAACCGGCGACAAAATTGAGGGAGTCCATGGAATTGCTAACAATGGTGGAAAATATCAGTTTACTTCCTTTGATATTCTGAGCTATTCTCCGGATGCGGATTTGGGACTTGGTATTGACAAGCGCGACAGCAATGATCCCAGTTCATTGACCACATGGGTTGGAGCATGGGCCAACGGTGGTTTTAAGAATTATCTTTATACGGACTTGGTCAACCGCTATATTAGTAATACAGATTCTGCAGTAAACTACTCATTCTGTTTTGATCTCCTTCCGGGAGAGGTAAAGCATGGACGCCTGGCATTCTCCATGAGGGGACCGACCTACTATGTAGATCCTACCTATACAGGTAACTCCACCGGTTACATTGCTACCCCCTGCAAGTCGATTAAGGAGGCGGTAGATAAGATTCGGCAGGCCGGACCGGAAAAAGCCTATATTTTCCTGATGAAAGACTGTGAGATTGGAGAGACCATTACAATTCCGGCAAATCAGGATATTACCATCGGAACAGCAGATTATGTGCTGCCGCAGGGGGGAATAAGCGATTCTAACCCGCCGGTGGCTTACACAGGAGACCGCAAGGTGGTTTCACGTGCAGCAGGTTTTACAGGACCTATGTTTAAGCTTGACAGCCCTTCCACAGCCAGCTCCGGCTTAACCATAAGCGATGTGACCCTGGACGGAAGCGGGGAGGGTGTGAAGGCGCCCCTGATTCAGGCAGCAGTCGGGCATGTCCGCACTCAAAAGGACGCAGTGCTTAAAAATAACAGCATCTCCTATGAGAACCATGATGCTGAAGACGTGAAGATGATTGCCAGCGCCATAGATGTATCGGGAAGCGCAAATCTTGATATGAATTACGGCACGGTAACGGGCAACAAATCTCATCAGGGAAGCGCAATTAACTTTTCAGGCAGCGGAAAGTTTACCATGCGGCATGGGGTAACTGTAACAAACAATACTATGGAGTCAGGAAATGCTGCCAATGTTTTGCTGGGAACCAAGGACGGCATGAACCCGGAATCTGCTGCAGATCGTTGCATAATAGCAGTAAACGGTAATCTGGATTCAGATGCCAGAATAGGAGTGAGAAATATCAAAGCGCCCAGCAGCTCGGCGGATACTTCTGTGGTTGTAGCAGAAAAACATACGTCAGGAACCAACGTTCCTTATTCCTCCACCAACTTTGCAGCAGACTTGGCGCCTTCCCAGTGGACGGAGATGGCTAACGGAACTCACAGTGTGACAATCCGTGCAGGAGAGTTTCCGTTGACGGTGCAGTACCTAAGACAGGATAACAACCAGAGTCTGCACACTGCAAAAAATGTAAATCTGGTATCGGGAACACTGATTAACGAGCAGGCAGTGGATCTGTTGGCAAGCGATGGATATGAAGTGGTGGATGTCCAGGTTGAGCCGGATCATACCGGTCTTTCCTCAAATATCGGTATGAACAGCGCAAGTGTTACAGGACCAATGCCTGGTCAGGGAGTGACGATCCGATTCCTGTACTCACGTCCATCGTCAACAGCACATTTTGATTCAAATGGAGGCAACCCTGCTGATATAGAAGATATTTCTTCCCTGGTAGGGGCAGCTCCCAGCGCATCCATGCCAATTGTAAACCGTACCGGTTATACGTTTGGCGGATGGTATGAATACAGTGATAATGGAGAGCAGTATCTGGATGCAAACGGAAACGGAGTTTATGACGCCGGCGAGGAGTTCAATGATATTAACGGAGATGGAGTTTACAACGCAACCGGGTACATTGAGGCGCCTACTCCATCTACAACCCTGGCAAATCCCGTAAAAAAGTGGGATGTGTATTACAAAGCCAAATGGGAGATTGACGGAACAGGATACGCTGTGGAAGTAACTCATAAGAACAATAACACGGCTCTTCCAGTTGAGTTTGCAATGGACTCCGATGAGTACCGCTATCAGGATCCGGTTCAAGTTACCCCTAAAACAATTCCCGGCTATAAGAAGGTAAACAACGGCTGGACGGCGGAGCCTATGCTGGACGGCAATAGAGCAGACGGTGTGACACCAGCGGGCTTTGACGGAAACGGAGTTTTGGAGGGCAAAATGCCTGCAGACGGGGTGAATGTAATCTACAAGTATGATGTAGATCCCAGTCAGAGCTTTACATACACCGTCAAGCATCAGATGACTTCCGCAGACGGAACTGTCATCCCCGTAGGGGCAGGAACAGTTGCTGAGACAAGAATCGCAGAACAGCCGATTTCAGCAGCGCCTCACAATCAGTTTGGCTATCAGGTTGTAGGGGCAACGGTGACGCAGGGACAGACAGGCAATACAGCCACTTATACCCTGGGAACAGACGATATGGGCGGAAGCTTTGATTCAAACCACAATTTCAGTGGGTTTATGCCCAATCAGAATGTCACCATCACCTATGAATATGAAAGTACAGTTGATTACTTTGCAATTCAGAAATTTACAGATACAACCGATAACCGGACAATTTCCACAAAAGCGGACGGTTATAATCAATTGGATCCGCTGGATATTGATCCGTATAATCAAATAAATGGAGATTACGGTTTCCTGTACGGATACCAGTATGCAGGCGGGGCAACGATCGATAACAACACAGGAGTGGGCGGGACTTTTGGTGCGGACGGACGCTTTACAGGAACGATGTCTGACCATAATATCAACCTGACCTGGCCCAGCAGCCGTGATTCAGCTTACTGGAAGACGATGACCTTTGCGGTGGATCCCCAGTATAATCATGGAAATCTTGGGACGCCGACAACAGCGGCATTCCTGGGCAACGACGGGACAGATTTGGGCAATCAGTATGCCTACACCTTTGGAAGACTCAAGGCTCTGGGAAGTGTTCCCACAGCAACGCCTAATCCCCAGCCCTATTATAAGTTTGACGGCTGGTATCTGGCGGATGGCACGCAGGTGACAGACACTACCACATTCCCACGGAATGATGTGACGCTTTATGCCAGATTTGTGGAGGATCCAGCTTACTGGATCGATGTGAATTTTGCGGCAGGCGCTCACGGACAGCTTAATGCCGGTGAGTCCGCCACGCTTCACACCTGGTATGATAATACCTGGAGTCAGATTACGGCGCAGCTTCCTGCTTACACAGCGGAGGAAAACTACATCTACACGGGCTGGTATCAGGGAAGCAGCCTTATGAGCGGCTTACAGAGCCTGGTAAATGGTCAGACCTATGTGGTTAACTTTACGAAAGACCCGGTTGTCTGGGGACTTGATGTAGATGCTCCACAAGGCACCGGAACCCTTGATGTGGAAGGAAACGGCCAGGTTATCGTCCATGACACCAATTCGGACTATCAGTACATAATCACCGATCTGGAAGGAAACGTGATTGGCGTTTCAAACGGCACCGGAAGCGGGCTGCCCTTTACGGGACTTGACGCCGGTACGCCTTACCGCATTTACGAGACTACGCCTGACGTCACTGTCAGCCTGGGAGAGAATATCTCTGCTGTGGAAGACAATCCAAATGTGGCAGGACCGACTCAGGTGGTTACCCCGGTACTGGACAACAACTATACGGTGGGCTATGACCCGGAGGATGAGACAAAGACATCCCTGACCATCTGTCCTGCGGATCCGGACTGTGATTACGCGATTATCGATCCGGATACGGGCGTGATTGTCTATCCGGGAAGTGATAACGGATGGATCACTCCCGAAGGAAGCGCGCCAAAGAGCGTTACCTTTACAGGGCTTGACCCGGATAAGGAATATACAGTTGTAACCAGACCCCATGGGGACAGCAGCGTTACCCCGGATTCCAGAGCGCCTTACGGAAACCAGGTGATCCCGGATCCCAACGGAAATCTGGATATTCCCGCATTTAAGGTGGAAGTGGTCAGCGTCAACGGCGGAGCTGAGATTTCTACAGTCAACGGGGAAGCAGTTGGAGCTGAGGTAAAAGAGGATATTAAAAAAGGCAGTGCGGTGGTGCTGCAGGCAGATGCCACGGACGGTGCAGGAGGCAGTTTCCGCCACTGGAGAGTTCTGACGGGAAGAGTGGACGGCATCAGCGGGAATGTAAGCACCCGGGAGCTGACCTTTGCCATGCCTCAGACGAACGTGGTGCTGGAGGCAGTGTATACAAGAGCTGCGGCAAGCCCCAGCAATGCAGAGGTGAGGGATGAGGTACGGGGAGGAGATCCCAACGAGATGGCGTTAGATCCCCGTGATGCAGAAGATCTGCAGCAGCTTCTGACCAGTCCGGCAGACCGTGTGCTGATGGATGTTAATGGGGCAGAGGTGTTGTATAAGGTCGTGTTTGACAAGAACAATCCGAGAGTGACGGCAGCGGAGAAGAGCGCCCTGTTAGCAGAACAGCCATACAGCCAGCATGAGGATGCGTTTAAGACGGCATGGGCTTTGGATGTGCGGATTGAGCGCTATGTGGATGGAAGAAAGGCAGGGGTGGCAACCCCGTCCGATGCTACCTTCAATGCGTTTGTACAGCTGGACGGAAACGATGTGGATATGCTGGATTACAACCTGTATGAGATTGATGACAGCACGGGAAGCGTCAGCCTGGTTCCCGTATCGGTGGACGGAGCGATGGACAACAGCGAGGAATACATCGGAGGTCAGTTCAGCTTTACGGCGCAGGCAGGATGCCGGTATGTACTGGCGTATTCCAAGGCATTTAAAGTAACATTCCTTAACCGTTTGGGCTTTAGCGCACCGGAATACAACCAGCCCTGGAGCCTGAGGTTTAAGGTGAGAAGGGGAGACGCAGTGTCGGGAAGTGACTATGCGGCGCCGGGACCGTACGGAGACGTGCTGCAGAACGAGCCGGAAGCGACCGTTGTACTGCCGGATGGAGTGCAGTGCGACTATACCGGCTGGAGCTATGTGGACTGGCAGAGGGGAAACAAGACCTCAATGCGAGATTTTGATGCAGACAGGACGATCAAGAAGGATACGCCGGTGTATGCGTTCTATATGGATAACTACGATGAGGTAGTGGAGGCGACAAAAGAGCTTCAGGATCTGCTGGATAAGATGCTGGAAATGAGCAACGATTTCTTCCTGAAAAATGACGAGGCAGACGAAGTGAAAGGGTTTATCGAAGAAGCGCTGGAAGTGAAGAATAAGAGAGACCCGCAGGCCACCCACAATGAGCTGTTAGAGGCAATCGAGGAGCTGAAGACCTCCTGCAAGCCTTATGAGGAAGTGCTGGCCAACAGATACAACAACTACTCCGGAAGCCACGGAGGAAGCGGAAGTACAGGCGGCAGCGGACGCCCGGGAGGCAGTGTGGGAAGCGGAGGCTCCTCGGGAGGGGGCTTCAGTTCCGGAGGAGGAAAAGGAACGGGAGGCCCGTCGGATCCGTTTGTGCCGGAGGAGAGCCGCCATTACACCGTAGGATTCAACGGGGAATGGGAGAATCTGGACAATGACCCGACCCAGTGGGCGTTTGTGCTGAACGGAGGAATCCGTCTGACCAGCAAGTGGGGATACCTGGAGTATAACAACGAGGGAGACGCAAGAACAGGCTGGTATCACTTTAACAGCAGTGGACGGATGGACTACGGCTGGTTCCGTGACGAGCAGAAGAACTGGTACTACTGCAATACGATACACGACGGGTTCTTTGGAAAGATGAAGACGGGATGGCATCATGACCCGGATGATAACAGGCTGTACTATCTGGATCCGGCAACGGGGATTATGGCAACGGGATGGAAACAGATAGACGGAAAGTGGTATTACTTTACGGCGTTTAATCAGGAGCCTACCTACACTTATGACGAGAAGGCAGAGAGGTGGAACTTCAATAACACCAATGCAAGACCGTATGGCTCCATGTATGTAAATGAATCTACACCGGATGGATACCGCGTGGATCAGAATGGTGTATGGATAAATTAGGAGGAAAACATCGTTATGAGAAAAAAATGTCACATAAAACAGATGGCTGTGACATTGGCGGCAAGCATGCTTACCAGCGTGCTTGCCCCGGCAATGCCGGCATATGCCAATCAGACAATGCCAGGAAGAGCCTATGTCTTTGATCTGGGTATTTACTCCAAATACAACAATGGTACGTTGGGACTGGATAAGGATAACGATTCCAACAGCCCCTATTACGGGATGGAGTGGTTCGGGACTTCAACATCGGGCTATATCACCACTCAAAATGTAATCAGAAATGAGCTGAATAAAGATAATACGGTTATTCCCGATGATACCAATGCCAACGGGCAGCAGTCTGATCCAGCAGGAAGTATTGAACTTCCCTGGTGGGACGCAGAATGGATGACCTTAAAAACACAGTTGGATGCATGGGATGGGACTGGAACAAAGCCGGTATTGGCAAACAATCCCAAGTCATGGAATGGTCAGGACTTTAATTTTCCAGGCTATATGCTGTACGGTTGGACCAAAGATGCTGTCCAGTCTGGAAGTACAATCTCCAATCGGGAGCACAAGTTGAACAAAACTATGCCTTACGGCAAAACGGTGCTCCATGCAGTCTATTTGTCGGACGGAACCAAATTTAACATGAAAACTCAGCATCATATTCCAACGCTCCCAAGTGATACTTATCCCGGGAATATTTTGACTGAGGAGGCAGCATATCAAACATTTGAGCAGCCGCAGGCAAGACCGAAAATTGTGGAAGGTTATGATCCTGAAATTACGGTAAAGATGGTAGAGCCAAACAGTATCATCATTGACCCGGCGACAAATAACGCCACATATACGGAAGATGCTCAAAATGAAACATATTATGGACTAAATGTAAATGATGCCAGTAAATATCTGGAAGGTCAGATGGTCAACCGCGACATCTATGTATACTATAATTATGTGGCAGATCAGAACAAGACAAAAGCAATCAATGTGACTCATCATGTAATCGATGAAAACGGGGATGAGCTGTTTAGTACCATAGATGTGAAACACTTTTATGCCGGAGAGGAGATCACCGGAATTGAACCAGATGCTAACATGCTGGATTATGTAGATTTAAACAATAATGGGATTCAGGATGCAAATGAGGTTCCCCGCTACCTTCTGGTGGATGGAACGAATGCAGGTTCTGGTGGATACGCTCCCTTTTTCCGGACAGCCACATGCTTAACTGCAGATGAGCAGAACTCTACACTGACCACAGATAATGGAGAGAGTGCGAGAGCGGGCGATATTCATAATTATGTGGCAAAATTTGAGGGAAGTTTTGACAGCAGCAACAAGCTGACAGGAACGATGCCCAATCAGGCAATTAATGTGGACTATTATTACATACCGAATCCGGCCTTTGCCTTGTCCCTTACGGTAAAATATGTGTATGTGGACGGTGCAGGTCAGGAGCTGAACGTGACTCCGGCAGTGCTTACAGAGCTGGGAAATTCCCTTCCCAATGGTTTTACGGTGGAAACAGACGGCAATGGAGAAGCCACAGGGCTGATTGGCACAGCAGGAGCAACGGAGAATAAGTCCTTCCCCGTTCCTAATCTGACCGGTGAAGGGTATAAGTGGGATGCCACAAGCCCTTCTTACAGCTACACAGTTACCAATAACGGAACACTGGGGGCTAATGGACTGACAGATGAGCATATGACTTCGCAGACCATGTCCGCTCATTTCAATAATGATTCCGTTCTTGTTACGGTGAAATATTCTGTTGATGAATCGCAGTTCCAGAAGGTAACTTTGACGAAGCAGGGCAATGGAGTCATCAAGAACAGTCTTGATCAGACAGAATACAGTAATAATCAGGCTAATCCATACAAGCTGCATTTGAACAATGATGGAAACGGCACATTGTCCTACAGTGATCTGGAGTCCATGATTGTACCAGAGCCAGCAACAGGCTATGATTTTGACGGTTGGTATTACAACGGGACAAAGGTGACGGGGGACATTGAAATGACTCCTGACACTGGCTGGACGCTTCAGGCAAGATTTGTAAGAAATAACCTGTGGAAGAATTTTATCTTTACATGGAACGGCGCGAATGGTACCGTTAACGGTGCATCGAATAACCCATTTAGCCGTACAGTTCAGCTTCTTCCTTACGATGCAGCTACCAATGATCCCCGTGATGTTCTCTGGAGTGAAATCGAGCCTTCCAGTGCAACGGCAGAGTTTGCCAGCCAGATTCCCCAGATTACAGCAGACACGGATTTTGTTGTAAAATGGTATGATTCTCAGAATCAGGAATTGGATGCGGATACGATAATCAGTGACTACGCAGATGGAGAGGTATTTACTGCCGTATGTGAGCCGACCACAGCTATCACTCCTGAGTCGCCAACAGCGGAGGCTGTGATTGATGAAAACACCGGCGAGGTACAGATAGTGATTGATACAGACGCTACCAATGTCCAGTCATATGCCTACTATGCGGTTGCGGACAGCGACGGAAATGTGGTTGCAGTTGTCAGGGGAGACGTGCTGACAAACATGGATGGCGTTATCAGCGGCGGGCTTTATCCGGGAGAAACCTATACTGTCCATGAGGTGATTCCATCTGCAGGAGCAGGTTTAAGCCAGGGAGATTCCATAGCATCACTGGTGACTGACGGAACTGCCAGCGTTCCGACCTCTGTAACGACTCCAATCTGTACTGATGTGGGAGTTGAGGATGATCCGAATAACAATGGTCAGAAACAGATCGTTATCAATATTACATCACCTGACACCGATTATGCACTTCTGGATGAAAACGGAAATGTGGTGGAGGATTGGCAGCAGCCTTCTGCTCCAGGAGGCAGCATTACCTGGGATAATCTTGATCCGGATACCACATATCAGATTGTGGTAAGACCGAGCGGCAGCAATGACACGGCAGCAAACCGTCAGCCGTCAAAGGTCGTGATTACAAATTCAAGCGTTGTACTGGGAGATGGATACCGTCTTGAGGTAGTATCAGAAGGGGCAAATATTACCATTGAGGACGAAAATAACAATTCTCTTGGGGATGGCAATATTGCAGAGTCAGTTCCCAGTGGGACGATGGTTCATGTGACAACAGATGTGATTGCAAATGGAGCGACCTTTGATCATTGGGAGATTGTCATGGGTCATCCATCCAGCGTGAATGCTGTCTCAACTGCACTTCAGTTTGAGATGCCAGAGGAAACAGTTATCATTCAGGCAGTATACGATCACAGTTCTTCCGTGGCCAGCTGGAGCAATGCAGAATATCAGCAGCCCAGCGGCGATAATCAAAATATGGGAGCCTTAACGCCGGATTGGGATGAGACGATTACCGGATCGGGTAAATTCCGCGTTCGCATGTGGAAAGATGCAGCAACCCAGGCGGAAAAAGAAGCCATAAAGATTGCTGAAAACATCGAAGATGGAATAAACGAATACAGAGCCCTGTATGCAGTTAATATCCAGATTGAAAAATTGGTTGGAGGTCAATGGAGACCGGCTGCCAATATCGGAGATCGTGATATTACCACATACCTGGAAACCGGGGCATTGCGGGATGATGTGGAATACTCATTCTATGAAATCGCAACTGGAAGTAATGCAACACCCAGCGATGCGGAAGAATTCTTGTCAAAGGTGGATATTGAAGGTCAGCTTAGCCAGGCAGAGGAGCTGGGATATTTTGATATTAATCTTGTAAACGGAAAACGTTATGTATTTGGATACAGAACATTGCCGGTTTATGTGGTGAAAATCAAAAACGGAAACGGGCGTCCCAGTACCAGCCAAATCGTGCCGGTTACGTTAACAATACCGGAAGGCGATACCGTAGGAGACTTTGAAAACCGATACCGTCAGGCAGTGAATGGATGTCTGCCGAGTCCGTCAGGAGTACCGGACAGAGATGGATTATTGTGGTGGTATATCGGTCTTAGTGAGGAACAGGATACCTGGGTGGAGTATGATGTACACTCCCGGTTAAATGGAAGCGTTACTGAGTTATTCCTATTTTATGAGAATGACAAAGAGTATCGGGATGCGGCAGAGGAGAATCTGAAGGACAGAATTGATGAAATTCAGGAAATTCTGGATGACAGTCGGTACGTTGTCTCAAATAGAGATGATTTGAAGAATGCCGTCGATGAGGCACAGCGTCTGATCGATCAGAGAAATCCCAGGAAGGCTTCCACAGCAGAGTTAGAGGAGATGCTGGATGAACTGAACAGGGTATATGCCAGCTCCAATCCTTATAAACCTGGAAATGGCGGTTCCAGTGGTGGAAGCGGCGGCGGTGGCGGCAGCTCCACAAGCACAGGAACGGTTACCAACAGCAGCCAGAATGGAGCCTATCTGTCTAAATACGGCACTTATGCGGTGGGAACAGACGGATACTGGAACAATCTGGATCCCGTAGAGCATATTTGGGAATTTGTGCTTCATGACGGAAGCCGACTGAGAGATACCTGGGCCAACTTAAGCTATACACCTCCGGGAGGGGAATCCAGAACCTACACGTACCATTTTGGTGCAGATGGAATTATGGATACCGGATGGTTCCTGGATGATGATGGAAGCTGGTATTATCTGAGCTTGGCGGATGATGGTTTCTATGGACGCCTTGTTCTGGGATGGCATTACGATATGTATGACGGGAAGTGGTACTATCTGGGCAGAAATGACGGTATTATGCGTACCGGATGGCAGAATATCTCAGGCAAGTGGTATTACTTTACTCCGTCAAACAACAAACAGACATGGAGTTTTGATGAAGCCCTGGATAAATGGGTGTACACAGGAAATGAAGAACGTCCGTTTGGCTCTATGTATGAGGGGGAGATGACTCCTGACTATTATCATGTGGACAGCAATGGCGTTTGGATTCAATGAATAAAAAGAACCGGTATCAGGATATATCCTGATGCCGGTTCCTTTTGCTTTATAGGAAAATGGTTGCTGCGGACTCTTTATTCTATGTTATGATACACTGTGATAAGCTCATTCTTTCATCAATGTTTTCATTACAAAGGAGTAGATTTCCTGGCTTCGTTCTTTCCAGTGGGCACACATAAATTCAGCCTGCTCTTTATCAGGTACGGACAGATTTAAGTCGATAAGGGTGTTACGCCCCTCGCGTACCTCGCAGTGAACCATATAGTCCTGAGAGGTGGTCTTATAGTAATCAGTAGAGATGCCAACTTCATTGCGCATCCGACACTGGTTATCCTTTAAATATTGATCCATATCCTTCACGATGGCAGAGGAGATATTTTTGCCAAAAAAGCTTAAGGTATCCTCGCCCTCACGGGTAATGACATAGCGGGTGCTGTTGTGGGTGGACTCCGTGCGAATCAGACCGGATTCCTGAAGCTCGCTGAGTGCCTGTTGCAGGGTAAAATAGCTTGCATACTCATGCTTCAGGAAAAAATCTGTCAGCTGTGCGTTTGTCAGGGGGAAATTAACCTGCTTGAGCATATAGAGATTCATTAGTTTATAAAGTGTCATCGGTTCAGACAACATAGTACCTGTCCTCTTTCATCTAAGTTTTTGCCATATTATAAGTTTTTCTTAATCATATCAATTTCCTTCTTTTAAATCAAGTAGAATTGTGATAAACTAGAGCCATGCACAGTTGTGGCATGGTTTAACTTATTTACAGGTGATACTATGAGAGAACGAATTAACCGGCTGGCGAAGGGAATTGTGGATGCTGAAATCCTGACGCTTTCGATTGCTCCGGAGATAGTTCAGGAGACGGTTCAGGCCGATGAAGTGATAAGAAAAGAATTTTATGTAACCGATCAGCAGGGCAGATTTGTAAAGGGATTGGTATATTCTTCCAATATACGTGTCCGTGTTCTGAATAATGCGTTTGGTGGAAACAGGAACCGGATTTCATATGAGGTAGACAGCAGACACCTGTCAAAGGATGATGTGATAGAGGGAGCTTTTTATCTTGTGACAAACGCTGGAGAGAAAAAGCTGCCCTATTCTTTTTCCATAGAGCTTGGTCTGTACAGCAAGACTCTGGCGGAGCTGAAAGCTCCTTCAGATTTTGCGGAGCTTGCGAAACGTGACTGGGAACTGGCTTTACGCCTGTTTGAATATCAGGAATTTGTGGGAGCGCCTTTTATGCAGGATTTGCATATCCGCGCGCTTTATGACGGACTTAAGGGACGTTTAAACCGCTCCAATCAGATGGAGGAGTTTCTGGTTGGGATGAAAGCGAAGGAGCAGGTTCGTTTAAAGGCAGATCACTCCCCACGCCATGACCTCAGCCTGCCGGACGCCGCCTTCGGTGCACTGGAGGTACGTGCCAGCACATGGGGGTATGTCCGGTTTGAGGTAAAGGTAGACGGGGATTTTTTAGAGCTTTCAGAAAAGGTATTTGACTCTCAGAACTTTCAGGATGGAATTTGTCTGATACCATATCAGGTGAATCTGGCGCGGCTTCATAAGGGAAAAAACCTTGGAGCCCTGATTGTGTCCACAGTGCACAGGCAGATCTCCGTACCGATTGAGGTACAGGTCGGGGGAGAGGAAGCAGACCATTCTGTCTTGGACGATAAGAAGGCGCTGGGGAAATACCTTGCTCTGCGTCTTGATTATGAGCTGGGAATTTACGAGGATCGTTTGCTGATTAATAAGATGAAGCAAATTCTGGAGCAAATGCGCAGACAGAGCGGGGGAAATATAATGCTTGCTTTGCGCCAGGCGGAATTATATCTTCTGGAAGGACAAAAGGAGCGTGCCGCTGTTCTGCTTGACGGCTGTAAGGCAGAGGGAATGAATCTGCGTGTCAATCAGAAGGATTCCTACTACATATACCAATATTTGCTTTTGCAGGTTCATAAGAAAGAGGGACAGCGGGAGAATCTGCTTCGCCTGGTGAAAAAGCGCCTGTCTGAGGATCCGGGAAATATCCGGCTGTACTTACTGCGCCTGAAGCTGGAGCCAAGCGTGTTGGATAATCCTGCTCAGCGTCTGGAGGAGATGGGAGCCATGTTTGCCGCAGGCTGTCACAGTCCCTATCTCTATACTCAGGCATTTAAGCTGTATGCGAAGACACCCCAGCTTCTGACAGGGATGGGTGAGTTTGAGGTACAGGTGATGGGCTTTGCAGCCAGGCATGAGCTGGTGGAGCATGAACTGGCGCTTAAGATTGCCGCCCTTTCATCGTCGGCGAAGCATTACAATAACCTCTACCGCCGTCTTCTGGCAGCGCTTTATGAGAAGTATCATGATAAAGAACTGCTGAGCGCTGTCTGTGGTATGATGATTAAGGGTAACCGAAGGGGAGTGGAGGATTTTCCCTGGTATCAGAAAGCGTTGGAGGAAGAGGTGGGTTTGACCAGGCTGTACGAATACTATCTGTACTCCCTGCCCCGAGATTATCCGTATCTGCTTCCGAAAAAGGTTCTGCTTTATTTTTCTTACGAGAAATCCCTGGATGATTACAGCCGCTCATTGCTTTATATGAATATTTTAAAATTTATGAATCCGGAGGCGCCGCTTTACAAACAGTATGAGCGGGAAATTCAGCGGTTCACCATGGAGCAGCTGCTGAAGTCCAGGATTAACAGAAGATTTGTGGTATTGTACCAGCACATGCTTTATAAAGAGATGATTGATATAGAAGTGGCAAAGGTACTTCCCTCTCTTTTAAAGTCTTACCGTGTGCGTTTGAACAACCCTAATATCCGATATGTGGTAGTATGCTATGAGGAGATGGAGGGGGAGGATGCTTTTCCGGTGAAGGACGGTGCGGCATATGTGCCGATATTTACCAATCATCCGGTGCTTCTGTTTCAGGACGGTTACGGAAACCGTTATGCCAATATCCCCCATATCAAACAGCCTGCAATGGAGCACAAAAATATCCAGGAGCTGGAGGAGCGATGTTACGAGATTTATCCCAACCATCCGATGCTCAGGCTGAAAGAGTGCGGAGAGATTGTCAGCGCAGGGATTGCCGGAAATGATGATTTGCAGATTCTGAAGCGGGCCAACGGAGATTTACGTCTTCATCCGCTGTTTAAAAGCAGAGTTCTGGTCTGTATGATTGAGTATTACCGCAAACATGTGGAGGATCAGGAGAGCAGCGTTGGGATTGATGTGAATTACCTGATGAGCCTTAACCTGGAGCGGATGAGCCGGGACGAGCGTGTAGGTGTTTATGAGACGTTGATTTGTCAGGACTATATGCGGGAAGTATATGAGGCAGTGAAACGCTATGGATATGAGGGAATCAGCAGCAAATTACTTTTAAAGCTGTGTGCCCATATGATTTTAAAGGGACTCTTTGGTGAGGATGAGCTGCTGCTTTCAATAGGGTGGAGGCTGTTTCAGGAGGGGAATTACGACAGCGTGCTGCTGGATTACCTTTGTGAGCATTTCAACGGTTCTACCCGGCAGATGTATAAGGTTTTGAGCCAGGGTGTGCGGGTTCGTGTAGAGCTTTATGATATGCCTGAGCGCTTGCTGGCACAGATGATGTTTACTGGAGAGACAGAGTGTATGGATCAGGTGTTTGACTGGTATGCCGCAGGGAAGAAGACCGGCAATATGGTAATAAAGGCGTATTTTACCATGAAAACTTCTGATTACTTTCGTCGGACCATGCCGACGGCAGATCGGGTATTCTCCTATCTGGAAAGTATGATCCGGGGTGCAGCGGACTGGAGCCGGGTTCCCACAATCTATCTGCTGGCGTTGACCAAATACTACTCTACCCTTGAGGTTCTTGATGAAGAGCGGAAAGGACTTTGCAGCAGTATGGTGAAGCAGCTTTTGGCAGAGGGGCGCGTGTTCGCACATTTCAGGCATTTAAGCCGGCTGATACCGATGCCGGATTTTGTGACGGATAAGGTGATTGTGGAGTATCGAGGCAGCATGGATGCGACGCCGGAACTGTCTGTAAGGATTCTGCCGGATGATAAGGAGTACTCTTGTGCCAAACTTTCCAAAGTATATCCTGGAATCTATGTGTATCAGGCTGTTCTGTTTGAGGGAGAAGTTCTGGAATATCGCATTTCTTCAAAGGGGGATGGTGAACGGAGACTTCTTGAAGAAGGGAAACTCTCCTGTGATTTTGCAGAGAATAAGAAAGAGGGAAGCAGGTTTGAAGCCATTAATGAGATGGGGCTGTGTCTTACTTCAAAGAATGAGCAGGAATTGAAAGCAAAAATGAAGAAGTATTTGATTGACAGTATTGTGGCGGAGGAACTGTTCACTTTGATGTGACAGTCAGACTGCATCAGATAAGGGGTTTTTATGAATGGACTTGTGGTAGGAATAGACCTGTGTGACGATTACACACAGATTAACTGTACAGACGAAGATAAGACCTGGACAATTCCAACGGTGATCTGTAAGCACAAGCATACGGATGAGTGGTTTGTTGGAGAGGAGGCTTATGCCCATACCCTGAGAGGGGAAGGCAGTCTTGTGGATAAGCTGGTGAAGCTTGTGCTGAAGGAGGGGGCAGCTACCCTTGGTCAGATCCGATATGAGGCGAAAGAACTTTTAAGGCTTTTTCTGGAGCGGGTGCTGGCGCTGGCAAAGGAGTCGTACGGGATAGAGGAAATCCTCCAGCTTGTTTTTTCTGTGAGAAATCTTGATGTCCGGCTGACACAGGCGCTTTATGAGTGCGCAGATTCCCTTGAAATCCCCAGACAGAATATTCATATTATCAGCCACTCTGAGGGCTTCATCTACTATATTTTGAGCCAGAAAAAGGAAATATGGAATGGCACAGTGGGGATGTTCGATTTATCGGCCCAGAAGCTGACATACTATGAGATGAAGGTACAGCGCGGCATGAAGAAGACTACGGTGGTGGCAGAGTACGAGAATATGGACGAGGGCTTCGATCTGGATATTCTGCGGACAGCCTCCGGCGCCCGCCTGGCGGACAAGATTCTCTGTTCCTGTGCCGAGCGAATGATGCAGCGAAAAGCATATTCATCTGTTTTTCTGATGGGAAAGGGCTTTGATGAGCGTGATTGGGCGGAGAATTTCATGAAGCTGCTGTGCACGCGGCGGAAAGTCTATATGGAGCCTGCAATTTTTGCAAAGGGAGCAGCTTACCGTGCCCTTGACTATCTGGAAGAGAAAACCTCCTACCCCTTCACGCTCATCTGTGAGGGCAGGCTGAAATCTACTGTTTCCATGAATGTGCTTCATAAGGGAAAGGAGACCAGCATAGTTTTGGCGGCAGCAGGGGAGAACTGGTATGATCGTGTATCGACAGTTGACGTGATACCAGATCACCAGAACAGCATAGATTTAGTAGTGACATCTCTGGACGCCAGAAAGAAAAAGACCGTATCGATTCCTCTTGATGGTTTTCCAAAGCGTCCTGAGCGGACAACGAAGGTACAGATATGTGTATCATTTTTAGATGAGTGGACCATGGATATAAGGCTTTGTGACCGGGGATTCGGAGAGCTGTTCCCTGCGTCGGGCATACAGATAAGACAAGAGGTTATGTTATGAGTTTGTTGCTTTGCAGACAGGAGAATGTGACACGTCCGTATTATGCGGAGAATCTGGGAATTCATATCTATTCTTCCCAGGAGCTTTCCTATGTGATTTATCATTACCCCCTGCTGGTGCTGGATGGCTTTGTAAATGACAGTCTTCTGGAGTTTTTGAGGGAGGAGCTGGACCAGGGCTTTTTGGCAGTCAAGCTGGAGCGGTGGCTGAAGAGTGCGGAAAATCCTGATGAGGCTCTGATGCTGATTCTTCAGGAATGTGATTACTGCAGCGCTCAGGAGATTGGCCGGTATCGTCAGAAAATTTCCGAGATCCGAAAAAAGCATCCGGCGCAGTATGGAAAGCAGAAAGCAGACGAGCTGTTTTCTATGGGGCAGTACGGCCGCACGGTAAAGCAGTATAAGAAGCTTCTGGATCTTCCTGGGGATGAAGTGGTGGATGATACGTTTGTCGGTATGGTCTGGAATAATATCGGAGTCTGTTACGGACGTATGTTCCAGTCTGACAGAGCCCTTGAGGCTTTTGAGCAGTCTTATACGAAAATGCAGGATGAGAGAGTGCTGCGTCAGATTTACTGGCTTGTAAAGCTGGATGCAAAGCTGGTTTTGGGAGACCGGTTTAAGACGCTGATTACAGAAGAGCTTGCCGGTCAGTGGGACTTTGAACTGCAGCAGGCACGAAAGGACGCAGTGGAATCCAGTCAGTTGGAAAATCTGGAGGAGGTGTTTGAGCGCGATCCGATTAAACGTCAAACTGGTGAGATACAGCTTATTAAAAAGTGGAAGAAGGAGTACCGGGCAATGGTCTAGACTGAAATCTGCTTGACAAATCTGCCGTGAAACACTATGATAGGGACTATACAAAAGGCTGAGAGGAAGAGGAGTACAGCGAGATACCCGTCAGAGAGAACCGTTCACTGGCTGAAAGACGGTTTCGGGGAAGGCGCATGGAAGGTAGCTTCGGAGCCGGGATTCTGAAAAGGCGTGTCCGGGTGGGAATACCGGGAGAGTGCGCAGATAGGAGTCTCCGTCTTGTCCGCGTTAAGGATTTAAGCGATAAATGAAGGTGGTACCGCGGAAGTCGTTTCGCCCTTTGTGCAGTGTATCTGTATGAAGGGCGTTTTTTACTTTATAGGATTAGGGCGTCCTGGAAAGCAAATGTCCGGTAAAATTTACGGCGGTACTCAGAAGAGAGGAGCACATCATGAAAGAATTGGAAAAGAATTACGATCCGTCTGCCATTGAGGAAAAAATCTATCAGCGTTGGCTGCACAATCAGTACTTCCACGCAGATGCAGAACGGGGAAAGCGGGAGGGCAAAAAAAGCTTTACGATTGTGATGCCGCCTCCAAATATCACCGGGCAGCTTCACATGGGACATGCCCTGGATAATACCATGCAGGATATTCTGACCCGTTATAAGAGAATGCAGGGCTATGAGGCGCTGTGGCAGCCGGGAACGGACCATGCTGCAATCGCAACGGAAGTAAAGGTCATTGACAAGCTTAAGTCTGAGGGAGTGGATAAGCATGATCTGGGTCGCGACGGGTTTTTAGCGGCGTGCTGGGATTGGAAAAAGGAGTATGGTGCGCGGATTATCAGGCAGCTTCATAAGATGGGCTCCTCGGCCGATTGGGCTCGGGAGCGCTTTACCATGGATGAGGGATGCTCCGATGCGGTGATGGATGTATTTACCAACTTGTATAAGAAGGGGTATATCTACAAAGGCTCCCGCATTATTAACTGGTGCCCGGTATGCCAAACTTCCATCTCTGACGCAGAGGTGGAGCATGAGGAGCAGAATGGCTTTTTCTGGCATATCAATTATCCGGTTGCAGGTGAAGAGGGACGCTTTGTGGAGATTGCCACCACACGTCCGGAGACGCTTCTGGGAGATACGGCAGTTGCGGTAAATCCCGAGGATGAGCGTTACCGGGGGCTGTTAGGGAAAATGTTAAATCTTCCGCTGACTGACAGGCAGATACCGGTCATTGCTGATGACTATGTGGATATGGAGTTTGGAACCGGCTGTGTGAAGATTACACCTGCCCACGACCCCAATGATTTTGAGGTGGGCTGCCGCCATAACCTGCCGGAGATTTGTATCATGCACGACGATGCGACCATCCACTGTCCAGGCAGCAAGTACGATGGAATGGACCGCTATGAGGCGCGCAAGGCGATCGTGGAGGATTTAAAGGCACAGGGGCTTCTGGTGAAGGTGGTTCCCCACTCTCATAATGTGGGAACTCACGACCGCTGCGGCACGACCGTGGAGCCGATGGTGAAACCCCAGTGGTTTGTTAAGATGGAAGAGATGGCAAAACCTGCTATTGACGCTTTAAAGACCGGTGAGCTGAAATTTGTGCCGGAGAGCTTCGGCAAAACCTATCTCCATTGGCTGGAAGGAATCCGTGACTGGTGCATCTCCAGACAGCTTTGGTGGGGACACCGGATTCCTGCGTACTACTGTGCAGAGTGTGGTGAGATTACTGTGGCGAAGACTATGCCGCAGAAGTGTCCCAAGTGTAACTGTCCCCATTTGACTCAGGATGAGGATACTCTTGACACATGGTTCTCTTCCGCTCTTTGGCCGTTTTCCACCCTTGGATGGCCGGAGAAGACAAGGGAACTGGAATATTTTTATCCCACAGATGTTTTGGTGACCGGATATGATATTATTTTCTTCTGGGTGATACGAATGGTGTTTTCTGGAATTGAGCAGACCGGCAAATGCCCGTTTCATACAGTGCTGATTCATGGTCTGGTGAGGGACAGCCAGGGGCGGAAGATGAGCAAATCCCTTGGAAACGGCATCGATCCTTTGGAGGTGATTGACAAGTACGGTGCAGATGCGCTGCGCATGACGCTGATTACAGGCAATGCGCCAGGCAACGATATGCGCTTTTACTGGGAGAGGGTAGAGGCCAGCCGCAACTTTGCAAATAAAGTGTGGAACGCATCCAGATTCATTATGATGAATATGGAGAAAGCGCCTGTTTATGATGTGTCGTTTGATGATTTGACCATGGCGGATAAGTGGATTCTCTCCAAGGTTAATACTCTGGTGAGAGATGTGACGGAGAATCTTGATAAGTTTGAGCTGGGAATCGCCCTTCAGAAGGTATATGATTTTATATGGGAGGAGTTTTGCGACTGGTATATTGAGATGGTGAAGCCTCGTCTGTGGAAAGATGGGGATAAGACGCAGGCAGCCGCCCTGTGGACCTTAAAGACCGTGTTGATTCATTCTCTTAAGCTTTTGCACCCGTATATGCCGTTTATCACTGAGGAAATCTTCTGTAATCTGCAGGATGAGGAGGAATCTATTATGGTGTCTTCCTGGCCGGAGTACCGGGCAGACTGGAGCTTTGAGACAGAAGAGTATGCGGTGGAGACGATTAAGGAGGCGGTGAGGGCGATCCGCAATGTGAGAACCTCCATGAACGTGCCGCCCAGTCGTAAGGCAAAGGTATTTGTGGTGTCTGAACAGCAAAAGCTTCTGGACATTTTTGAGCACAGCAAGGTGTTTTTTGCAGCTCTGGGGAGCGCCGGAGAGGTGGTATTGCAGAAGGATAAGACGGGAATCGATGATGATGCAGTGTCAGTGGTGATTCCCCATGCTTCCATCTACATTCCGTTTGCTGATTTAGTGGATATTGCAAAGGAGATTGAGCGTCTGACCAGGGAGAAGGAGCGGCTGGAGGGAGAGCTTAAGCGTGTCAATGGAATGCTCAGCAACGAGCGTTTTGTCAGCAAGGCGCCTGAGGCAAAGATTAACGAGGAGAAGGCAAAGCTGGAAAAATATACCCAGATGATGGAGCAGGTTAAGGCGCGTCTTGCCCAGCTTCAGTCATAGTGGGGGACATGCCTGCATATACTGAAATGACGGAAAAATATGCGCGGGAGTATCTTCTTGGTATCCCACTTTGGACAAAAAAGAAAAATACCATTGAGCAGGTGCGGCAGTTTCTGTCAGAGCTGGGTGACCCGGAACGGCTCTTTAAAATCATTCATGTGGCAGGAACCAATGGGAAGGGCTCCGTGTGTGCCTATCTGACAGCAATGCTCACTGCCGCCGGCTATCATGTGGGGACATTCGTATCCCCCCATCTGGCAGATGTAAAGGAGCGCTTTCTGTATGATGGAGAGCCGGTAAAGGAGACGGAGTTTGAAGCATGCTTTCTCAGGATTTACCATATGGTACAGACGATGATATGCCGGGGTTTCTGTCATCCAACGTTCTTTGAGTTTGCATTTTTGATGGCAATGGATTTGTTTGGCAGGCTGAGGCCGGATTTTGTGATTCTGGAGGCGGGGCTGGGAGGACGGCTTGATACTACCAATGTGGTGGAAAAGCCGGAGATATGTATTATCACTTCTATCAGCCTGGATCACACACAGTATCTGGGTGAGACTATCCCTGAGATTGCAGCAGAGAAAGCCGGCATTATCAAGCCGGGTATACCGGTAGTCTATGACAGCAACCAGCCTGAGGCGGCTGCGGTAATTGCACGTAGGGCACGTACATGCTCCGCTCCTGCCTATCCGGTCAGCGAGAAGGAGTCTTACAGGCAGGTGGAGTTTGCAGCCCCCTACCAGGCAATGAATGCAGCGCTTGCAGTGCGGGCGTTGGAGGTCTTAAGCCTGGACGGAATGAACGATAAGATTTATCGTAAAGCGCTCTCGGGCGTATGCTGGAAGGGGAGAATGCAGGAGCTGGCGCCAAATATCTGGGTGGACGGAGCGCACAATCCCGGTGGAATCAGGGAATTCATCCGCGGGGTAAACCGCATCAGCGCCGGAGTGCAGGGGCGGATTCAGCTTCTGTTTGCCGCCGTGTCTGATAAGGATTACAGCGAAATGATACGCTTGCTGGCGGAAGGGCTTCCGATAGACCGGGTGACTGTGGTACACTTAAACAATGAGCGGGGGATGGACGAGGCTCTTCTTGCAGAACAGTTCAGGAAGGCGGGCTGTTCTAATGTGCGGCAGTTCAGGACTGTGCGGGAGGCGCTTACAGCAGCGCTTGTGGATAAACATGAGAAGGACAGACTTTATATTGTTGGTTCCCTGTACCTGATTGGGGAGATTATAGAAGAGTTTGATCATGGAAGGAGAGATTACAATGCTGGATTTTGAGGAGGAAATCAGTCGTTTTCAGCCGAGCCTGGAGGTAGGAGAGGTGGAGGCTGCCATCGGAAAAGAGGATTTAACTGATATGACAGACCTGATGGTGGAACTTTTAAGAGGTAAGGTAGAGTAAGGCAGGTACACAATGGAGACAGTACAGAGAAACCGTCAGATTGCGAACGCTTATTATAACCTGGGGCTTGAAAAGGCAAAGGAGAGGGATTTGACCGGGGCTGTGGCAGAGCTTAAGAGAAGCCTGAGGTTTGATAAGTTCCAGACTGACGCAAGGAATTTACTTGGTCTGATTTACAATGAGCTGGGTGAGGTGGGAGCAGCATTGACCCAGTGGGTCATTAGTATGAACCTGCAGGAGACAAATAATCTGGCAGAAGAATATTTGAACAAAGTTCGTAATGCCAGGGGCTATCTTGAGGTGGCGGATCAGGCGGCGAAAAAATATAATCAGGCGTTGATTTATGCGCGGAATGAAAATGAGGATCTTGCGGTGCTGCTGCTTATGCGCATGCTGGATGAGTTTCCCAGCTATGTAAAAGCGCAGCAGCTTCTGGCGCTGCTTTATGTCCATCAGGAGGATTATATTAAAGCGGGGCGCTGCCTGTACCAGGCGATGAAGATTGATAAGTATAACCCTCTGGCGCAGCGTTATATGATGCTGGCAAAAAAGAACACAGGCCGGGCGGAAGTGGAGAAGCGCAAGCTGAAAAATGCGTTTTCCCATCGGCAGATGCAGGATGATGATATTATTCTGCCGCCCAGCTATAAGGAAAACACCGGATGGCAGTCAGTGCTGAATATTCTTGTGGGGCTGGTGCTGGGGGCAATGGTCATCTTCTTTCTGGTAATGCCTGCCAGCACGGAAGCCATGAATGGAAAGCATAACCGGGAGCTGAGAGAGCAGCTTGAGCAGCTAAATCAGAGGAATATTGAGATTGACCAGCTAAACGGTCAGCTTGAGGATGCCAGGGGTGCCCAGGAGTCTGCAGAGGCAAGTCTGGCTGCCCTGGTCAGTGATAACGGCGGTGTTTTAAGCCAGTATCAGAATCTGGTAAAGATTCTTCAGGCATACCGGGATGAGGATATGCGCACGGCTGCTTTGCTTTATGTAACAACGGATATGGCAGTGCTGGAGGATGGGGTCTTAAATGCCACGGTGGAATGGATTCATGGGGATATGGCGCAGAATGGGTACGAGATTTTGATGGTTATGGGTGACGAGGCGATGAACCGGAGAGAAGGCGCGGTGCAGGCGATCGACCTTTATCAAAAGAGCCTGCAAATCCGTTCAGACAACCCGGAGGTTATTTATAAGCTGGGTATGGCATATAAAGCATCGGGAGATGAGGATACGGCCAACCGGTTTTTTGGAGATGTTATTATGAATTACCACGACTCTGATTATGCGGAGGATGCAAAAATCGAGCGGGGGTATTAAGACATACGGCAAATGATAAATGATAAGAAAGACACGACAGAAAATAAAAAATCTGCCGTGTCTTTTTAGTTTTTAGGAAATTTCGTCCTGTGATGCGGCAGGGAAAAGGGAAAGGGGAAGATTGTATGGCGAAACAAACATTCACCTATGAGGCAAGGGGAAAGGTACTGGTTATCCATCTGCCAAAGGAGCTGGATCATCACAACTGCAGGAATTTAAAATATGAAACGGATCTTCTGATGGCAGAAAACTACATAAACAAAGTGGTGTTTGATTTTTCACGAACAGAGTTTATGGATTCCTCTGGGATTGGAATTTTATTAAACCGATATAAGCAGATGGCGCGCAGCGGCGGGCGTGTAACCCTGTACGGCGCCAGCGCACAGGTGGGACGTGTACTGACAATCGGGGGAATCTGGAAGCTGATGGAGCATTTTGACTCAAAGGAAGCAGCAATTACAGGTTGAGAAAAGCAGGAGGATAAGATTATGGAACATTTTAAAATGGAGCTGGAAAGTTTATCAAAGAATGAGGAGTTTGCAAGGGTGGTTGTGGCAGTGTTTATGAGTCGTCTGGATCCGACCCTGGGGGAGGTAGAAGATGTGAAAACAGCCGTCTCTGAAGCTGTCACCAATGCGGAAATCCATGGGTATGGAGGAGGACAGGGAACGATTTTTGTGGAGGTAGAGACAGAGGGAAGGGAGCTGACTGTGCGGGTGCGTGATACCGGAGTGGGTATCCGCGATGTGGCGCGGGCAATGCAGCCTATGTATACCACCGATACAACTGGTGAGCGGTCCGGTATGGGATTTTCCTTTATGGAAGCATTTATGGATCAGGTGAGCGTGGAGTCCGAGCCGGGAAAGGGAACGCTGGTGGTTATGAAAAAGCAGGTCGGCAGGTGAGAAATATGGAGGATATGGTAAGTTTAATCCGACTGGCTCACCAGGGAGACCGGACGGCGCGGGACGCGCTGGTGATGAATAATGTGGGACTGGTCTGGAGTATCGTGCGCCATTTTGGCGGGCGGGGGTATGACTTGGAGGATTTATTCCAGATTGGGTGTGTAGGGCTTTTAAAGGCGATTGATAAGTTTAATCTGGAATATGAGGTGAAGTTCTCCACATATGCAGTGCCCATGATTACAGGGGAGATTAAGCGGTTTTTGCGGGATGACGGTATGCTGAAAGTGAGCCGTTCGGTTAAGGAGCTGGGGTTTAGAGTGCGCAGCACCAGGGAAAAGCTGACAGGAGAGCTGGGAAGGGAACCGAGCCTTGAGGAATTATCCGCTCAGATTGGAGTCAGCCGTGAGGAGATAGCTGCCTCTCTTGAGGCAGGGGCAGAGGTAGAATCTCTCTATAAAACCGTGGGAAGCGAAGAGCAGGGAATGTGCCTGATGGACAAGCTGTGTGATGAGCGGGAGGAACAGGAACAGCTTATGAACCGCATGGTGTTAAAACAGCTTTTAGAGCAGCTTTCTGACAAAGAGCGTGATATTATTATACGTCGTTATTTTGAAAATCAAACACAAAGCCAGATTGCCGCGGATCTTGAAATTTCTCAGGTTCAGGTATCGAGGCTTGAAAAAAAGATTCTGCGGCGAATGCGGGAATATTTAAGTCCATAATCTCTCATACTAATCCCATATTCCTGGAATACAGGCAGAAAGGGAAGTGAGAGATATGGATTTTTTCAAGTCTAAGGTAGGAGTGATGCTTTTAATTGTCTGTCTGGCGGTGGCAGCCGCAGTAACGTGGCTTACCTTTAGAGGAGGATCCCGCCGTGTCACGCAGGAGGGGACTCTTGTGAGGCATGTAACGGTGGAGGTGAAGGTATGAGCGCAACGAAAACCGTCTATCTGAATCTCCAGGAGATTACGGAGGTGCAGAAGAAGGATGTTTTGCTAAAGGACGTGGCAAGCGTCTATTGCAGTGATAAGGTAATTCAGAGCAAGTGCAATGCTATGAAAGTAAAAACAATCCGTGATAAGAAAGGCAAGAAATACGTGGAAAGTGCGCTTGATGTAATCCGCAAGCTGGAGGCGATTGATTCCTCGATCCAAGTCAACAATGTGGGCAAGGTGGAGTATATTATCAATTACATGCCTCCAAAGCCTCCGATGGTGTTATGGCAGTGGGCAAAAACCATCTTTGTGTGTATTGTCTGCTTCTGCGGCGCCGCATTCGCCATTATGACCTTCAACAACGATGTTAGTGTGATGGATGTTTTTGGAGAAGTGTACCGGTTGATTACCGGAACGGAGTCATCGGGATTTACCATTCTGGAGATGTCCTACTCGGTGGGGCTGGCAGTGGGCATTATCCTGTTCTTCAATCATTTTGCAAAGTGGAAGCTGACAACAGACCCGACGCCTTTGGAGGTGGAAATGCGGCTTTATGAGGATAATGTGAGCAAGACACTGATTCAGAATGAAGGACGGAAGGAGCAGGAGGTCGATGTTCAGTAGTATAGCAGCAGATAATTTTCTACTCTGTGCAGGTATCGTACCCGGGAAGCTATGGCAGCAGCTTGCCTTAATTTTCGTTGGCGTAAGCGCCGGAGGTATTATTGCGGCAGGGGTTTTTGCTTTCCTTGCCATCATCGGCGTGTTTCCCAGGCTGATTGGCAAAACAGGTACGAAAAAGCATATCTTTCTCTATGATATGGTAATTATTATTGGTGGTATGCTGGGAAATATTTATGATATTTACGAGTTCCCTATCTTGTTTGGGGGGAATCTGTTTTTGGGTGTGTTTGGGCTGGCAGTTGGAATTTTTGTGGGATGCCTTGTAATGTCGCTTGCGGAGACGTTAAAAACGGTTCCTATTATCAATCGCCGGATCCATCTGACTGTGGGGATTCAGTATGTAATTCTTGCGATTGCTGCGGGAAAGCTCACAGGGGCGTTGATTTACTTTGCCCGCAGTATGGGAAGCAGCTGAGAACGAAAGGAGAAATGTTAAAATGGAGTTAAATAAAAAGGCATATGATGAGTATGTGAAACAGATTACACCCACGAATTCTCTTGGAGTTGATATGATACGCGCTTTTTTTACAGGTGGTGTGATCTGCTGTCTGGGACAACTTCTGACTATGGGAATGATGAAATTCTGGGGATTGGAGCAGGAGACAGCTCAGACCTGGATGCTTATAGAGTTGATTTTGTTGAGCATCATATTGACTGGTCTTAATATCTATCCCTGCATTGTTAAGTGGGGTGGGGCAGGTGCACTGGTGCCGATTACCGGGTTCGCCAATTCTGTTGTAGCTCCGGCTGTGGAATATAAAGCAGAGGGGCATGTATTCGGGATTGGATGTAAGATTTTCACCATTGCGGGACCGGTAATTTTATTTGGAGTTCTGAGCAGTTGGGTGCTGGGGGCAGTGGTATGGATGCTTCAGAAGATTCTTTAAGGGACAAAAGGAGGAATATAACATGCAAAAAGGCAAGTCAAGTTTGCTGTTTGAGCACTCAGTATACATTTTGTCGAACGCGTGTGTTGCCGGCAAAAAGGAGGGAGAAGGACCGTTAGGGCAAGGAATCGATGTGATTGAGCAGGATCCCATGTTTGGCGCAGATAACTGGGAGCAGGCAGAGTCAGCAATGCAGAAACAGGCGGCAGATTTAGCGCTGGAAAAGGGAGATATTCACCGGAAAGATGTGCGGTATCTGTTTGCCGGCGATTTATTAGGTCAGTTGATTGCCACATCGTTCGGAACTGTGGACTTGGAAATCCCGCTTTTTGGATTATATGGCGCCTGTTCTACCATGGGTGAAGCACTGAGCCTTGGAGCTATGTGTGTTTCTGCAGGATATGCGGACAAGGTGTTGGCGATGGCTTCCAGCCATTATGCCACGGCAGAAAAACAGTTTCGATTCCCTCTTGGATATGGAAACCAGCGTCCTCAGAGCGCGACCTGGACAGTGACGGGCTGCGGTGCAGTGGTGCTGTCCTCAAAGTGGAAGGCGGGGGACAAAAGCCCCGCAGTACGGATTGCAGGAGTTACCACGGGAAAGATGGTTGATCTGGGAACAAAGGATTCTATGAATATGGGTGCGGCAATGGCGCCTGCAGCGTGGGATACCATTATGCAGAATTTTAAGGATTTGGAAGTGGACGAGACCTGGTATGACAAAATCATTACAGGTGATTTGGGAGTTGTGGGACAAAAAGCGCTTTTAGATTTTATGAAGAACAGCGGTCATGATTTGGCGGAACGCCACATGGACTGCGGTCTGGAAATCTATGATAACGGCAGGCAGGATACCCACTCAGGAGGAAGCGGATGCGGCTGCGCGGCAGTGACGCTGTGTGCCCATATTCTTCCGAAAATGCTTTCGGGAGAGTGGAACCGGGTTCTGTTTATACCCACAGGGGCGCTGCTTTCCACAGTCAGCTACAATGAGGGACAGAGCATTCCTGGTATCGCCCATGCGGTGGTACTGGAACGGTCTGGAGGTGATAAGTGATGATGGAGCTTGTAAAAGCATTTTTAGTTGGTGGTGTAATCTGTGCTCTGGCGCAGATTCTTCTGGACAAGACGAAGTTGATGCCGGGCAGGGTTATGGTGCTTTTAGTGGTTTCAGGAACGGTGCTGGGCTGTCTGGGGATTTATGAGCCTTTTGCCAAGTGGGCTGGCGCAGGAGCCGGAGTGCCGCTTTTGGGATTTGGAAATACACTTTGGAAGGGCGTTGAAAAAGCCATAGGTGAGGAAGGCTTTCTGGGAATCTTTAAGGGCGGTCTGACTGCAAGTTCTGCGGGAATTTGTGCCGCTCTGGTATTTGGCTATCTGGGAGCTCTGGTATTTAAGCCGAAAATGAAAAAATAAAAATGTAAAACAGTAAAAAAGTGCCGGGGGTGGATTAATCCATCCCCGGTCCTTGTGTTATATTGCTGTTTGGTCCTTTCTTATTGGAGCTGGGCGGAGCATTTCCTCCTGGTCCAGCAATAATGTTATCGTTATTGCCTGGGTTCGGCGTTGTTTGAGGAGGCGTGCCTCCTGGACTGGGTCCTTTTGAAGGGGAAGAGCCGCTGGAACCGCCAGGGATATTGCCGCTGCCAGAGCCGCCAGAGATACCACTGCTGCCAGAGCCGCCAGGGATACCACTGCTGCCGGAGCCGCCAGGGATACCGCCGCTGCCGGAGCCGCCGGAGATACCGCCGCTGCCGGAGCCGCCGGAGATACCGCCGCTGCCGGAGCCGCCAGCACTTCCAGAACCTCCGGTTCCCTTTGGAAATGGATCAAAGAAGGTAGGACCTTTCCAAGGCGTTGTACCGTTGTTTTCAGAGGGACCTTTCAGGTACGGAGCGGTACTTTCCTCAATGGTTTCTTCCAAAGGTGGAGTGATGATAATGGAAGAGTGTCCGGGGCAATATCTTGTTGGCATTGCATAGGAAGAGTCATCTGTGTGGCTCTCCTCGTTAGCAGGAAGTGCAATACGAATTCGCGTGCTGCGCGGGCAGTCCGAATTGGGGAGAGCGCCAGTGGCTTCACACACGGTAGCACGGACATGGGTGTTGCACATCTCAGTGGGAACGGTGCCTCTGGCAAAATATTCTATATATACTGCACTTCCCCGCGGATCGTTTGAGCATACGCCAGGGATTGCCAATTTCCCGGATTTACGGCAGATCTGTGCGGTTTCTATGCTGTCAGGCACTGTAAAGCCTGTGTCCTCCATCCCCTGGTGGACACGTGTCATGATTTTTCTCCAGATGTCTTTGTGGAATGAGGTACCTCCATTTTTCGCTGTCAGTTTCTGGTTTTCATCGCAGCCTGCCCACACGCCCGCTGTGTAATAAGGGGTATATCCCACAAACCATATATCATTATTATTGGTAGTGGTGCCGCTTTTCCCTGCATTTGACATGTTAGGAATATTAGCGCGGGTGCTGGTGGAGTTGATAGAGCTGCCGAATTTCCGGTTAGCAACCATGGAATCTGCCATAGCGTCTGTCAGAAGAAATGCGGTGGAGTCCTTTAAAACTCTGTGGGTTTCCGGCTCATTGCTGATCAGGATCTTACCATCATGATCAAGAATTTTTGTAAAGAACACCGGTTTTGTATATACGCCGCCGTTGGCGATAGACGCGTAAGCAGCTGTCAATTCCAGGTTCGTTACGCCTGTGGTGATACCTCCCAGGGCTGTCGCTGCGTTTATATCTGTATCAGTCAGGGTGGTGATGCCGAAGTTTTTGGCATATTCTACACCCAGTTGCGGGCTGACCGTCTCCATCATACACCGCACTGCCACAATATTCATTGAGTAAATGATGCCGTCACGGATGCTTGAATATCCGGTATATCCCTGACTGTACCAGTTTTTAAAGGTCTTTTTGCCCACTGTATACATAGAGTCGTAATACACTGTGCCAAGAGTTGAGCCACAAGTGTCTATGGCCGGGGCAAAAGCTGTGATTGTCTTAAAGGTGGAGCCAGGCTGCCTGGGAGTGTTAGTGGCACGGTTTAGGGTAAGGCTTGCCGTCTTTTGTCCCCGACCGCCGCTGATAGCCTTTACCTGCCCTGTCTTCTGATCCATAAGGACGAAGGAAACCTGAGGCTGCAGCGTTTTCGTAAGCTGCTCTCCGATAATGGTGTCACCCTCTTTAAGAATTGCCTTTTTGTATGCTTCAATGTCCGCTTCCACAGCCTCTTCACTGTTGTAAAGTCCGTCATAGCCGTCACGAAGCTCCTTGTTGTGCCAGTTTTTTAAGGTCTTTTCAGAAAAGTGTTCTGTGGTTCCGTCGGAATGGGTTACAGACAGGCGGTATTCCGCAGAGTAGCGTTTTGCAGTATAGTTATTCGGATTGTTGACTTCCTCATCTACGATTGCCTGAAGGACAGGATCCTGGGTAGTGTGGATTTGAAGACCGCCGCTGTATAAAAGGTTGTGAGCCTGGGTTTCCGTGTAGCCCAGTTTTTCCATAAGAGTATCTTTTACCTGCTGAGTGAGCTCGTCGGTGAAATAGCTGTATGGGGTGGCATTTTCTCTGGAGACTGTATCCACAGTCTGAATCCGGGAGTAAACGTCATCTGCCAGCGCCTCCTCCTGCTCCTCTTTATCAATATAGCCTTGTTCATACATATATTGAAGGATGATTTTTCGTTTTTCCGCGTTTGCCTCTTTGCCGGTAATGGGGTTCAGGCGGGACGGATTTTGGGTGATTCCGGCAATGACAGCACATTCTGAGAGGGTTAAGTCGGACACGTCTTTGTTAAAATAGCGCCGTGCAGCAACCTTTACGCCCAGAGAATTGTTGCCCAGATTAATCGTATTTAAGTAGTTGGTCAGAATCAGCTTCTTATCCATAGATTTGGTCAGTTGAAGCGCCAGGTACTGCTCCTGAAGCTTTCTTTCCAGCTTTGCGCCGAAGCTCGTCTCCATTCCTCCGTTAAATACATTATTCTTAATAAGCTGCTGGGTAATTGTACTTCCGCCTCCACGGTTCTCACCGGTCAGCACACCCACCGCTGCGCGGGAAATAGACCGCAGGTCAATCCCGTTGTGGCTCCAGAAGCGGGAGTCCTCGATGGCCACAAAGGCATCGATTAAATCCTGGGGAAGCTCGTCGTATGTTGCCTCCTCCCGGTTGGAGCCGGCAGTCACCAGTGTATCAGTCAGGTTCCCTGCACTGTCGTAAACGGTGGTAGCGTAGCCGATAGGGACGATGCTTTCCACATCCAGCCTGGGAGCGTTATCGATAATACCCATTACCATGCCGATGCCGGTGCTGACTGCCACTGCCGTGCAAAATAGGAAGAGCACACAGCAGGTCTTGAAAAAAGTCAGGAAAACCCGTGCTGCGTATTTTCCGTTTTTTGACGATGCTGCCTTTAATTTTTTTTCTGTTGCGTTTTTTCCGTAATTCATAGGACATTCCTCCTTTGAGGACTTTCAGTTAAAAAATCCAAGTATCATTATATCAAAAACGGCGGAACAATTCAATATGGGGGGAGTGGGAAAACTCCTGCCTTGTAAAATAGAGAAACTCCTGTTATGATGGAGCGTAAAGACAAGGATTTAAACAAAGCATTAACAAAAAATCACAGGTTTATAAGGGGAAGGCTATGTGGGAAGGTTATAGAATTCTTTACAGAGGCGGTAAGGGAGAGCTGACTGAGAAAAAATCCTGTTTTATCGCCACTACACGTCCGGTGGAGAGCGAAGAGGAGGCGGCGGCTTTTGTGGAGGAAATGCGAAAACAATACTGGGATGCACGCCATAACTGCTTTGCCTATGTGATCGGTGAGCGCGGGCAGATTCAGCGTTGCAGCGATGACGGAGAGCCGGCGCAGACGGCGGGACGTCCTATGCTTGATGTCCTTTTGGGGGAGCAGGTGCGCAATATCTGTGTGGTGGTTACACGTTACTTTGGAGGGACTCTTCTGGGAACCGGGGGGCTGGTGCGCGCTTATTCCGGGGCAGTCCGGGAAGGACTGAACAATAGTGTTATAGTTGAGAAATGTCCGGGAAGACGTGTTAAAATAATAACGGATTATAATGGTGTGGGGAAAATCCAGTACATTGCGGCCCAGTTGGGTATTCCTGCGCCTGAGACGGAATATGGTGTTGAAGTGGTGATGCGGTTTGTGGTTCCTGAGGAGAAGAAAGGCTCTTTTGCGGCGCAGGTTACAGAGAAAACAGGGGGACAGGCTGTGATTGAGGATGAGGGATTTTTGTACTACGCAAAGATGGATGGCAGCCTGATTTTGTTTGGCGATCAGATGTAACGCAGACAGGAAAGGCTTGCAATCTTCCTGATGCAATGTTATATTTATACATTGATTATATTTACTTTGTAGGAAATTGCGTCCTATAAAGCAAAACCCTCCGGGGGATGCGCACTTCGCGCCAGGGAAAATGGCTGCTGAGGCAACCGCGCTCCGGCGCGAGAGTCCGGCTTACCGGACTCTTTATTCAAAATTCAGGCTAGAAAGAAGAAATCCAATGAAAATGAAGAGAGAAGATGTAAGAAATATTGCAATTATTGCCCATGTTGACCACGGCAAGACCACCTTGGTGGACGAGCTCTTGAAACAGAGCGGTGTATTCCGGGCCAACCAGGAGGTGGCGGAGCGGGTGATGGACTCCGGGGATATTGAGAGGGAGCGCGGCATCACGATTTTGTCCAAGAACACTGCCGTGTTTTATAAGGATAAGAAAATCAACATTATCGATACCCCCGGTCACGCGGACTTTGGCGGCGAGGTGGAGCGGGTGTTGAAGATGGTGAATGGGGTAGTTCTGGTGGTGGATGCTTATGAAGGTCCGATGCCCCAGACGAAATTCGTGCTGCAGAAAGCGCTGGATCTGGATTTATCTGTTATTGTGTGCATTAACAAGATTGACCGGCCGGAGGCCAGAGCTATTGAGGTCATTGACGAGGTGCTGGAGCTGTTTATGGATTTGGATGCTTCCGACGAGCAGCTTGACTGCCCGTTCGTGTTTGCTTCGGCAAAGGCGGGCTTTGCAAAGAAGGAGATGGATGACCCGGAGGTGGATATGAGTCCGTTGTTTGAGACAATCATCGACTATATTCCGGTTCCCGAGGGTGATCCGGAAGCGGATATACAGATGCTGATCAGCACGATTGATTACAACGACTACGTGGGGCGTATTGGCATCGGAAAAATTGAGAATGGAACGGTCCGTGTTAATCAGGAATGTGTCATTGTCAATCATCATGACCCGGATAAGCTGCGTCGTGTGAAGATTGGAAAGCTGTATCAGTTTGACGGCTTAAACCGTGTAGAGGTATCGGAGGCGACCGTAGGCGATATTGTGGCAGTATCTGGAATCACCGAGCTGCATATCGGGGATACCCTGTGCTCACCAGAGCGACCGGAGTCCATACCGTTCCAGAAGATTTCTGAGCCTACCATCGCTATGAATTTTATGGTGAATGACAGCCCCCTTGCGGGGCAGGAGGGAAAATTTGTCACCTCCCGGCACATTCGTGAACGCCTGTTTAAGGAATTAAATACCGATGTGAGCCTGCGGGTGGAGGAGACTGATTCACCGGACTGTTTCAAGGTATCCGGCCGCGGCGAGCTTCATCTGTCGGTGCTGATTGAGAATATGCGCCGGGAGGGCTTTGAGTTTGCAGTCAGCAAGGCGGAGGTTCTCTACAAGTACAATGAGCGCAATCAGAGGCTTGAGCCGATGGAGATTGCCTATATAGACGTGCCGGAGGAGTTTACTGGTGCAATTATCCAGAAGCTGACCTCAAGAAAGGGGGAGCTTCAGGGTATGAGCCCCTCCAACGGCGGTTACACCCGCCTGGAGTTTTCCATACCCTCCAGAGGTTTGATTGGGTATCGCGGTGAATTCATGACTGACACGAAGGGCAACGGCATCATGAACACCATATTTGATGGCTATGGCGCCTATAAGGGGGATTTAAGTTACCGGAAAACCGGGTCACTGATCGCCTATGAAAGTGGTGAGACCATCACCTATGGCTTATTTAATGCCCAGGAACGGGGAAGTTTGTTTGTGGGACCAGGTGAGAAAGTTTACGCGGGGATGGTAATTGGTCAGAATCCCAGAACAGAGGATATTGAGGTGAATGTCTGCAAGACAAAGAAGCTGACAAACACCCGTTCTTCCAGCGCTGACGAGGCGCTTAAGCTGGTGCCGAAAAAACTGATGAGCCTGGAGCAATGTCTTGAGTTCATTGATACAGATGAGCTGCTTGAAGTCACTCCCGAGAATTTGCGCATCCGAAAAAAGATTCTGGATCCAACCATGCGTAAGCGCGCGGCAATGAAGAAATAGCGCTTTTTGTCAACATTGGGCGAAGGGAAATGTTCATATGTATAAGACCTTTTTCATAAATATACTATTAGCGTAAAGCAAAAATGTAAATGAAAGAGGAGAGAAAAGTACCATGTCGGAAAAAGTGATTGAGAACAACAAAGTGAGCGTAATTGGAGAAATTGTGTCTGGTTTCACCTTCAGCCATGAAGTGTTTGGAGAAGGTTTCTATGTAGTAGATTTGGGAGTAAACCGTCTGAGTGAGCAGGCGGATATTATTCCGCTTATGATTTCTGAGCGCCTGATTAATGTACATGAGGATTACCGTGGATGTACCGTGGAGGCGACGGGACAGTTTCGTTCCTACAACCGCCATGAGGGTGTGAAAAACAGGCTGGTGTTGTCTGTGTTTGTACGGGAAATCACTTTTATGGAAGAGTTTACTGACTATACCAAAACCAATCAGATTTTTTTGGACGGCTATATCTGTAAGGAGCCGATTTACCGCAAGACCCCTCTTGGGCGTGAGATTGCAGACCTTCTTCTGGCGGTAAATCGTCCTTATGGAAAGTCGGATTACATACCATGTATTGCATGGGGGCGCAATGCCAGATTTGCTTCCGGATTTGAGGTGGGAACCCGCGTGAGAGTCTGGGGAAGAGTCCAGAGTCGTGAATACACTAAGAAGCTCTCCGATACGGAATGTGAAAAGCGGGTCGCATACGAGGTTTCCATCAGCAAGCTGGAATGCGGGGAAGAGGAAGAATAGTAATTGCAAAATTCGTCTGAGAAAATAAGTTGAGGTGCATAGGGATGAGTACGGGAAGGCTTGAGGTTATCTGCGGCAGAGAAGGCTCCGGCAAGACTGCAATGGCTCTTGGAAGGGCAATGCAGGCGCTTGAAGAGCAAAAGAGCGTGATTATTATCCAGTTTTTGAAGGGTAAGCAGAAGGAGGATGCTTTAGATGTTTATAAGCATCTGGAGCCGGATATGAAAATTTTTCGGTTTGAGAAGTCAGATTCCTGCTTTACAGAGTTGAGTGAGAAGGAAAAGCAGGAGGAGCAGTCCAATATTCGCAACGGATTAAATTATGCCAAGAAGGTTCTGACCACAGGAGAGTGCGAGCTTTTAGTTCTTGATGAGGCTTTGGGGCTGGTAGAGCAGGGAGTTATCAAGGAGGATGAGCTGACTTCTGTATTAGGCTACCGCGGTGAGGCGGAAGTGATTGTGACGGGCAGGGAGCTTCCTGATGGTGTGCGCCGGATAGCAGATAAGATAAAGCAGGTAGAAGTATTATAGTTTGAAGTTGACATTTGTATCATATGATGATAGGATAGGTACATAATAAGCAAGTAGAGGTTGCGCGAAGCATGAGTAAGGAATCGGATGCTCCAGAAGCAGAAGAAAGTTCCTGAAAGGGTGGGCGCCGAAGATGGAGGGTATTCTGGGTATGCTCTGTCTGGGCATAAGGTGAAAAACCTTGTGACTGTCACCTGAGGGTGGAGGGCTACTTAAAGCGAAGTGACGCATAGCGGACTTTAAGGGCTGACCAGACTTGTGTCAGTCCTTTTTCTGTGTCTGAGAACAAAGGAAAATGAATAAGGAGGATATAGAGATTATGGCTATTTTTGAGGGAGCAGGCGTTGCTCTGATTACACCGTTTACAGAATCCCAGGAGGTAAACTACGAGAAACTCAGGCAGCTTGTGGAGGAGCAGATTGCAGGCGGAACAGACGCAATCATTGCCTGCGGCACCACAGGGGAATCATCCACCATGACCCATGATGAACATATTGAAGTGGTGCGGTTCGTGTGCCAGGTGGCTGCCGGGAGAGTCCCGGTGATTGCGGGAACTGGATCCAACTCCACCAGAGAGGCAATCCATCTGTCCAAGGAGGCTGAAAAAGCAGGGGCAGACGCGCTTTTGATTGTGACCCCATATTATAACAAGGCGACCCAGAATGGTTTGATTGCCCACTACACTGCGATTGCCGGTGAGGTGGATATTCCGATTCTTCTCTACCATATCCCAGGACGTACTGGTGTAACGATGAAGCCGGAGACGATTGTGAAATTGTGCCGTGAGGTTCCAAATATTGTGGGAGTGAAAGAGGCAAGCGGAAATTTCTCTGCTATCGCCGAGATTATGAGTCTGGCCGATGGCTGTGTGGATCTGTATTCCGGAAACGATGATCAGATTGTACCTCTTCTTTCCATGGGTGGAAAGGGAGTGATTTCGGTTCTGTCCAACGTGGCCCCCAGCCAGACCCATGATATTTGTGAGTCTTACTTTAAAGGAGATGTGAAAAAGAGCAGTCAGATGCAGATTCAGGCAATCCCGTTAATCAATGCGTTGTTTTGTGAAGTGAATCCAATTCCCGTAAAGGCGGCTATGAACATGATGGGTAAGGAAGTTGGATCTCTGCGTCTTCCCCTTACGGAGATGGAGCCGGCAAATAAGGCGTTTTTGAAAAAGGCAATGGAGGAATACGGAATTCTGTAAGGAGACAGAAAGGGGATAAAGCTATGGTAAGAGTGATTATGCACGGATGCAGCGGCGCCATGGGGCGCACCATAAGCAGCTTGGCAAAGGATATGGACAATGTTCAGATTGTTGCGGGAATCGACTTGTTTGCAGGGGAACAGAAGGATTATCCTGTCTTTGCCTCTTTGGAGGAGTGTAATGTGGAGGCAGATGTAGTTGTGGATTTTGCCTCTGCAAACGCAGTAGACCATCTGCTGGATTTTTGCGGTGAGCGAAAGCTTCCGTTGGTGTTATGCACCACCGGGCTTTCCCAGCAGCAGATTGACAAGGTGGAGGAGACTGCGAAAAAGACGGCAGTCCTGCGGTCTGCAAATATGTCCCTGGGCATCAACATGCTGATGAAGCTTTTGAAGGATGCGGCCAATGTACTGGCAAAGGCAGGGTTTGATGTTGAGATTGTGGAGAAGCACCATAATCAGAAGGTGGATGCGCCGAGCGGTACTGCACTGGCCCTGGCTGACGCGGTAAATGAAGCTCTGGATCACTGCTGTCATTACAAGTATGACAGGACGGCAGAGCGTGTGAAACGCGGGTCGAATGAAATAGGAATATCCTGTGTACGGGGAGGTTCTATTGTGGGGGAGCACGAGGTGATTTTTGCCGGCAGGGATGAGGTGGTCACATTCGCTCATACTGCGTATTCAAAAGCAATTTTTGGAAAAGGCGCATTGGAGGCGGCGATGTTCCTTGCAGGAAAAGAGCCAGGGCTTTATGATATGGCCGATGTCATTGAAGCGTCTTTGCCAAGTTTTTCCAGTTTGCAGGCATAATTTGCATTAAGGGAAATAGCTGTATTATTAAAAAATTGACCAAGTGGAATTGTTACATAAAATATCTCCTTTCCTGACATACTAAGAACGAAAAAAAGAAAGGAGACCATGATTATGAGAAAAGTCAGAATGTCATTTTTAGTTCTGGTGCTTACGCTTTCGGTGTTTGCTATGGCGGGCTGCAGCAATAAGAATAATACCGGCGGCGGGAGCACGAGCAGTTCGGCAGCGCAATCCACTTCTGGTTCCACCACCGGCGGCGCAGGTATGAACAGTGAAAACGGCGGTACCACCAACGGAAGCACTACTGGCGGAAGTACCACAGGAGGCAGCAGAAGCACCACAGAAAGCAGCGCTGCAGGAGGCGGAAGCACGACCGGAGCAGGGAATAAAAACGGCGAGTCCGGTGGTGTGATTGAAGGTCTTGTAGATGATGTGGAGAAGGGAATCCAGGATATAACCGGTGATACCTCTTCCGCAGCTTCTGACGAGAGCCAGTAACAGCAGAGTAAAAAGACCAGGCGGGAAGAAGAACTCCGGCCCGGTCTTTTTTATTTATAGGAAGTTGCGTCCTATAAAGAAAAACCCTCCGGGGGATGCGCACTACGCGCCCAGGGGAAATGGTTGCTGCGGCAACCGCACTCCGGCGCGAGAGTCCCGCAAGCCGAACTCTTTGTTTCTCAGCTATCCGGGATTGACTTGTAAGGAGTGATAATGATATGATGGGTGCATACATGTACAAGACGTAAAAGGGAGGTTTCATGGCAGGCTGCAGTTGGCTGAGAAAACGCGCTATAAGGCGATGGCGGCGCGCATACATACGGGAGAATGCCGGGAGATGGAAAACGCAGAGAAGCCTGCGGGGAGTACGGCGGGGGCTGTGTTTCATTCTGGGGTTAGAGCTTTTGGCGGGTGCCGCCCATAACATCCGGGACAGGGGATTTTGTCTGGTGCGTCAGGAGAGAGTGTATGCCATAGAGTGGACGGAATCCGGTATGAACTGGGAGAGCGGAGCCGGAGAAGGAACCCACTGGCAGCAGATTTTTGGAGTCAGGTTTCTTAGGGATAGCCTGGAGCTTCAATTTTACCACCGGAGCCAGGAAATTGTCCCGTCTGGGAAGATAGAATCTCATTAATTAATCTAATAAAAGAATGTATTGCAATTCCCTATACACTGTATTATAATTTCTTCTGAATTGCCATTCTTTTATATATAAAACTTATAAATTAATAAAAAAGGACAGGTGGATACCATGGAAAAAAAGGAATTACTGTATGAGGGCAAGGCAAAGAAAGTGTTTATGACCGAGGATCCCAATATGCTGATTGTTTCCTATAAGGATGATGCAACTGCATTTGACGGTTCAAAGAAAGGCACTATCGTTGGAAAGGGCGCCATCAACAACCGCATGACGAATCACGTTTTTAAATTGCTGGAGAAGAAGGGTGTGCCGACCCATCTGGTGGAAGAGTTAAATGACCGTGAGACTGTGGTAAAAAAGGTGGAGATTGTCCCCCTTGAGGTAATTATCCGCAACTATTCTGCAGGAAGCTTTGCAAAGAAGATGGGGATGGATGAGGGAATCAAGCTTGCCTGCCCGACTCTGGAGTTCAGCTACAAGAATGATGATCTCCATGATCCATTTATCAACAGCTATTATGCTCTTGCTTTGAATCTGGCGACCCAGGAGGAGATCGATGTCATTACTAAATATGCGTTTATCGTGAACGAGGTGATGCAGGAATACTTTGCAGGTCTGGGCATCGATCTGATTGACTTTAAGATTGAGTTTGGACGTCTAGCAGATGGAACGATTATTCTTGCAGATGAGGTTTCTCCCGATACCTGCCGTCTGTGGGACAAGGATACTCATGAGAAATTAGATAAGGATCGTTTCCGCAGGGATCTTGGAAATGTGGAAGACGCTTATCAGGAAGTGTTCCGCCGCCTTGGAATCCAATAACCTGTATCAAATGATAAATAAACAGGAGGAGATTATGAACGACCGATACCAAAGCCCGCTGTCCGAGCGCTATGCCAGCCGACAGATGCAGTATATCTTTTCTCCCGACAAGAAATTTAAGACGTGGAGAAGGCTGTGGATTGCACTGGCGGAGACGGAAAAGGAGCTGGGGCTTCCCATTACCCAGGAACAGATTGATGAGCTGAAGGAGCATGCTGAGGATATTAACTATGATGTGGCAAAAGAGCGGGAGCGGATTGTACGCCATGATGTTATGTCTCATGTGTATGCTTATGGTCAGCAGTGCCCGAAGGCAAAGGGAATTATTCACCTGGGCGCCACTTCCTGTTATGTGGGTGATAATACAGATATTATTATTATGACGGAGGGGATGAGGCTTGTTCGCAGAAAGCTGATTAACGTAATCGCGAAACTGGCGGAATTTGCTGAGAGATATAAAAATCAGCCGACCCTTGCATTTACTCATTTCCAGCCGGCGCAGCCTACGACTGTGGGTAAGCGTGCCACCCTGTGGCTTAACGAGCTGTGTCTGGATCTGGAGGACTTGGATTATGTATTAAGTAATATGAAGCTTTTAGGCTCAAAGGGAACCACCGGAACCCAGGCGAGTTTTTTGGAGTTGTTTGAGGGGGATCATGAAAAGTGCCGTAAGGCGGATCAGATGATTGCAGAAAAAATGGGATTTGGCTCCTGCTACTCTGTTTCCGGCCAGACCTACTCCCGTAAGGTGGATACCCGCGTCTTGAATGTGCTGGCGGGAATTGCCCAGAGCGCCCATAAGTTTTCCAATGATATTCGTCTCCTGCAGCATTTAAAGGAAGTCGAGGAGCCTTTTGAGAAGGATCAGATTGGCTCTTCTGCCATGGCGTATAAGCGCAACCCCATGCGCAGTGAGCGTATCGCATCTCTTTCCAACTATGTGATGAGTGATGTGATGAATCCGATGCTGGTGGCAAGCACCCAGTGGTTCGAGCGCACCCTGGATGATTCTGCCAACAAGCGTCTCAGCGTGCCGGAAGGCTTTTTAGCGGTAGATGGTATTTTAGATCTTTACTTGAATGTGGTGAATGGTCTTGTGGTGTATCCGAAGGTAATTGAAAAGCACTTTATGGCAGAGCTGCCGTTTATGGCGACCGAAAATATTATGATGGATGCAGTAAAGGCCGGCGGCGACCGGCAGGAGCTGCACGAGAGAATCCGTCAGCTTTCCATGGAGGCAGGAAGAAACGTGAAGGAGAAAGGCCTGGATAACAACCTGCTGGAGCTGATTGCAGCAGACCCGGCGTTTGGCTTAAGCCTTGAGGAATTGAAGGCGTGTATGGAGCCGTCCCGCTATGTGGGACGTGCCCCCCGGCAGGTGGAGGAATTTCTGGCTGAGGTGGTGAAAGGAATTCTTGATGCTAACCGTGAGATTCTCGGCATGACTGCAGAGATTGCAGTGTAAATATTCAGCATTTTGATGTAATAAAAAGAGACAGGCAGATTAAAAAAATCAGCCCGTCTTTTTTTACGTATTGATTTTGATTGGATTATCTTATATACTGTTAATTGTTGCTTTAATCAGAAGAAAAATGCGTCTGCCTGCAGGCAGACGGTGATGACACAATGAGTATAAGAAGCGTGTTTGATACATAGCGAAGGAGACGGATTATGTCAAAGGCAGATGTGGTAATTGGCTGTTTCTATGGAGATGAAGGCAAGGGGAAGGTAATTGACTATCTTGGGACTGACGCGGATATTGCAGTGCGCGCTACCGGCGGAGATAACGCGGGCCATACGATCAAGGTGAATGGAGTGAAGTATGCTATGCGCCTGATTCCTTCCGGAATCCTCTCCGGTCATACCATTGGCGTAATTGCCAATGGTGTTGTAATGAATCCTGAAGTTTTACTTGCGGAGATTGAAAATTTAAAGGTTCATGGCTATGATGTGGAAAATTATTTGAAAATCAGCGACAAGACCCAGGTGATTTTGCCATACCACCCGATGATTGATGTGGCTCTTGAAAAGGCAAGAAAATCAAGAAAAATCGGAACCACAGGGAGAGGAATCGGTCCTGCCTACTGCGATAAATATGAGCGGTCGGGTCTGCGGGTGGAAGATCTGTATGCCGACAGTTTTGCTGAGCGGCTTAAGGAGCATGTGGAGTCAAAGCGGGCATTGCTAAAGTTCTATGACCCGGAGGATACCTCCATCGATGAGAAGCTGGATTTTGATAGGATTCTCAATCATTACCGTGGTTATGCAGAAAAGCTGAAACCCTATGTGTGCGATACCGTAACGTATTTGCACAGGGCTCTGGAGCAGGATAAGAAGGTGATTGTGGAGGGAGCGCAGGCGACGCTGCTTGATATTGATTTTGGCTCTTATCCTTATGTGACCTCATCGAATCCCACCATCGGCGGCGTTATTACGGGAACCGGCTTAAGCGCATCGGATATTGGAAATGTTTATGGCGTGATTAAGGCCTATTCCAGCCGTGTGGGCGAGGGACCGTTTGTAACAGAGCTTCTGGACGCCACAGGCGACAGAATCCGTGATTTGGGACACGAATATGGAACCACCACCGGAAGACCGAGGCGGTGCGGCTGGCTGGATTTGGTAACCTTAAAATATGCAAAGCGCATCAACGGTCTGACTGCTCTTTCGGTGAATCATATAGACACCATCGGCAGGTTTGACAAGATTCGTGTGTGTGTGGCATATGACTGCAACGGGACAGTAACAGAAGATTTTTCCACCAGCCTGGAGTTTTTAAACGCCGCAAAACCAATCTATAAGGAATTTGACGGAAACTTTGGCGACCTTTCCGGCTGTAAATCCTTTGAGGAGCTGCCGGAAAATGCCAGAGCGTATATCTCCTTTATTGAGGAGTATATTGGGGTGTCGGTGAAGTTTATCGGAACTGGACCCGGACGTGAAGAGATGATTGTGAGAGAGTAAAAATATAGTATCAGTATGGCATCAGAGATTCTGAGGAGTTTCTGATGCCTTTTTTGTCAATTATTACATTAAAGTTTGAACCATAGTCAAGTGAGTGGACACTTTTTTGTGAAAAAAATTGAGGGAGCAGCCGGAATGGGAAGGCAGTACACTGGGATCCCCGGTTGGAATGGAACATCAGTCCATAAGGGGCATTTCGTTTATGTTTGGAAACAGTGCAAAGTTTTTTGGAAAACGGTGATTTGCTTTTGAAAATATAAAATGTGAACACAAAAGAAAACAAAGCAAAATAAAAAAGAAAATCAAATCAAGATGTAAAGAGAACATGGCGATATGTATGAGGATTAAAAAAGTTTGTGGAGATACAGGCTATAATCTGCTGTATAGAGGGAATGATTTGCCGGGGGGGGGGGGAAGAAAAACGGTTAATTAGGATTTGCTGAAAAACTTGAAAGAAAGAGAGCAGCATGGGGAAAGGCAACTAAATATTTTTATAATAGCTTTTGAGTACTGAAATTGAAGGAAGTTTTTATTTATACTTATGTATATGGGAACTTCTTTTTGCTTTGCGGGTGAAAGACAGTCGGATTTGTTTGCGATTTTGATGGATGATGTTGTAAAAATTCATTTAAAATGTTGCGAAAAAAATTTTTAAATGTTTTTTGTTGACATTTTTTTGTGCTTGAAGTATAATTCCATATGTAGGAAAGTATTGATCGGAGGTGATGAGATGAAATTTAATTTTGATTGGAACTGTGTTGCTGCTGGTGCACCATATATTACAATCAGTGAACTTGCCCTTGGATTTAATACACCATCCATCTCGCTGCTTGGAAATCCAGAAGAGGTTGTCGTGGGATTTGATGAACAAACTCTGACGATTGGCGTAAAGAAATATGACGGTAACGAAAATGTAAAATCATATAAATTTTACAGTAGAATGAAAAACGGGTGGGTAAGGATTGGATGTAAGGATTTTGTGAAGTATTTATCAACACTTACTGGCTTACAATTTAGTCCTGCAATCCGTTATGTTGCTAAATATGATACAGAAGAACAGATTTTATATATTTCCGTGCGGGATGCGCTTCAAAGTCAAAAAGATGAGGAGGTGGATGAAGATAAATGAGTTAAATAAATACGAACAAAAAGCACATCAATAGCTACTGCAATAGCTTTGACGTGCTTCTGCCATAAATGTGCTATACACATTTTCGTCCAAGAACAGTATAGCACATTTATAGCAGATTTCAAGCAAAAAATGTTTGTAGGTGTATTTGCGTACCTGAAAATGAAGTCAAATGGTAAAAATATTTCCCGTATGGGAGAAAGGGTGTGTTATATGAAAAAACATTATGTATCAGATCATTGGAACAAAGGGATAAAAGGACATCTGTATTATGATTTTATAGATGTGGTTGTAAATCATGACAATTTGTTGTTTATAGATCCATTGCTGATCGAAATCGCAGGTGATGAATGGTGTCAGGAGGCGAAGGCTGCAGTTAAGTCATTTTTTGATGAATTTTATAAAGCATACAGAGAAGAAGATATGATCAAAAAGAGGGAGTTGCTATCACATGCAGGGGAGCAAAATGGAACCCGCTTCGGCTATGGGCGTGGTGATAATGGAAAAGGGAACACGGTAAACGGATTGCTCGAAATATTTACGCCTTTGGAGCAAATTATTCCCGAAATCTCTACTATGAAAAAAGCAGAAGATTTGCCGTTGCTGATTCCATATTTTGCAGAGGATGGTTTGTCAGATTTACTGACTAATATTCTGCATGAGCAGTTGAATAAGTTTACATTACAGCAAATGAAGAAATATGGGGTGGAAAGTAATGAATCTTTACTGTTTTGGACATGGGACAGAAAGGAATCATGTTGGAAGGAAATAGAAAGACCGTCATATTGCGTTAGTGGTCAGGAGTTGCTTGTTGTGCCCAAGCATATTGTCAGGAAAAAATATCTGTTTAGCATAAATCAGTACTTTAACAGGATTATACTTGAGCACATTCGTGGAGAAGGCGGATATATGGACGGTGATAAACCTATTCCTAAAAAGGAAGTAGTAAAGGCAAAGAGGTTCTCTGGAAAACATTGGCAGTATAATGAATCCGTTTCCTATACCAGAAAGAATAATGACGTTTTGGACGAATATCATCAAAAATCACCTTGTTTTTATGTTGAGAATGGTGGCTCTATGTAGGACGAAAAATTAGATGAGTTGATTTATGGATATCTTGTTGAATCAACGGCGTAAATCCAATTTGATTTGTTTGAATGGTATGGCAACATTTTGGTAATGGAAAATCAGTAAACCAGAATAAATGATGTAATTGAAGTAAAAAGCGGTGTGTATTTACATAAAATTTAAACAAATATAGTTAAGGACAACGAAGAACACACCAAGTTCGAATAGAGTACAAATCGACCGAAAGGCTTTATTTCAAGCGATTTTTCGGTCTTTTTTGCTCTGTGATGTTAATATGATGTTGAGAAATAAGATTCGTACTTTTCCTACTCTAAAATCTCAACCTATTGAAATTCCTGTGAAACTGTGATAGTATTTCTTTGGATCTTACCAAGATGGTAGGCGGTTAGCCCTCTACGGAGGGACTGTGACCCTCCGTTTACATAGAAACCCGAAAGGGAATCTGGGAAAGGAGGGATGAGCCATATGGATATTTTGGGACTTATTGCAGTGTTGAGCTTCGGCTTGACCTGTTTCGGAATCGGATATTCCTTTGGCAAGGATAGTAATAAAACACAAAAATAGCCGCCCCCGACCAAAGGATACGGCTATTTGTCTGTAACTGACTAATCGGGCTAACCGTCTATCGGTAGTCCTATTGAGGCATCTGTTACCAGCAGATGCCTCTCTTTATAGTCATTATAACCCAAACCGATAAAGGATTCAAGTGTTTTCTGTTAATTATCCTGTATCTGGGTGTGGGATTGATGTGAAGGTTATCATTATTTTGTGGGTTTGTCAAACATATGTTACACTGACCCTAAATAATCTCTAAGTACCTCA
>CANPMS010000011.1 GCA_947575275.1 uncultured Clostridium sp. | reverse complement strand
AGCTGATTTCTTCTAAATCGCCTCTGCCATTATAGCGGTAATTCGTCTGGTAGCCTTCCCGGTCTGTCTTGCTGAGCAGATGCCCTGCCCCGTCATAAGTATACTGCTCCTTTTGTCCCAGCGGGTTGATGATGGCCGTTACATTCCCCATAAAATCCCTCTCATACCGGGTGATGTGCAGCCTCTCCCCTCCGGCATGACCGAACGCTTCCCCACGACCCTTCTGAGCATCTGCGGACAACAGGGTTCTGCTCCCCTCATGCTGGCAGACGGTGATCAGATTCCCCATCAGGTCATAGGCATACTCCGTCTTGTTCCCGGCGGCGTCCGTCACCGCCGTCAGCTTCCCTCCCAGAGAATATTCATACTGGGTTACATGACCCAGGGTGTCTGTCATGGAGGTTACATGACCCACTGCGTCATATGTATAGCGTTTTTCCTGCCCAAAGCTGCTGCTCACCTTTACCATCCGGTTCATGCAGTCATAGGTCAAGGTCAGGAAATCCCCATTCTGATTCTCCCTGCGGATTAGATTTCCGTTTTTATCATACTGGTAACGCTCCCTGTCTCCATTGGGATATGCGACCCATGACAGACGCCCTCCCTTGTCATATTCATAAGTGGTTTTCCGGTTCAGAGGGTCTGTGACGCAGCACACCTTTCCCAGCCCATTATATTCATATGATACCGTGTTCCCGGTAATATCCGTCTCCCGGATCTTCTGCCCCGCCCCATCATATTCATACGTATGGCTCTGTCCCATGGCGTTGGTGACACGGGTCAGGTTTCCCTCCATGTCATACTCGTATGTAATCCTTGCCCCCTCCGGGTCTGTGACCGATACCATGCGGTTTAATTCGTCATACTCCATCATGGTGCGGTTCCCCTGCGGGTCTGTTATGGCAGTCCGGTTCCCGTTGGCGTCGTATTCATAATGGACGCTCCCTCCTGTGGGCAGGATCACCTGCTCCAGACGGTTCAACCGGTCGTACCGGTACTGGAAGCTTCCCCCTGTGGGCAGCGTCCTGCGGGTCACGTTCTGCATCAAATCGTATTCCAGAGTGAGCACGCCTCCGTCCGGCAGGGAGATGCTCTTTACCTGGTTCATCTCGTTGTAGACCTGGCTGGTGACTGCACCGTTGAAATCCGTAACCCTGGTCAGCTTCCCGTTTTTTGTGTAGGCGTAGGTGCGCGTTTTCCCTTCCGCATTCGTAACGGCGGTAATCCGTCCGCAGGCATCATAGGCAAAGCTTGTCCTGTTTCCGTTTCCGTCCACCGTGGCAGTCACACGGCTGCAGGCATCGTAAGTATAAGAGGTTGTGCTCCCCGCCCCATCGGTCACCGAGAGGATATTCCCCTTTTTGTCATATTCCAGGGAAATGCGGCTGTCGTCCGGCAGAATCATGCCGGTTACATTTCCCTCTTCATCGTATTCCATGATGCGTTTTCTCCCTAGTGCGTCCTCAGCGGCAATGGATAACAACCTTTCCGAAAAACACCAGATACTGCCAACATGTAATATTTTTATGGATAGAAGGGCCATATAAAATCATCTGCCGAACCTGAAGATGACCAGATTGTATCCCACTGATACAGGTTCCAATTTCCGCCTTCGTTTATAAATGTGAACATATTTCCATAAGAATGATTTTTTCCTACATAGTAAACCCGTGCAAAATGTTTACTATCATAAGAAAACACTTTATAATACTCACTTTCCCCAACCAGACTTACCTGCCTTTCCAATCCATAAAACTCCTTGCTATGTAGAAAGGTTAATATCTCAACTTTGACATAAGGGACAATGATTAGACCTAATATGTACCCAACAACTATGCCTTTTATTAAATTAGTTATTTTTTTATCCTTTTTCATTCATTATTTCCTTTTAATCCGTAAATATTTTAATTGGAGCAGTATCATGTGGATCTAGTATGAAAAAATGTTGTTCCTTTCCAATTATGAGATCACCATATGCCAAATAACGTTTACAATATTTAACCCTCAATGATAACTCATTTTCTTGTGTTGGAAAAAACATTTTCATTTTTTCCTGAAAGTGTTTTTCATATTTTTGTGTTAAATATGTTTCTGATAAGATTGGATTGAGAATTACAGCAATCATCATTCCTATTAATATTCCAAATAAAAAACGTCCTTTTTTTATCATTATTGAGCTCCTTCACAAGATAGTCCTAACAAATCCCCCATTTTCTGGTAGTTATTTTTAACCTCCAAGCCAAAAGGATTCGGTTGAGGAGACGCGTGAGCAGTTCTTGGAGAATTCCCAACTCCAAATACATATCCCAAAATTCCTTTACCTCTTTCCTCATGCCCTAAATTATATAATGTACCTAGTAAACTCGGATCTGTGATTTGTGGTGCAACATTTATCCACTGATCTTGTTGATATTTCAAATATGCGGCAGCATACATAATATTAATTTCATCATCTGCTAGCCTAGACATTATTCCAGAATCAACAAACCCGGGATAATCTTCTTCATCAAATTGCATATACCCCACATCGTCCACCAATTGCGCGGTTGATATTTTCACTTGAGCAATCCCCAGTGATGTATCTAATCCTAAAGTTCCAGCCGTCCAGTCTAAATAGTAATCCTTAAAATCAACATTTTTTACTTGTTCTACATATATGCAAGCAGCTAATGTTTGAGGATCCAGTCCATAAGCAGATGCTGCATTCAAGATATTTTCTTTGTTTCCTCGAATCATATCATCATACTGCCCATTTTTTCCATATGTTTGCCATGATATTCTTCCTTCATAACGTGGATTTGAGCTTGCATTTGAAGGCATTACCCTATGATCCTGAGAAGGTACAATATCACTATTAGTTAGAGGCGAAGGAAAAAGACCATTCAGATCAATGAAATTAAGTGGGGCACCCCAGCAATAAGTATATCGATTCATCGTTTTTGGATATCGTGAATTACCTCTTATTCTATCTTTTGCAAAAAACCTTCCCAAATTGGGCATATACTCCCTCGCTTGGGCAAAGTAGGTATTAGTTATACTGTCCTTTTGATACCCCGTATACCCAAACGGCTGCACCTCCCCCTGGGTTCCGTACAAATCATTTCCAAACTCATCATACCCATAAATAATCTGTCTGGCTTTTGAAGCGGGATTCTCTGGCATACTGCTTCCCCGTTCTCTGGTTTCCTGCACTCCAACCAGACGCACCGGGCTTCCCAGTTCGTCTTGCAGATACATGTAGGCGCTTTCTCCCTCTGTGGTATAAACCACATTGGAATCCCAGGTATAAACCTGCGATACGGTTTGGTCTTCTATAATCTCCCTTCGCTCCAGCAGATTATGATACGGCTTTGTCAAATCCAGTAGATACTCCGTCTCCCTTACCGGGTCTTTCGGCAGAGCCGGATTCTCCGTCAGACTCCCGCCTCCTGCAAAGCCCTCCAACTTGTACTCCCGTCTGCCTGTCCGATTCCCCAAACCGTTGTACTCATAGCGCACTGCCTGACCGCTGCCATTCACTGCCTCTGCCAGACGGTTGGTCTCATCATAGCGGTAACGGTATATCGTCCGGTCATCCCGGATAATCTCCGTCAGATTTCCCCTCTTATCATACTGGTAGCACTCAACCCTTCCCCCTGATACGCTCCTCAGTAACTGATTGGCTGCATTGTATTCATACCTCCGCTCCTCATACCCATGCTTGGATTGGATTCGGTTTCCAAAGGCGTCATAGACATAACGGCTCACAGTCTCGTTTCCATGCAGTACCTCTGTCAGGCGGTTCAGCTTGTCATAGCGGTACTGATAAATCCCACTCTCCGCTGAAAGCTTCCGGCTGATCTCCTCCGGCACTCCCTCCGCCCTGAAACACTCCGCCCGGCGCTTTTCAATCCGGGTCTTATTCCCCATACGGTCATAGGTGTACCGGTACTGCTCCAGCTCTTTTTCTCCCTGCCGATGAATCAGACTGGAAATCAGCCCCATCTCATTATAATCGTAGCTGGTAATCAGTCCATCCGAAAATACCTTTTCAGACAGACGCCCGTCTTCCCTGTAATGATACTGAATCTCCCTGTTTCCGTCAATCAGACGGCTTAACCGGGACCATTCATCATATTCATAAGAAACCTTCCTTCCATCGGGATAGACCAGTCCTGTCCTCTCTCCCAGACGCCCCCACTGGTATCTGACCTGTCGCCCCTTATGAGCCGTGATCTGTTTTGCCCGACCTGCCTCGTCCAGCTCAATTCTGGTAATCCCCAGCCAGTCCTCAATCTCCGTTAACTGGCGCAGGGCATTGTAACTGTACTGGACACTCCTTCCATCTCCATAGGTAATCTGCTCCAACTCCCCTCTTGGGCTGTAACAGTAGCTTGTTTGTAAAAAACCACATAATTAAACGCTTCTTCTGTTTTTTTCTCTCTTGTTCAACAAATATTTTCCAAATGTCATTTTCTGACGGAAATACTTTCATCCACAATTTCTATTTTTATTATATCTGGTATATTTCTATCGTGTTTCACACTCCTAAAATTGTATTCCCCTATAAAAACAACATTTACTTCTGTGGGTTGTGAATTTTCAGGCAATGTAAAAATATTATAACTTGATATTGTATCAAATCCAGGTCCCCAACCAAAGCCGCATAAGGATTTATCTTTTATCAATCCCCCCTTTACATCTTCAGATGATTCTGCTGTGAGTTTTATATTTTTAAGACTATTAGAATGATTTAACAATGTTAATTTACAATAAAAATATACTTTTTCATTTTCTACCTTAAAATCCGCCAAAAAACTATTATGAAAATCAATTTCAATCTCATCAGGGGGTTTTTCCTGCTTAGAATTTCCCCAAGAATATAATAAAATAATTATGATTAAAATTAATATTAAATATTTTGATTTAATCGGATAACCAACCACAGTTTTTGCCTCCTCCTATCACTGCTCGATCTGACCATGATATCTTGATATTATAAGCTTCTGCCTGACCTAATGATACCACATTAGCGATTTTGGATTTAAACCTATCTGTAGCATAATTATTATTTACATCCAGTATGTCATTCCAAGTATACACAAGATCATATGTCACTGCACCTGTCTGATCTTTTGCAATACTTCCCTTAATATGGAAAGCTCCTACCGTTGCTTCAGGTCCGTGTAAATAGTTATATCCTGTCATATTTTCTCCATTTTCGACAAATATACCCCCATTCTCCTTATTATAGTGATCGTCAATACTAATCTCATTTCCAGGAGCAAGACTTTCTCCAATTGGAAAAAGTATATTTTGAACCTCACCTTTTAATCCGTCATGGGCTTTTAAATAATCTGCCCAATATCCATTGTGATCGACAATATCTTCTCCTTCACCATATAAATAGTGTGTTAAAAGTATAATTCCTTGTTCATCATTAACTAGGCTCAATACTTCCCCCTCATCTTTTCTTATATTAGCTATTTGATTCGCAGTTCTTGCTGACCGCTGAATTGACGAAGTTTCTGATCTGTGACTCCAATAATCACCATTATATTCTGCATCTGATGGCATAGCTTTATTAGACTGGCTTATGGACCCTTTTGTTGGTATCGGCCAAGCACCATTTAAATCAATCCACTTCATTGGATTACCATAGCAATATACATATACATTAAGTGTCGTTGGTGCTATTAGCCCTCCTTTTATAATATCCTCTCCCCCAAATCTCCCCTCCTTCGGCAGATACTCTCTCGCTTGGGCAAAGTAGGTATTGGTAACAGCGTCCTTCTGATACCCCGTATACCCAAAAGGCTGTACCTCCCCCTGGGTTCCGTACAAATCATTTCCAAACTCATCATACCCATAAATAATCTGTCTGGCTTTTGAAGCGGGATTTTCTGGCATACTGCTTCCCCGTTCTCTGGCTTCCTGCACTCCAACCAGACGCACCGGGCTTCCCAGTTCATCTTGCAGATACATGTAGGCGCTTTCTCCCTCTGTGGCATAAACCACATTGGAATCCCAAGTATAAACCTGAGATACAATTTGCCCTTCTGTGATTTCCCTCCTTCCCAGCAAATTAAAGTAGGGTCTGGTCAGATCCAACAGATACTCCGTCTCATTCACCGGATTCTCCAGAAGCAGCGAATGATATTCCTTCCTCCCCACCCGATTCCCCAGACCGTTGTACTCATAGCGCACTGCCTGACCGCTGCCATTCACTGCCTCTGCCAGACGGTTGGTCTCATCATAGCGGTAACGGTATATCGTCCGGTCATCCCGGATAATCTCCGTCAGATTTCCCCTCTTATCATACTGGTAGCACTCAACCCTTCCCCCTGATACGCTCCTCAGTAACTGATTGGCTGCATTGTATTCATACCTCCGCTCCTCATACCCATGCTTGGATTGGATTCGGTTTCCAAAGGCGTCATAGACATAACGGCTCACAGTCTCGTTTCCATGCAGTACCTCTGTCAGGCGGTTCAGCTTGTCATAGCGGTACTGATAAATCCCACTCTCCGCTGAAAGCTTCCGGCTGATCTCCTCCGGCACTCCCTCCGCCCTGAAACACTCCGCCCGGCGCTTTTCAATCCGGGTCTTATTCCCCATACGGTCATAGGTGTACCGGTACTGCTCCAGCTCTTTTTCTCCCTGCCGATGAATCAGACTGGAAATCAGCCCCATCTCATTATAATCGTAGCTGGTAATCAGTCCATCCGAAAATACCTTTTCCGACAGACGCCCCCACTGGTATCTGACCTCTCTCCCCTTATGATCCGTGATCTGTTTTGCCCGGCCTGCCTCATCCAGCTCAATTCTGGTAATCCCCAGCCAGTCCTTAATCTCCGTCAGCTGGCGCAAGGCATTGTAACTGTACTGGACACTCCTGCCGTCGTTGTAGCTGATTTCTTCTAAATCGCCTCTGCCATTATAGCGGTAATTCGTCTGGTAGCCTTCCCGGTCTGTCTTGCTGAGCAGATGCCCTGCCCCGTCATAAGTATACTGCTCCTTTTGTCCCAGCGGGTTGATGATGGCCGTTACATTCCCCATAAAATCCCTCTCATACCGGGTGATGTGCAGCCTCTCCCCTCCGGCATGACCGAACGCTTCCCCACGACCCTTCTGAGCATCTGCGGACAACAGGGTTCTGCTCCCCTCATGCTGGCAGACGGTGATCAGATTCCCCATCAGGTCATAGGCATACTCCGTCTTGTTCCCGGCGGCGTCCGTCACCGCCGTCAGCTTCCCTCCCAGAGAATATTCATACTGGGTTACATGACCCAGGGTGTCTGTCATGGAGGTTACATGACCCACTGCGTCATATGTATAGCGTTTTTCCTGCCCAAAGCTGCTGCTCACCTTTACCATCCGGTTCATGCAGTCATAGGTCAAGGTCAGGAAATCCCCATTCTGATTCTCCCTGCGGATTAGATTTCCGTTTTTATCATACTGATAGCGCTCCCTGTCTCCATTGGGATATGCGACCCATGCCAGACGCCCGCCCTTGTCAAAGCACTAAGCCTCTGTAATATATCGTTTCATAATAAAACCATCCATCTCCTGCTGGTTCTGTATAATAGGTATAGTTCCCTGGAGATTCATATTCATAGCCGTCTCCTGATTCTTTTAATTCTCCCACCGCCCCCCATGTTTTTGGTTGTCCATCTTCTTTATAATAAAATCCATAATATGTTACACCCTCTCTTTTTCTTCCAATACCAAAACTTATTTTTAGGTCACTTATTCTACTAATCTGGATAAATATCAAATCATACTTTTGAAATACCTCTCTCAATGCCTCATTATGATATGTTCGGTATCCATCCAACCCTCTTGCATTTATTCTTATTACCTTTTCTTCTGTTCCCTCCATTTTCTCCAACATTATCGTGCTCACCTTGGACAATAATTCTTTATCCGATTTGAGGCTCTGGATAATGCTTTCTTTACTGGTCAAATCTATTGGTTTATATTTATGGTGATAATGATAACTATCTTGGACAATCCATATGATGATTAAAACTACTAAAATGCGCCTATACTGTTTTCCGATTTTTAGTTTCATCTTACTATATCCACCTCCTATCATCAATCGTTCAATCATCAGGCTACTATAAACAATCTGTTAAATTATTCCCACACAATCAAGTAATGGGGCCAGTTTATGAGTATCATGGTACAAATCAATACCTTTTTTTATGGACTCAATATCTTCCGGCGCATCTCCGTAATTCGGCATAAATGGCACGGTTGCAATATATTTTTCTCCGAGATTCTTCATATTTGCATACCCTCCTCCATAATATAGCAGCACATCTGGGTATCCTAACGACGCACCAATATACCCATATGTAATATTTCCTAAGGTTCCTGGATCTACCACATCTCCATTATAAATAAAATAAGAACCTCCTGGATGGTCAACGCTGAACGCTTTGTTCCAGTTTTCTTCTTCCTTAATGTCCATTGGTCCACCCGTTTTAACCTGATTATAAAAATGAACCATCACGGCCATATCATTTGTGCCCCGCTTCCACGCCATAAATTCAATTTCTTTTTTTATAAGCCACTCATTAACCACTGCCGTATAGTCAGGCATATCTTCCGTTGGCTCAGGAAATACAGTCGCCGACATCGTTACACGCTGGTTGTCATAAGCCGCTCTGGCCTCATCTATAAGCTCCTGCGCTGCTTCCGCCCTTCCTGCTGCCCAACCGGTTAGCACGGTGGCTGGATCCGGTGCTTTCCCATCAAAGTCCACCAAACCCACCGGATTCCCCCAACAGTACCCATATGAATTCAGCGTAAAGGGTCTTGCAATACTGCCCTTTATCCAGTCCTCTCCACCAAATCTCCCCTCCTTCGGCAGATACTCCCTCGCCTGGGCAAAATAGGTATTGGTAACAGCGTCCCTCTGATACCCCGTATACCCAAACGGCTGCACCTCCCCCTGGGTTCCGTACCGGTCATTTCCAAACTCATCATACCCATAGACCGTCTGTCGAATTCCCTTTGAATTATCTTCCTGCACCCCAACCAGACGCACCGGGCTTCCCAGTTCGTCTTGCAGATACAGGTGGGCGCTTTCTCCCTCTGTGGCATAAACCACATTGGAATCCCAGGTATAAACCTGAGATACAATTTGCCCTTCTGTGATTTCCCTCCTTCCCAGCAAATTAAAGTAGGGTCTGGTCAAATCCAGCAAATACTCCGTCTCCCTTACCGGGTCTTTCGGCAGAGCTGGATTCTTCGTCAGACTCCCGCCTCCTGCAAAGCCCTCCAGCCGATATTCCTTCCTCCCCACCCGATTCCCCAGACCGTTATATTCATAACGCACTGCCTGACCGCTGCCATTCACAGCCTCTGCCAGACGGTTTGTCTCATCATACCGGTAACGGTATATCGCCCTGTCATCCCGGATAATCTCCGTCAGATTTCCCCTCTTATCATACTGGTAGCACTCAACCCTTCCCCCTGATACGCTCCTCAGTAACTGATTGGCTGCATTGTATTCATACCTCCGCTCCTCATACCCATGCTTGGATTGGATTCGGTTTCCAAAGGCGTCATAGACATAACGGCTCACAGTCTCGTTTCCATGCAGTACCTCTGTCAGGCGGTTCAGCTTGTCATAGCGGTACTGATAAATCCCACTCTCCGCTGAAAGCTTCCGGCTGATCTCCTCCGGCACTCCCTCCGCCCTGAAACACTCCGCCCGGCGCTTTTCAATCCGGGTCTTATTCCCCATACGGTCATAGGTGTACCGGTACTGCTCCAGCTCTTTTTCTCCCTGCCGATGAATCAGACTGGAAATCAGCCCCATCTCATTATAATCGTAGCTGGTAATCAGTCCATCCGAAAATACCTTTTCAGACAGACGCCCGTCTTCCCTGTAATGATACTGAATCTCCCTGTTTCCGTCAATCAGACGGCTTAACCGGGACCATTCATCATATTCATAAGAAACCTTCCTCCCATCAGGATAGACCAGCCCGATCCGCTCTCCCATACGCCCCCACTGGTATCTGACCTCTCTCCCCTTATGATCCGTGATCTGTTTTGCCCGGCCTGCCTCATCCAGCTCAATTCTGGTAATCCCCAGCCAGTCCTTAATCTCCGTCAGCTGGCGCAAGGCATTGTAACTGTACTGGACACTCCTGCCGTCGTTGTAGCTGATTTCTTCTAAATCGCCTCTGCCATTATAGCGGTAATTCGTCTGGTAGCCATCCCGGTCTGTCTTGCTGAGCAGATGCCCTGCCTCGTCATAAGCATAATGCTCCTTTTGTCCCAGCGGGTTGATGACGGTCGTTACATTCCCCATCAAATCCCTCTCATACCGGGTGATGTGCATCTTCTCCCCTCCGGCATGACCAAACGCTTCCCCACGGCTCTTCTGAGAATCCGCGGACAACAGGGTTCTGCTTCCTTCATGCTGGCAGATGGTGATCAGATTCCCCATCAGGTCATAGGCATACTCCGTCTTGTTCCCCGCCGGGTCCGTCACCGCCGTCAGCTTCCCTCCCGGGGAATATTCATAGGTGCTCTTATAACCCAGGGCATTGGTTACAGATGTTACATGCCCCGCCCCATCATAGGTGTAATGCTCCTCCTGCCCAAAACTGCTGCTCACCTTTACCACACGATCCATGCAGTCATAGGTGAAGGTCAGGAAATCCCCATTCTGATTCTCCCTGCGGATTAGATTTCCGTTTTTATCATACTGGTAACGCTCCCTGTCTCCATTGGGATATGCGACCCATGACAGACGCCCTCCCTTGTCATATTCATAAGTGGTTTTCCGGTTCAGAGGGTCTGTGACGCAGCACACCTTTCCCAGCCCATTATATTCATATGATACCGTGTTCCCGGTAATATCCGTCTCCCGGATCTTCTGCCCCGCCCCATCATATTCATACGTATGGCTCTGTCCCATGGCGTTGGTGACACGGGTCAGGTTTCCCTCCATGTCATACTCGTATGTAATCCTTGCCCCCTCCGGGTCTGTGACCGATACCATGCGGTTTAATTCGTCATACTCCATCATGGTGCGGTTCCCCTGCGGGTCTGTTATGGCAGTCCGGTTCCCGTTGGCGTCGTATTCATAATGGACGCTCCCTCCTGTGGGCAGGATCACCTGCTCCAGACGGTTCAACCGGTCGTACCGGTACTGGAAGCTTCCCCCTGTGGGCAGCGTCCTGCGGGTCACGTTCTGCATCAAATCGTATTCCAGAGTGAGCACGCCTCCGTCCGGCAGGGAGATGCTCTTTACCTGGTTCATCTCGTTGTAGACCTGGCTGGTGACTGCACCGTTGAAATCCGTAACCCTGGTCAGCTTCCCGTTTTTTGTGTAGGCGTAGGTGCGCGTTTTCCCTTCCGCATTCGTAACGGCGGTAATCCGTCCGCAGGCATCATAGGCAAAGCTTGTCCTGTTTCCGTTTCCGTCCACCGTGGCAGTCACACGGCTGCAGGCATCGTAAGTATAAGAGGTTGTGCTCCCCGCCCCATCGGTCACCGAGAGGATATTTCCCTTTTTGTCATATTCCAGGGAAATGCGGCTGTCGTCCGGCAGAGTCATGCCGGTTACATTTCCCTCCTCGTCGTATTCCATGATGCGTTTTCTCCCCAGTGCGTCCTCCGCGGCAATCAGGTTTCCCTTCTTATCATAGGTGTTCTTCCATTTCCTGCTGCCATTGACAGACAGCACAAGCAGACGGTTTCCTGCATCATAGGTCATATGATGCCTGGAGCCGTCCGGAAACAGGATCTGGGTGGTGTTTCCATGGTCATCATAGGCATATTGAGTCTTGTTTCCGTTCTTATCGGTTTTGGATACCAACTGATTCCAATCATTATACCGGAAGGTCTCCTCCCCGTCTATGTAGATGGTTTTCACATTGCGGAAACGCTCATCGTGGACATAGGCGGTGCGGCCTCCGTTCTGGTCAACCACAAAGGTGCGGCTCAGCTCCTCCTGATAGTGATAGCGGATTTGACCTCCGTCCGCAAACTTCTGTTCCGTGACCCGCCCTTTGTCATCATAACTATTCTCCAGAACATAGACGTCCCGCGGATTGCGTATGCGCCAGATACTTCCATCCCCATAGTAATCATAGCGGTAACGGCTTGCGTCCGCTCCCGTCACTTCCTTTAAGCGTCCCAGCTCATAGCGCAGGCACACGCTCCGTCCCGTATGGTCTGTCACTTTGGACAGCATTCCGCAAAAGGCGTCATACTCGTAATGGAGAAAGATTCCGCCGGTTCCTCTGACATCGCATAACCGCCCGTTTCCGTCGTAGGCAAAGTGCAGCATACGTCCGTTTTTCTCCCTCTTTCTCTGGAGCTTTCCCGTTTGGCTGAAGGAATAAAGAACATCCTCCCGGGTCCGATAAGAAAACCCCTGTTCCTCCCGTTTCAGGCGGCATGGGAGTTCTGACAGCGGTTCCGGTGTGCCGTCCTTGGTCCGCAGGTACACCTCCTCCCTGCCATCGTCCCACACAAGCGTATAGCGGTCCTTCTCAATCAAAAGCTCTATCTCATAATTGTGACGCCATCCCTTCCCCATACTGCCCTTGCGGGTATCCAGACGATTGTAAAACCGCCGGAAGCGCAGCGGCAGCCTTCCGCCAATCTCCAAATCCGCTTTTTCATATATAAAGTTTCCCGTATTGGCGTTGACCGGGTCTCCCGTAAAAGCACAGATAAGGGGCTGGACTCCCTTTAAAAACGCCTGCAGGGTCTCTGCCTGCATGGCATCCTTTAAAACCTGCTTGTAGCTGCTGTAAGCAGGGCCTGCCTTTTCCAGAAGGCTGGCAAGAAGGCCGGAGAGCAATTTACGGATTTCTTCTTCGTTTATATTTCCCTTGGAGGCATTTGCTCCCGTCATCGCACGCATCAGCACATTGATATAAGAAACCAGAAAATCCCTGCCGTTGGGGCTGGCTGCAATTCCAACATTTCCCGATGAACACAGAGAAGCCGCTGCGGCTATTGCAAGTCCGCTTACATATCCGCCACTTGCCGGAACTGAACCCATCAACGACGGAAGCATAGCCGAAAATCCTTTTGATATATCTTTGGTGGGCATTTTCAACGGGCTCCACCGTTTTCCCTTTGCTGCCTTAACTTGTACATCAGAACCTGTAATATTAATTTCCTGATTCATGGAGAAGGAGCTCCCCGATATAATCTTTTTTCCCATTTTCTTCACCACCTGTTATCTTTTGATGCAACAATTCTCATCTCATCCATATAAGTTCCAAAGAGTATCCGCCAGCTTTCTTTTTTGGTGATCTCTTGAAATACCTCCGTCTGTACCAGCCCCATGACCGCATGGAACCACTCTGCCTCCACAATCTTCGTGTATTCCTCCAAAACAGTTCTGACAGCCCCATCCAACTCATAATCATTCAATCGCACAAACGGTTTTAACTCCTGCTTCATCTGTTCCCTCAGCAGCGGCACATCTTCATAAATCCATTCTGGAATCCAGTCCTCACTTGCCATTGGCTCAGCTATGTAAGGCATCGTATCCCATGCAAAAAGCCTGTATCGGTATGTACCTGTCCACAAACTGCTCCGGTAATGAAAGAGCGCAATGTACTCCATCTCCCCTGCCTCTTTTATCCTCTGTTGTTCTAATACCCTGCAAAGCAGTTTCTCTGCTTTTTCATATAGCCCTGGTTCCCTGCCTTCCCTGCAGCCTCCAAGCTTCTGTTCCACCCACCGGTTGCGGAACACAATCAGGCTGTCTTTTATTTTCTTTTCTCTATCCATAACAATCCCTTTTCCCATACTGCCTCTTTTGTCAATAACTCTGCTTATCGTCGGCTTTTAGATTCTTATTGAAATACAAGGTTTACGAACACGTCCTCAACCGCCTTCTCCCATTCATAGCGTTCCTCCCGCATATTTTTTTAAACCAATCCTGTCACTTAATCTTTCTAATAATAGATAATCTCTGCATTTTCTACTTCCAGCGGTATGCCTCTCAAGTGTTCCGGCACGTTTATTCTTTTTAGTTTATCACTTGAACAAAATGCACCTTCTCCTATTTTTTCAACGCTTGTGGGGATTCTGACTTCTCTTAAACTGACACAGTGGTCAAATGCCCACCATTCAATACGTTTTAATCCTTCCGGCAGTTCTATCTGCTTCAGTTCTTTGCAGCCCCAAAAAGCATACCCTCCAATTTCCCGAATTCCCCCCGACATTTTTATTCCCTCGATTCCTATGCACTCAAAAAAAGCTATACCTCCTATATGTGTCACACTGTCAGGAATGTTAACATAGGTTAATTGATAATGTCCATATATTGCTCCGTCCGCTATAACTCTGGTTCCCGGTTTTATTTCTAAAGTCAACCCATCTGTTTCACAGTCCAATAAAATATCATCGCCATATAGACAGCCATATTCATCTCTCTCCAGATTCTCGTACCAGTGGGTTCCTGTAAATGCGTCCATTCCAACCGATTCCACACTCTCTGGAATAGTTATATCGGTTAACCGTTCACATCCAAAAAAAGCGGAGGAGCCTATGTTTTTCAGACCCTTTGGCAGATTGATACTCTCCAGATTATAGCACTTGGAAAACGCTGTCTGCCCAATCCCCCTGAGGCTGTCCGGTAGTTCAACCTGCTGAATATGGATATTCCCTCTAAACACCTTGTCTGCAATCACCCTGGTTCCTTCATTGACTGCTACATAGACTTCTTCTCCCTGATGAGCCACAAGAACCCCGTCAACATAAATATTTCCGTACAGATCCGGCTCTGCCGCTTCCAAACAGGCTGTTCCGCTAAACGCTGCTTTCCCGACCCATTCCACTTCTTCCGGGGTTTTTATATAACCCAGATTGGTACAATCCTGGAATGCACAATAACCTATTTGGGATACATTGTCTGGAATCTCAATTCTTTCCAGACTGGTACAGCCCAAAAATGCTTCGTCTCCAATCCTTGATACGTTTTCTGGAATTTCAACCCTTTTCAGACTTTCACAATTTTCAAAAAGAGACCACTTTATCTCTGTCAGATTATCCGGCAGTTTTACATACTCTAAACTGCTGCATTCACGAAAAGCTCCCGAATCTATATACAACACTGACTCTGGTATATTCACCTGCTTCAAGTTATAACATCTTTCAAACGCATATTTCCCTATGCTGGTTACAGATTCCGGTATGGTTACTTCCTGCAAATTGGTGCATGAGCGAAAGGCACGTGAGTCAATGCGGGTAACGGAAGATGGAATATGTATAGAAACAAGATCAGAACGTTTCTGAAAAATCCCGCTCTTTACCCCGTCCAATTCCCCGTTATGGATAATCAGCCTGCACCTGGCATTTGCAGCCACATAGAAAACGCCGACTGCCATAATAAAAAAAACCAATATTATTTTCTTATTTATTTTTCTCTTCCTTAAAATTTTCACCGTTATTTATTCTCCTTGTTGAGCGATACGTTCCTCCCGCATATTTTTTTAGCCAATCCTGTCACCTGCTCTTTCTAATAATAGATAATCTCTGCATCTCCTACATCCAGCCATATGCCTCTCAGGTGTTCCGGCACGTTTATTCTTTTTAGTTTATGGCATCCACTAAATGCACCTTCTCCTATTTTTTCAACACTTGTAGGGATTCTGACCTCCCTTAAACTGCCACATCTGGTAAATGCTACTCCAATACGTTTTAATCCTTCCGGCAGTTCTATCTGCTTCAGGTTTCCGCAGCCCCAGAAAGCATACCCTCCAATCTCCAGAATTCCCTTCGACATTTTTATTTCCTCGATTTCACTGCACTGGGCAAAAGCCCATACGTTTATATGTGTTACACTGTCAGGAATGTTAACATAAGTTAAACTATTATTATCCTGCACTGCTCCCACTGCTATGACTCTGGTTCCCGGTTTTATTTCCAAAGTCAACCCATCTGTTTCACAGTCCAATAAAACATGATCGCCATATAGACAGCCATATTCATCTCTCTCCAGATTCTCGTACCAGGGGGTTCCTGCAAATACATTTATTCCAACCCATTGTATATTCTCCGGAATGGTTATGCCGGTTAAGCGCTCACAGTCCAGAAATGCACGGTCTCCAATCTCCATCACTTCATCAGGCAGATCCAGCTCAACTTTGCTGCAGCCCAGAAAAGCGTAGGAGTATATTTTTTTCAGACCCTTTGGCAGATTGATACTCTCCAGATTATCGCACCTGTAAAACGCGTTCTCCCCAATTCCCCTGAGACTGTCCGGTAGTTCAACCTGCTGAATATGGATATTCCCTCCAAACGCCTTGGCTGCAATCACCCTGGTTCCCTCATTGACTGTTACATAGGTCTCTTCTCCCTGGTGATCCACAAGAACCCCGTCAACATAAATATTTCCGTACAGATCCGGCTCTGCCGCTTCCAGACAGGCTGTTCCGCTAAACGCTGCTTCTCCGACCCGTTCCACTCCTTCCGGGGTTTTTATATAAGCCAGATTGGTACAATCCTGGAACGTACCAATCTCTATTATGGATACCCTGTCGGGAAGCTCAATCCTCTCCAGACTGACACAGCCAGAAAATGCTTCTATTCCAATCTCTGATACGCTTTCTGAAATTTCAACCCTTCTCAGACTTTCACAATTTTTAAAAAGGAACATACTTATCTCTGTCAGATTACCCGGCAGTTTTACATACTCTAAACTGCTGCATTCATAAAAAGCTCCCGGATCTATATACAATACTGAATCCGGTATCTCCACCTGCTTCAAATTAGAACACCATGCGAACGCATATTTCCCTATGCCGGTTACAGATTCCGGTATGGTTACCTCCTGCAAATTGGTGCATAAGCGAAAGGCACGTGAGTCAATGCGGGTAACGGAAGACGGAATATCTACGGCAACAAGGTCAGAACGTTTCTGAAAAATACCGCTCTTTACCCCGCGCAATTTCCCGTTATGGATAATCAGCCTGCACCTGGCATTTGCAGCCACATAGAAAGCGCCAACTGCCATAATAAAAAACACCAATATTATTTTCTTATTTATTTTTCTCTGACTTTTTCTTTTCCTTGACATTTTCACCGTTATTCATTCTCCTTGTTAAGCGATACATTCCTCCCGCATATTTTTTGAACCAATCCTGTCACCTGATTTTTCTAATAATAGATAATCTCTGCGATAATCCCTGCATTTTCTACTACCAGCGGTATCCTGCCCCTCAAATGCTCCGGCGCGTTTATTCTTTTTAGTCTATCACATCGGTCAAATGCACATTCGTCTATTTTTTCAACACTTGTAGGGACTCTGACTTCTCTTACATCGGTGAAGCCAATAAATGCCCATTTAATACATTTCAATCCTTCCGGCAATTCTATCTGCTTCAGGTTTCCGCAGCGCCAGAAAGCATACCCTCCAATCTCCAAAATTCCCTTTGACATTTTTATTTCCTCGATTTCACTACAATCGGCAAAAGCTAATTCGTTTATATGTGTTACACTGTCAGGAATGTTAATATAAGTTAAAGTATTATTATCCTGCACTGCTCCCACTGCTATGACTCTGGTTCCCGGTTTTATTTCCAAAGTCAACCCATCTGTTTCACAGTCCAATAAAACATGATCGCCATATAGACAGCCATATTCATCTCTCTCCAGATTCTCGTACCAGGGGGTTCCTGCAAATACATTTATTCCAACCCATTGTATATTCTCCGGAATGGTTATGCCGGTTAAGCGCTCACAGTCCAGAAATGCACGGTCTCCAATCTCCATCACTTCATCAGGCAGATCCAGCTCAACTTTGCTGCAGCCCAGAAAAGCGTAGGAGTATATTTTTTTCAGACCCTTTGGCAGATTGATACTCTCCAGATTATCGCACCTGTAAAACGCGTTCTCCCCAATTCCCCTGAGACTGTCCGGTAGTTCAACCTGCTGAATATGGATATTCCCTCCAAACGCCTTGGCTGCAATCACCCTGGTTCCCTCATTGACTGTTACATAGGTCTCTTCTCCCTGGTGATCCACAAGAACCCCGTCAACATAAATATTTCCGTACAGATCCGGCTCTGCCGCTTCCAGACAGGCTGTTCCGCTAAACGCTGCTTCTCCGACCCGTTCCACTCCTTCCGGGGTTTTTATATAAGCCAGATTGGTGCAATCCTGGAACGCGCCATTCCCTATTATGGATACCCTGTCTGGAAGCTCAACCCTCTCCAGACTGGTACAGCCAAAAAATGCTCCTCTTCCAATTCTTGATACCCTGTCGGGAATCTCAATCCCATCCAGACTGACGCAGCCAGAAAATGCTTCGTTTCTAATCTTTGATACGTTTTCTGGGATTTTAACCCTTCTCAGACTTTCACAATTTTCAAAAAGGAACGTATTTATCTCTGTCAGATTACCCGGCAGTTTTACATACTCTAAACTGCTGCATTCATAAAAAGCTCCCGGATCTATATACAATACTGAATCCGGTATCTCCACCTGCTTCAAATTAGAACACCATGCGAACGCATATTTCCCTATGCCGGTTACAGATTCCGGTATGGTTACCTCCTGCAAATTGGTGCATAAGCGAAAGGCACGTGAGTCAATGCGGGTAACGGAAGACGGAATATCTACGGCAACAAGGTCAGAACGTTTCTGAAAAATACCGCTCTTTACCCCGCGCAATTTCCCGTTATGGATAATCAGCCTGCACCTGGCATTTGCAGCCACATAGAAAGCGCTGACTGCCATAATAAAAAAAACCAATATTATTTTCTTATTTATTTTTCTCTTCCTTAAAATTTTCACCGTTATTTATTCTCCTTATCTACCTTTTCCAAAATGGGCTTCATTTGGTTATAAATATCATCTATCACATCGGGTCTCTCAACCAGACGGGGATCGAACCCATAAAAATACTGCCACGTACCTTTTAAATATTTTACCCCTTTTATTTGAATAAGTTTTTCAGGTTCATATTCACTAAAATCTTCATATTCTAAACTGACAGGATCGGGGGCAGCTGCAGCCCCCAATGGATGATCCATATAGTATACTGAATCTGAGTGGCGTAAATAGATACATACTTTGATGGGTTCTCTACTCTCGTTTTCAGCCAGTTTTTTCTGCAGCGCTTCAATCTTGCTATCAGGTAAGAACGTGATTATTGCTCCTACCGCTGTACAAAGATACGAAGCAACCGAAACCACTGCTGAACCTACATTCACATAACTGGCAATCGTTGTCACCACGCCGCCCACAGTTGTTGCTTTGGAAAGGAAATCTCTGGAGATCAATAACTTATCATTGTTTAAATACCTGAGCAATGCACTGCTTAAGAGCTCGCGATACCAAGTATTCAAATACAATACGACCACAGGTACCATTCCCCCGTTTTCATTAACAAACACTCCATACTCCTTCTGATAAAACTGTTCAAATTCAGAACCTATTACCCACATGGCAGAAATCTTAGTGGTAGAAAATCCCTCTTTCTCGAGGGCTTCTCTTTTTTGTTTATCTTCAATTTCCCCCCCAAGCTCCCCCAGATCTTGATTGCCGGTCAGACTGTATGAGAAATAATCAAGATTAGGAAAATCTACTTCAAAATAATAATTTACACCTTTCTTTAATACAATGTCTGTACACACATTCCAGACCTCTTTGCTTGAATCTGCGAATATAGTTAAATCATATGCTCCCACATACTGAAATCTCTTTTTAAGCCATCCCTCCGTTTGATAGATAAACAGGCTGCCTCCCTGATAGTTTTCCATATTTTCTACTCTAACCCTAAAATTATAGATTCCCGTATGAGCTGGTTTGATATAGCCCAGGAAATCTCTGCCGTCATTTCCACGCCACCACCTCCTTGACACATCCTCGTATATATCTATGGCATGTTCCAACTCTTTATCCGTGTAGTCCGGAGCCGTCTGTCCGGATGAGGCAAACGCTACCCTCGCCGCAGGGCTTGCGCCTTGCACAGAAGCGTTTTTGCATACTGCCGTTGAATTTCTGGTTACCGCATATTCATTCTCAAGTGTCCGTCTGTTAAATATCTTGTCATTTCTCTCACTGTACTCCCACTGATTCAGCACAGGACGGCAAGGTTCATCTGAAAATCTGCATGTGCCAAATCCGCTTATATTGGCGCTTGTACAATCCTTGTGGGTAATAAGCGGCCGGTTATCATCTGTGCTGACTCCATGATCTATCGGCAGATTTAACACACAGCTTTTCGTCCCCCACCCGCAGAACACCTCCGCCCCTCTCACCACATATTCATTTCCATTCGGTCCTTTTTTCGCCTGCAGTTTATATGCCCTCTGTAAAACCTGCTGTTCTCTGTCCGCCAAAATAACCCCTCCATTATCTGTCTGTAATAGCCTTTATCTCATTCTGTGAATCAATTTCCAGAATTTTAGAGCTTAACTTTATCTTCCCGGATGCAGATATTTCAATTCCCTGTTTTGCCGCAATCTCAATACGGTTGTCCAACAAATCCACTCTGCCCTCCATCTGCATCCTGACTCCCGTGTCATTTAGAATCATTTTTGCGCCATCTGGCAGTTCCAGCTTTTTTTCATCATTCTCCGCACTTTTGCTCTTTCCACAACGGATTGCTGTCACGCTGCTCTCATCTGCTTCCATAAAATAAATCTCCGCTTCCGCTCCCGGCTCCGGCATGGCATACAGTCCCGTTCCGGTTTCCGGACGCCACATAAACCCATATTCTCCCGACTTTTTATCTATGTCAAGCCGGATATAGACATGCTCTTTCTCCGCCCGCTCTACGCTCCCCTTCAGGCATAACCCCGTGATTTTTTTCTGGTCATACGTTTCCGTTTTTATTTCTTCCTTTCTGGCAGCGCCATAAGAAAAGATGACTTCTCCCCGCTCCAGCCGAACCTCTTTTTTATAAATCGTCCTCCAGGCATTATCCAGCCAGATGCTGTCTCCCAGATCATAATCTTCCGTCCCACGCATTTGGTAACTTGTAATGAAATCTCCTTTATCCGGCTTTTTTTTCAGCTCTATCCCTTCGCAGAGCAGGCTGCACTCCGTTCTTTTTTCCCCTTCCCGTATACCGAACCAGAAATTGGCTCCTCCTGTCTTAGTGTCCGGCATAATACAGCTATGAAAGTGACTGGCCATACGTTTTGCAAACTGCCACACAGTCTCCTCATAACAAAGCCTCGGTTTCCCAAGCGCCTGATTTCCAACCGTGCAGATTACCTGCCCTCCCGCTCCCAATACCAGTTCACGAATCATGTGCTGATAAGTGATGGAAACGTTCTGAAACATCTCGCTGTGAATTTCCTGATCCAGCTTCTTAGTGGCCGAGCTTCCCCATATTCGGATTTCGTATATATTTCCCTCCGCCCTCAATTCCGTATCCGTTACAGCGCCGGCAAACAGGCAGTTTCCCTTATATATCACCCGAACCGAACTGCCCTGATAACTCCTGAAGATTACATTTTTATCGGTATAATCCAAAAAACCATATATGTAAAACTCCATATGTTCATTCATCTGCCATAAGACCTGCATATCAGTTACTTTCTTTATGGGGATTTCCGTTTCCACGCTCAAATCATCTAAAACTACCATAAGACCTCCCTCTTACATAATATTCACCTTTGCGCCCCGAATCCGAACGCCATCCTGCAAAACCATCTCTGCCTGTCCCTGCTGAATGAGGATACGGTTAGAAGCAGTCAGCTCGATTCCGGAATTTTCACTGCTGAGCTGCATTCTTCCCTGTGCTTTCATATTGACCGCTCCGCTGCTCTTAATATGGATTCCATCACTGTCGGAAATTTCGATGGACGTACCTTTATTATTCGTCATCAGAATCCTGTCCGGCGTCAGGCGTATCTCTTTGCCATGACAATTCCTCCATATCTTCTCCTGTGGATTTACCCTGATTCCCCCGCCTTCATTTTCATGTACTGCACTGCACACATAGGCTTCTGCTTCATTTGACGAGGGGATATGAAGCCGCACGGTATCTCCGATTTCCGGCATACAATACCACCCGGCTCCATCGGGGGAAGAATAAACCGTAGAAAAAGCAAACCATCTGGAACCGCTTTTTTCTTTATTTTCATCCCCCGCCAGCTCTATCTTTACCTTTTCTCCATCTACCGCCAGCACCTTCCCGTACAGAGAGGCCCCAATCATGTGCTCCTGATATTTTTCCTGCTCCTTCCCTGTCTTTTGGATGTTATTCCCAAGATAATAGGTATGGTACAGCTCGTTTCCCCTCATCTTTGACTCCATCTTCCAGATAGAAAGCTGTTTTCCAAGAAACCGCACGGACTCTCCTATGGAACAGATGTCACGGCTTTCCACTTTATAGGAAGTGGTCTCACCCTGAAGCAGTGTATAACTGTCTGTATCAAGCTCTGTGCTCTCCCCGCTGTTTGGCATTCCGAAAAAATATTTTATCCCCTTTACTGTGTTTGCCGGCATAAGCATTCCGCCTGCCATGGCACAAACCCGCTTCAGAAATGTCCAGTCACTCTCTTTATACTGGAGCACAAAACGCGGCAGCACACGCTCTCTGCCGACAGTCATAATCGTTGCTGCATCGTCATATTCATCATTGCATATGTCCACTAATTCCCGGTATGTTGTTCCGTCTTTCTGAAAGGTACGAAAATGCGCTTTCCCCTCCAGCAGGATGGTTCCGGTTACCAGCTCCAGCTCCATGGTCGTTGTGCTTCCCTGCTTGTGCATCATCATACGATGTAAAATTCCATAAAACAGGGTGATTCTTTCCCCTTCTTCACATTCCGCGGACACCTTAATCCACATATTCGTTTCACCTTTTGCCATGGACAGGTACTCCGCTTCCCTGTCTGCATTGATTTGGACAGTAATGTTTGCCTTTCCATGATGATTGGGCTCCTGAATCATCTCATAATCCAATACAGAAAGGGTCTCAAATGGTTCCAGTCTTATCTGCCGTTCTCTCATCAGTTTTCATCTCCTTTATCTCTTTTAATATGATTCCTTTTGCACCCCTGCGCAAAATACTCTCTGCAAAATCAAGGGATAAAAAGCATTGAACAGAATCATCTAACTCCTTTAACACAAAATCCCGGTACAACCGCTCTGCCTCCTGCTCCAAATCAAGAAGATAATAAGGCTTGCTTTCCAAAGACTTCCGTTCTACAAGGATTGCGCGCCTGTAAAAGAATTCCACCCGGTACATCTGCATAACTTTCATGACCATCTCCGAGACCAATGGGTAAGGAGACAGAATAATGTCAGGAAAAGGTGTAAATTCGCCCATCTGAACCGAAAAGGCGACCGTGTCAGGCAGTTTATAAAAGTTCTCCTTATACAGTTCCAGCCTTCTGGGCAGAAAACCAGTAGCTGTAAAATAAATCTGATTCATAATCCTGGTATCCTCTTGTATCTGGAACATCAATTACTCCTCCCTCCTTACTTCTCCTATCTGCGTCTTCCAGCGCTTCATAAGCTTCCATCATATGAAAACAGGGAATACACCTGTTTCGTCCCGATGTACCCCTGTTTTTCGGCAGCTATGCAGCTGGGTATCCACCCTCCACTGTAAGCTGTGCCAGCTTGTCCTTTTTCTGTTTAATTGTTAATGTAAAGGTTCCTACGCCCTCTGCATCTCCGAAATCCTCTTTGTAATCCACCACAAACGCGTTGGGGAAATAATATTTTCTCTCCATGATTCCTGCCGCCACATGCTCCACAGTCACCTTCCGGTAGCAGTCTGCCCGCTCCGCCGGAACCGCCGACCACTGGGCCAGTTTCCTGGTGCTGTCGAACGGGTCTCCGTCCGTTGCCGTCAGGATACGTCCTGTGATTTCCATTGTTGCTCCCACATCTTTCGTTCGGGCATTGGAATCAAGCGGAATATCTGTTGTAAACTTTACACTCTTTACACACTCTTTTGCTATCTCAAAAGGCTCTGCACCTTCAATTTTTACTGTATAGGACATAATCTGTATGTACTCCTTTCGTCTCTTTCTTTATTCTCCATTAAATCCGCCTTCAATTGTTACTTTGTCGTTCTCGTCCTTCTTCTCACGCATATGGATGTAAAAGGTGCCTACTCCGCTCTCGTCGTCCACCTCCTCACTGTATTCCACCACAAACGCATTGGGGAGAGAGAATTGGCGTACAATTTGCCCGGCAGATACCACGGTAATCTGCGCATTGCGGTAACAGTCCGCTTTCTCGGATGGCACCTGAGACCACTTTGCCAGCGCCAGTGTGGCATCCCCGCCTTCTCCTCCTACCTTATAGAGCATCTTGCCCCACACCTTCACTCCCAGACCAAAATCGGTTGCTCTGGCATTGGAATCCTGGGTGGATTGTGAGTCAAATACCACTTTGGTAATGCTTTTTTCGTCAAATGCAGCTTCCTCTACACCTCCGGTGATTTTCATACGAAATCCCATATTATTTTCCTCCTTTGTTTTTTATCTCCAAAGGCTTATGCCTGATTGGACAATCAGTTAATCCCTGCTTCCAAAGGCACAAAACACTTTGTCAGCATTTTTATTTACCATAAAATTCAAGACAACTCAATGGCAATGCTAAAAATCGACATGTTTTTTACTGTTTTTTACTTCTCTGAATGAAATCTTTACATTTGCCAGTCTCCCATATAGCCTCCAGCTAAAAACAGAAACTGCTCTCCCTGTTTTACGCCCAAACAATCAGCGTATCATCTTCCTCCATCCGTTCAGCTTTTTTCACTGAACGGATAACCAAAACAGTAACAACAGCAAAAAATACAGCAAAAACAACATGGACTGGCGGAACAGAATCTCTAAAGTCCGCCAGGACGGACATTTCTTCGTAAATTGTCATTGCATTCCCGACTGCATAGCTGGGAGCGTCAGGTCCAGACCCTGGGCGCCCTATCAGCAGAAGCCTTGCATAATCATCCCTATCAGACGATTCCACGCTTAAACTGCTTCCTTGACCATCCTCGCTTTGCAGGTTATTTCGCTCCATCCCCGATACCTCTGCATTTTGAATTCCTGCCAGCAGAAAGCCTGCCACGAAGCCTGCCACGATTACTAACCAAATTTTTTTCATTTGTATAATTACCCCCTGTTTTAATCCTTTTTCTATTACTTTACATTTCCTGAAATTTCTTTCAATATAAATGCTAATATCATACATTAAAATTTCTTATTTTAGCATTTGTATGTCACTTCTTGTCGAAGAGGAGGCTTCCGGATAGCAAAAGAGAGCCGGTCAAGCCGGCTCTCCTGAATATCTGTAATTTTTGCTAACCCCATACATAACCCACATATAAAATAATTGACAAAATTATATGGCTGGCTGCGATTACTACTCCATATGGAAACCCCAGCAGGAAAAGTCCCATTCCCACCAATGTTTCAATACTCCACAGCAACCGGCTTCTTTGCTTATAGCGGGCAATCTCTATGTAATCCAAAGGTTTGTTTTTGTCCTGAACAGGCGCATATGCAAAAATACAACACCCCGATATTAAAAAACATATTGGATAAATCCTGCTGAGCCATTGGGCCACAGGCAGCCTCATAAACCAACACAGCATACAAAGCATAAATGCCGAAACAACAGTACATCCAAAATTTGTATTCGCATGATACCCGCCTGCATAGGACCGCAGCGGAATATAGCAGCCCAAAAACAATAACACCGTCCATAAATCGTGAAAAAGAATTGCAATCACAACTGCAAGCAGAATATTAACTATCTGGTTTAGCAGCAGCTCATATCCGTACTGGTAAATTGCTTGTTCTTTCTCCGACAGGCGTCCTTTTTGAATCTGCCAATCCACAATAAAGCCTGATAGTTTACTAAACATTAAAATTTACGGAAGCTCTTTGCCTCCTCGGGAACCTTCGGCTGATGATGCGCCCATATGCAGGCCGTATTCACAGAGCTGGTCATTGCAGCCATTGCACACGCGTTGGCAAAACCCAACCCGCCCATCATAAGGTTGATATACCCTCTCTTTAACATTTCAATCATTTTTTTCATTCTAATTCCTCCTCTAATTTTTTGCAGATTAATTATACAACTATTTCCAATAAAGGAAAGAGGACTTCCCAAATCATACATTAAAAACACCGATTTTAACCTATCGAATTTTTCCTACTGATAAGTGGAAAGCATCAGAATTGAAGTAAAGGATTTACCAGATGCCTCCGACTGCAGCGTCCCGCCATATTTTTCAGCCAGCTCTTCCACAATTCTAATGCCCAGTCCATGATTCTCCCCATCCTGCTTTGTGGTCACAAAATGGCTGCCATTTCTGCAAATCCCCTTGATACAACTGTTTTCTGCCCTGAAAATAAGAAAGTAAGAGTTTCCCATGTATATCTGCACCTCAATATACCTCTCCTCCTCCCTGCACTTTTGCGCTGCCTCCAGCGCATTGGCCAACAAATTGCCAAACATGGAAATTTTGTCTCCATCTGAAATAAACCCCAGGTTTAGATTATCCTCCAGAGAGATCGTCATATGGATGTTCTGCTCCCTTGCCCGGCCGGCATACTCTGTAAGCAGAACGTTTAAAACCGTATCGCCGCTGTAAATAATACCCTGCGCCTCGATCTGCAGCTTTCCCTCCAGTTCATCAATAATATTAACAATCGTTTGATTTTCTCCCTTCGCCGCCAGATTCCTGAACTGATTGAAATAAGTGTGCATATCATGCAGATATTTCCTGTAAATGGAGTTGGCTTTATCAATACTTTCATAATTGGTTTTTTCCATATCCTTTTTCAAATCCGATAATTGAATCAGCTTAATCTGCTCCATAGCCTCCGTGAATTTTTCCAGAATAATAAAAATTGCCGCATTGGAGAAATACAGTAAAAAAGCGCCTCCACACATCATAAAAGCAACAAAATCAGATTGCGGAGAATCAATATGTAAATAACTGATCAGAATAGCCAGAGATGCAACAGGCATAATCAGAAGATACCAGCAGAATTTATCACTTCTATTTACCTCAATCTTGCTGGTAAACTGCTCTATAAACAGCAAAAACAAAATTGCAAAAATATACTCAATCACCAGATATGGCATTCCATGGGGCGTAAACCACGGCGGAACGGAAAACACCGTAACCATAGACATTAATCGGTATAAAAGCTCAAAGGCAACTTCCTTTCCGCCAAAAATAATATAAAAAATCAAGGTGTAAACGATGCCGCAGTTCAGGGTGATACGGAAGGCTGCCATAATAAAGACTATAAATATCACTGGATTTAACATCAGGTTCAGCATAGGGCTGCCAAAGGAATTTCCTATAAAAACTGCCGCCGTGGCAATCATAAAGTATGTAGTAAATCGTTTGCTGCTGACACGCAGCTTAAACATGGAATGAAAAAAGCTGGACAACATAAAAATTTCCAATGCACAAAAACACAGCCTGTCTGCTGTTAACATTTCCAGTCTCATTTTTCAGGATCCCTTCTGCTTGTATACTTCCCATTCATAAAAGCTGATTTTAACATATTAAACTCCGGCGCTTTACTTCGAGTGATTTTAAAAGACAAATCCTTGTAAATATCCAATTTTAAATCGGTGTTTGTACAAAACATAAGATACTTAAAATTAATAATATAACTGCTATGGGGATACCCAAATCCGTACGGTTTTAAAATCTCATACAGATTCTCCAGCTTGTCCGATATTCTGACTTCTGTTTCATTGCCGCGAATTCCATACTTTTCCTTTGCCATACTGGACAAATGAACCCGTGTTGTCTTAAGGTATTTTTCAATATATACAATATCATCCGGCTTTAAGAGAAGTCTTCGCCCATCATGCTTTGCGGTGAGGATCGGTGTGCTCTCCACCTCAACCATCCGCTTTAAAGCCTCCTTAATATATCTGCTCTTGTCCGCATTCGCCATATTTTTCTTAATATACCGATAAGGCTGCACTACAAAGCTTTCCGGGGATGGCTCTACTTTTCCTGTACAGAACACCAAGACTAAATTATTATCGATCTGACGAATCCGCCTTGCTGTTTCTGCACCGTCCATACCAGCCATTTGTACGTCCAGAAAAACCAATGAAAAATGAATCTCATTGATTGCCTGAAGCAGCTCCTGCCCTGAATCATACTCATGAATCCTGACCGGATTCATGCCTTGTGCAAGATTTTGAATCTGTTCCTTCATATGAGTCCTGTCAATTACGGAATCATCACATATAGCAATATCATACATGACACAACTGCCTCCCATGTGTAAATTGTTTAATTATAATTTACTTTACTTTCTTTTTATTTTCAAGCTTTCTGTAAGAGCCTTTACAACATCAGTTACGATTTTTACTTCCTCTGCATTACAGCGTTCTATTTCATCAGCAATTTCCCTGATAAAAACATTTCTTGATTCATTCACATTGTCACATACCAATTCATCTAACGACGTTTCCAGTGCGTTTGCAATATCTATTAGAGTAGGCAAACTTACTTTTGTTTTTCCACGCTCAATGTTACTGATATGAGGATTAGATACACCTATTTCATTGGCCAGCTCAAATTGTGAAAGATTCTTATCAAGCCTTTTTCGCCTAACCCGCGTTCCTATTGCCTTATAGTCTAAGCTCATGATTCCTCTCCCCAATCCATACAAATTATTGTTTACTCATGCTTTTATAATATCTTATCCTGTTGATTTAGATAATACTTTGTGTGCTATTTATATTTACACAGTTTAATATTCTCCAAATTTTGACAATATTTTTTAGCTGATGATACAAAATCCCGGGAAATAAAACATGAAAAAGAATTAAAATAAATTACAAAATATATCACCTCGCACGGAGTCTGCACCCAATGTTCCAGTGAAAACAGTACTATGCGTCACTGGAGCAGGCGGACAGCTTCTGCAATCACATTACAATAAACGTGTGTTTGGCTCTTGCGTCCCGCTGCCAATTATGCTATACTAAAGACAGAAAAGGGAAAGCCATAGAAGCGGCTCTAACCCTCTGACAGAAACAGACTTAACCTCTTATGAGGTCAGCCGTCACTATCGGTAGTAGTGGCGGCTATTTCTTTCCCTTAAAAATCTGATAAAGCAGACTGATAAGGGCAACAACAAACGTACAGAACAAAAGGAAGTCCTGATATGTAATCATTGTATCGCCCTCCTTTCTTTTGTCTGGAGGGCTGTTATACCCTCCGCAAAATACAAGAGGGGTAAAGCCGCCTTTGCCTCTATGGTTTCCCATGAATGGAGTATAGCACACATTTCCCTGGCAGGCAATTACAATATGCTGTTTTTCCTCAATATTCCTGGCAGGGGGCAACAGTTCGGCAGTGACCGGAAGTGAGGATTGTGTTTCGTAAAAAACACTTTGGACCGCCTTCCTTAAGGAGGGCAGCCCAACCATGCCTGATTCTGTCTGTGTCCTTATTTGAATGAAGAGTACAGTTGGCCAGGCTGCATTGTATAACCCTTAGCCTCAGCCATCTCACTGACCGTCACCATCTGAAACCCACGATTGTGAAGCTCCTCGATAATTCTCAACGCCGCGTCACCGCTCTGGCTGTACAACTCGTGCATCAGCACAATATCACCGTCTTGAATACGGCTCAGTACTGCCTCCACAGTCTGATCTGCATTTTTTGTCTTCCAGTCTAAAGTATCAATATTCCACTGAATCATCGGCATATGCGTATTGGCAAGCACGGTGGGATTGCGGTTTCCACCCGGCAGCCGCAGAATTTGCGGGCGCACACCGCATGCCTCTTCAATAGCGTCATTACATTTTACCACCTGCTCCTGAATCTCTGATGCACTCAGCTTATGGAAATACTTGTGGTTCATAGAGTGGTTGGCCACCTCATGACCCTCACTTACCATCCGCTGCACCTCACTTTTATAGGTTGCCACCCGGTCACCTACCAAAAAAAATGTCGCCTTGCCCCCGTACTGTGCCAGGCAATCCATGATCCGGTTACCTACCGCAGGCCAGGGACCATCGTCAAAGGTCAATGCTGCCATTGGCTTGTTGGGATCAATATAGCGTGTCCCAGACTGGTATTCCTGTTCAGGCTCCTGCTGCTGTGACTGATATTCTTCTTCTGCCACCTGCTGCACCGTATCAGGAGCCCCCTCTTCCATCATCTCCTGTCCCGCAAGAATCACCGGAGCGCTCGCCGATACTCTTGGCTGTGCCGCATATGTCATCTGAACAGCAAACAGTGCTGCTGTAAGCGCCGCTGCAATCGTTAGCCTGATACTTCTTTTCATGTATAAACCCCTTTCCTGTGTGCACATCAGCCTACTTTCTTATTATATCATAAGATAGCAGAATAGCAATGGAACTCAGAGGGATTCTTAGCTGCGATGGAAGCGATTGCCGCTTAAATATTCGATAACTGCCCAGGCTGACTTTTCATGTACAGATATGGTAAATTCCGGCTCATGAATCTGCTCCAGGTAATGGGCATCTGAATTGGTAATAATCCGGCAGCTCTCCAGCAGGGGATTCGCCCTGCGGATTTCATGAAGCCTCTTTAAATCCTTAAGCTCTGCCGTCTTAAATTTACTGTCGGGAGGCACAAATCCCAGATTTGCAATAAGACTGTTGGCTGATTTCTCCACATGGGCCGGAAACATAACTCCTCCAAATGACTTCACCAGTTCCCATAACCCCTCAAAAGAAATATCAGTGATGTTAATCAGAAGATTCGGCTCTGTGCCAATGCAGTTGTCCTGCTCATCACAGATCTGCTGTTTGCCGAAAACCGCCTCATTGTTGGGAAATTTGATTAGCTTCTCATACACATATACATCAAACTCCATTGCCTGGGAAAGCTCTGGAAACAGGCAGACTGCATGGACTTCCTCAGAAGTGTTGATTTCCATCCCCGGCAAAGCCAGTATCCCAAACTGTTCTGCCCGCTTCATCACAGCCGGACAGTTTTTGCAGGAATTATGGTCTGTAACTGCAATCACATCAAGCCCCTTAATCGCCGCCATTCCCACAATATTGCCCGGCGTCATATCATCGGCTCCACATGGGGAAAGGCAGGAATGGATATGAAGGTCATAGGTCAGCTCTACCATGCTTTTACCCTTTCATCTGCCTGTAAATTTCCAGCGCCGTATCAAAAACCGGCATCCGGCTTCCCAGCACTGTAATATCTTGCTCCCGGGCTTTCTTAAGTGCCGCCTCGTCAAGCTCCGCACCCTCCGCCATAATAATACAGGCGGCATCTGTCAGTGTGGCGACCGCCAACGTATTCATATTTCCCATCACGGTCACCCAGGCACAGCCCGACGGCGCTCTCCCCATAGCAACACTCAGAAGATCACAGCAAAACGGTGTGGTAATCTCCCGCTGTGTTCCGCCGCCTTTATGTACCACCTGAAATTTACCACTGTTTAAGAGCTGCTGTACATTCATCCGTTTCCCTCCCGTCTACATCTGCTCCCTGTCTTTATCTTTGTTATCCGGCAAAAGCATCTCATCAGAAATCCGCTGAATATAATCCTTTAAAATCTGCAAAGCTTCCTGATCCCCTGGGTTCCCGGCGTGTATGTCATCCACCAGCCCACAGACCTCCTTTGAAAGACGGTGCAGATTCTCCCGCAAATAGTAAACACAGTCCTTTTCACTGGCCTGCCCGCGCACAATATCCTCTGCCAGCGCTTTACAGGTGGGGGCGCCGCAGGAACCGCAATCCAGACCGGGCAGTTTACGGCACAGGCGCTCCACCTGTCCAAGCCTTGTAAAACTCTCCATCATATTTCCACCCAGGCTGTACACCGGCTCAAACTGTACTTTGGAGGTCCAGGGTACAATTTCTTCCACATGCTCCGCCATATCCATATGACTTCGCGCCACCGGCATATACTTTCTTAACTGCTTTAGCTTTACCTCCGCCACATAAGGATTTTCCACTGTCAGCACGCCGCCTACACAGCCGCCGTTGCAGGCATTCAGCTCCACGAATTTTAAGTTGGAGAACTTCTGGTCTTCCAAATCCTCCAGAACACGAATCACATTTTCAATCCCATCCGCCGCCAGATAGTTTTCCGTGAACAGTCCGCCCGCCTCACCGCCTCTTCTCCCCCAGCTGATTCCAATTTTCCCGGAGGCGCTAAGCTCCGCCGGGTCATCGGGAACTGCTTTCATATAGGAAAGAAGCTGAGGATACAGATCCTTGATGGCAAGCACATGATCCACCTGACTCTTATCCGTACCCAGCGGCGCCTTCACATAGGTCACCTTGGACGGGCATGGAGAAATAAAGCAAATTCCAATATCCTCCCTGGGAAGACTGGTCTTTTTTATTGCCGCCCGCACCGCAAGCTCTGCCGCCACCTCCACCGGGGGCTTGAACGGGAGCAGGTGAGGAATCAGATTGGGGAACCTTGCCCGGATCAGGCGCACCACCGACGGGCATGCCGTACTGATAACCGGAAGGTCAATCTCGTTGCAGGTTAAATATTCTCTCGTTGCCTCGCTGACCAGCTCCGCCGCTGCACTCACCTCAAATACATCATCAAATCCCATTAAACGCAGCGCGTTCAGCACAATATTTACATCATCCAGATTATTGAACTGGCTGTACAGAGAGGGAGCCGGCAGCGCCACTGTGTATCGGTACTGTTTCACCACATCCAGCTTATCGTAAGTGGCACGCTTGGCGTGATACGCGCAGACGCGGATACACTCTCCGCAGTCAATACAAAACTTGCTGTTAATCCGCGCTTTCCCGTCTCTCACTCGAATTGCCTGGGTAGGACAGCGCTTAATGCAGTTGATACAGCCCTTGCATAAATCCTCCTCCAGCTGGACGGAATGATAAAATTTGTCCATACTTCCTCAAGCCTCCTGTCTGTTGGGGCAGCAGCATTTATACTCTACCGGAGCATCACCTCCATGGTAATCGTAGTCCCTATGCCCAGCGTTGTTTCTATGTCCATGCTATCTGTATATTTCTTCATGTTGGGCAACCCCATACCGGCGCCAAATCCAAGATTTCTCACCTCGTCAGGGGCAGTGGAATACCCTGCCTTCATCGCCAGATTAATATCTGGAATCCCCGGTCCCGCGTCAGCAAGAGTCATTTTAATCCTTTCCTGTGTAATCTCCACTGTAATCTCCCCGCCTTTGGCATGAATCACCATATTAATCTCGCCTTCATACATGGCAATCGCCACCTTCCGGATTGCTTCCGGGCTTACCCCCATCTGCTTTAACTTTCCCTTCACATCGCTGCTGGCCTCACCCGCACGTGTAAAGTCGTCAGGAGAAATATAATAATTCAAAACAATTCTATCTTCCATTATACGGCGCCTCCATCCAGTCCTGCGCTGTACAGCATTCCACAGGAGGAAAACATACGGTGACCGGTCTCCATCACAATCAAATCACGCTCTCTGGCCATATCAAGTATTGTCTGATCCGGCTTTTTACCCCTGACAAAAATCAGACAAACTATATCCAGCATTTCAGCAGTTCGGATTACCTGCGGATTGCAAAGGCCGGTCAGAAGTACGGAGTGATCCTTGGAAAACGCAAGCACGTCACTCATCATATCAGAACCGCAGGCGCTGCGCACTTCCCGCTCCAAAAGCTCCTCCCCCACCAGTACTCTTGCTCCCAGCACCCTCTGAACATCTCTTGCTGTCATAACCAATTTCCTCCTGTTTTGTAATAATCCGTATAATTTTCTCTAGTAAGAATACCATTCTTTATGTGAATTATCAATAATATTTCATGTTATATTTTTAACTAAGTATGCAAAATTTGTAGATTTTTTCTGTTCTTTATGTTAAAATGTTAGTTATATTTTACTACATAGTATATTTAGAAGGAGGATGAAACATGGCTTGCAAAAAAGAAGGTGTGCCCTTCGGTGGTACCCCGGAGCAGGAAGCCGCTCTGAAAAAGGTTATCACCGAATTAAAGGACACAAAAGGCGCCCTGATGCCAATTATGCAGCAGGCGCAGGAGATTTACGGCTATCTCCCTATTGAGGTTCAGACCATGATTTCCGACGAAACGGGTATCCCGCTTGAAAAAATTTATGGTGTTGCCACATTCTATGCTCAGTTTGCACTTCAACCGAAGGGCAAGTATCAGATTTCCGTATGTCTGGGAACCGCCTGCTACGTCAAAGGCTCAGGTGAGATTTTCAGCAAATTGGAAGAGCTGCTTGGCATTACAAACGGTCAATGTACCCCGGACGGAAAATTCTCCCTGGATTCCTGCCGCTGCGTAGGAGCCTGCGGGCTTGCCCCCGTTATGATGATTAACGATGAGGTTTACGGGCGGCTTGTCCCGGATGACATACCGGATATTCTTGCCAAATACCAGTAACGCCTATGATGCCGGAAATTTCTTTGAATATCCTTGATATAGCGGAAAATTCCACCCGTGCAGGCGCATCTTTCGTACAACTCATTGTGGATGCAGACGAAAGAGCGGATAAATTAACTGTCATTATTGCGGACAATGGCTGCGGAATGACGAAGGAGCAGGTAAGTTGTGTGACAGACCCGTTTTTCACCAGCCGCACCACACGGAAAGTTGGACTTGGAGTCCCGTTTTTCAAATATGCGGCGGAAAGCACCGGAGGTTCCTTTCAGATTGAATCTGAACCGGGAAAGGGCACGACAGTGACGGCAGTTTTTGTACTGTCCCATATTGACAGAATGCCCCTTGGCGACATCACCAGCACGGTACATACTTTGATTCTATACCACCCTGATACAGAATTTCTTTACCGATACCGTTATAATGGAGCAGAATTTACACTGGATACCAGAGCGTTCAGGCAGGTGCTCGGGGACGTGCCCTTTGACACACCTGAGGTCTCGCAATATATAAAGGAATACCTGATAGAAAACAAACTGGAAACAGACCACGGCGCAGTCTATTAAGGCTCGCCAGAACAGGAGGATTACATGAAAAGTCTCGAAGAATTAAGAGCCATCCGCGAAAAGATGCAGGGGCAGGTCGGTATGCGCGCAGAGGATCACACCCATACCCGCGTGGTGGTCGGCATGGCAACCTGCGGGATTGCCAGCGGCGCAAGACCAGTTCTGACCACCCTCTCCAACCTGGTGCAGGAGAAAGGACTGGTGGATAAAGTGGCAGTGACGCAGACAGGCTGCATCGGACTTTGCCAGTACGAACCAATCGTTGAAATTATAGAGCCCGGAAAACCGAAGGTAACCTATATCAAAATGAACCCGGAGAAGGCGGCGGAAATTGTTGAGCGCCACTTAATCGGAGGTCGTGTGGTGGAACATTACACCTTGAACTCAGCAGATATTAAATAAGGAGGATTACATATGTATCGTTCACATGTATTGGTTTGCGGCGGAACAGGCTGTACCTCCTCCGGAAGCCAGCAGATTATGGAAGCGCTTAAGGAGGAACTCAGAAGTGCAGGTCTGGAGAATGAGGTCTCCGTAGTCCAGACAGGCTGCCACGGTCTCTGCGCACTGGGACCAATTATGATTGTATACCCAGATGCAAGCTTCTATTCAATGGTCAAAATAGAGGATATTCCGGAGATTGTGCAGGAGCACCTGCTTAAGGGCCGTGTGGTAACACGCCTTCTGTACCAGGAAACGGTTACCCCATCAGGCATCAAAGCGCTGATGGATACGGACTTTTATAAAAAGCAGAACCGTATTGCCCTTCGCAACTGCGGTATTATTAATCCGGAAATTATTGAGGAGTATATAGGCACCGGCGGATACCAGGCGCTGGGCAAGGTTTTGACTGAGATGACGCCGGATGACGTTATCCAGTGCCTGATAAATTCAGGACTTCGCGGACGCGGCGGCGGCGGCTTCTCCACCGGCTTAAAGTGGAAGCTGGCACAGGGCAATGATGCCGACCAGAAATATGTATGCTGTAATGCGGATGAGGGTGACCCGGGGGCATTCATGGATCGCTCTATTCTGGAAGGCGACCCCCACGCAGTATTGGAGGCGATGGCAATCGCGGGATATGCTATCGGAGCAAGCCAGGGCTATATTTATGTGCGTGCCGAATACCCCATTGCCGTTGAGCGTCTGCGAATTGCAATTAACCAGGCCCGCGAAATGGAGCTTTTAGGAAAGGATATTTTCGGCACCGGTTTCGACTTCGATATTGACCTGCGCCTGGGTGCAGGAGCGTTTGTGTGCGGTGAGGAAACTGCTCTTATGACCTCCATCGAAGGCAACCGGGGCGAGCCAAAACCCAGACCGCCGTTCCCGGCACAGAAAGGTCTGTTTGGCAAGCCGACCATTTTAAACAACGTGGAGACTTATGCAAATATTCCCCAGATTATCTTAAACGGCGCGGAATGGTTCGCTTCCATGGGTACGGAAAAGTCCAAGGGCACCAAGGTGTTCGCTCTCGGTGGAAAAATTCACAACACGGGACTTGTGGAAATCCCCATGGGTACCACTCTCCGCGAGGTAATCGAAGAGATTGGCGGCGGTATCCCCAATGGAAGAAAGTTTAAGGCGGCACAGACCGGCGGTCCTTCCGGCGGCTGTATTCCGTCGGAGCATTTTGATATTCCTATTGACTATGATAACCTGATTTCCATTGGCTCTATGATGGGCTCCGGCGGACTGATTGTCATGGATGAAACCGATTGTATGGTGGATATTGCAAAATTCTTCCTGGAATTCACCGTGGAAGAGTCCTGCGGAAAATGTACCCCGTGCCGGATCGGCACCAAGCGTATGCTGGAAATCCTTACAAAAATTACCAATGGCGCTGCTGAGCTGCAGGATTTAGATACACTGGAGGAGCTGTGTTATTATGTAAAAGACAATTCTGCCTGCGGTCTCGGTCAGACAGCTCCAAACCCGGTACTGTCCACCCTGCGGTATTTCCGTGATGAGTACGAGACCCATATTAAAGAAAAGCAATGTCCTGCAGGAGTATGTAAAGCGCTGCTCTCCTATCATATTGAGGCAGATAAATGTAAGGGCTGTACCCTGTGTGCACGCAACTGCCCTGCAAACGCCATTATCGGTTCTGTTAAGAACCCGCACATCATCGATATTGAGAAATGTATCAAGTGCGGCGCCTGCATGGAAAAGTGTAAATTCGGCGCAATCTATAAACAGTAATGGAGGAAAATTAGTATGGAGAAGATTACAATTAAAATTAACGGTATAGAAGTAAGTGCTCCAAAAGGTTCCACCATTCTGGAAACGGCCCGGCTGGCGCACATCGAGATTCCGACTCTCTGCTTTTTAAAGGAAATTAATGAAATCGGCGCCTGCCGCATCTGCGTGGTGGAAGTCAAGGGCGCGAGAAGCCTGGTGCCTTCCTGCGTATACCCTATCAATGAGGGTATGGAGGTGTGGACAAACACTCCGAAGGTTCTTGATTCCCGCAAGAAAACGTTACAGCTTCTGTTATCCAATCACAACCGTACATGCTTATCCTGCGTGCGCAGCGGAAACTGCGAACTGCAACAGCTCTGTAAGGAGCTGGGTGTGGAGGATGAGAGGCTGTACGATGGTGAGCGCACCCCCTCTTGCATTGATGAGAGCGCAGTGCACATGACCCGTGATAACAGCAAGTGTATCCTGTGCCGCCGCTGCTCCGCAGTCTGTGAGAAAGTACAGGCAATCGGCGTAATCGGTCCGAATATGCGCGGCTTTGCAACCTTTATTGGTTCTCCCTTCGATATGGGGCTGGGGGAGACCTCTTGTGTATCCTGTGGTCAGTGTATCGCAGTGTGCCCTACGGGAGCCCTTCAGGAGAAATCTCAGATTGATCAGGTTCTGGCTGCCATTGCAGACCCTGCAAAGCATGTAATTGTGCAGACTGCTCCCGCTGTTCGCGCAGCGCTGGGCGAGGAATTCGGCTATCCGGTTGGAACCAACACTGAGGGCAAGATGGCGGCAGCTCTTCGCAGAATCGGCTTTGACAAGGTATTTGACACGAACTTTGGCGCGGATTTAACTATTATGGAGGAGGCCAATGAGTTTATTTCACGGGTACAGAACGGAGGCGTGCTTCCGATGATTACCTCCTGCTCTCCGGGCTGGATTAAATACTGTGAGCACTATTTCCCGGATATGACTGAGCATCTGTCCAGCTGTAAATCTCCCCAGCAGATGTTCGGCGCTATTGCCAAATCCTACTACGCAGAGAAAATGGGACTTGACCCGAAAGATATTGTATCTGTATCTATTATGCCATGTACCGCAAAGAAGTTTGAGATACAGCGCGCCGATCAGGCAGCCAACGGGGCGCCGGATGTGGACTACGCGCTGACTACCAGGGAGCTGGCCAGAATGATTCGTAAGGTGGGCTTAAAATTCCAGACCCTGCCCAATGAAGAGTTTGACACGCCCTTGGGACTTGGCACCGGCGCAGCTGTTATCTTCGGCGCTACGGGAGGCGTTATGGAAGCGGCCCTTAGAACTGCTGTGGAAACTTTGACCGGCGAGGAGCTGAAGTCTCTGGACTTTACCGAGGTTCGCGGTATGGATGGAATCAAGGAAGCTTCCTATACTGTGGCAGGCATGGACGTGAAGGTAGCAGTTGCATCTGGTCTTGGCAACGCAAAGAAGCTGCTTGATAAGGTGAAGGCTGGTGAAGCAGATTATCATTTTATCGAAATTATGGGCTGCCCCGGGGGCTGTGTCAATGGGGGCGGACAGCCCCAGCAGCCCGGGTATGTGCGCAACACCGTAGATATCCGCGCTCTGCGGGCAAAGGTGCTCTACGATTCTGATAAGGATAACCCGATTCGCAAATCTCACGAGAATCCGGCTATCAAGGAGCTTTACGCCACTTATCTTGGGAAACCGGGCGGGGAGAAAGCGCATCATCTGCTGCACACTACCTATGTCAAGAGAAGGGTGAATCAAATTTAAATCAATCGGGCGGGGAATTTTCCCCGCCCCAGACTGACAAAGAACCCCTGTGAGGCTGCTGCCAAATAGAGGTTCTTTCTTCATATTTTTCTTTTGCAAAGGATGGGGCAGTTATACTGCATCAGAGGCTAGGATGGGAAATCCCTGTTTTTAACTTGTACTAAATCTTGACAGAGAACCATCTACCTTCTCCTCTGCTTCTTCTGCTAATTTCCCTCCAAACGCCTTCCTTGCGCCCTTGGAAATCCCCCTTTTTATTCCCCCTCCTGCATCGGATACCTTGTTCAGCTTCATGGCACCCAGTTTTTGTGATTTTCGGAATTCTGCCACCTCAGCCGTGGGACATCGTTCGGCAAAGCGGGGCAAATAATTCTTGGTTTTAAAATAAATCTCTAGCTTAAGTTTTAATTTTTTCTAAAAAATCCATGTAGACTTTTTGGGTTATACTATTATTTTCGAACATCAAGGATTGTACTTTTTCTAAAAGTTCTGGTCTTTCCAATATTAAACTTTTTGTTTTTTCATTTACTAAACATCTTAATGAATCAATACACATCTCAAATAACTCTCTGTCTTCAGTACTGATAACATTAAATATAGCTCTTATTTCTTGTTCAGCATTTTCGCCATCAAAACTATATATCACTTTTTTTTGCCATTCAACCGGCTTATCTTTTATTAGTTTTCTGAGCAAACTCCAATCTTCTCGCGAAAATTCTTTAAGCATATTTTGAGCTTCATCTACACCAACATCATACCAATAATCTTCCGATGCATTTTCCTTCGATACATCATTTATAAATTTTACAAAATCTTCTATTATCATATTCACCTCACTATTTAAGTATTGGATCAAAACTAGGAGTCGGTTTTCCTCCGACAGGATAACCGGCAGTAATATTCCCATTTTCCACAATTACATCAATCTCAACACCGTTTATTGTTCCATTATGTAACGTTGTAGTTATATTATTTGCTGTTCTTTGGCCTACTGGAGCTGTATTGCTAATCTGCTTAATACTGCTTATAATATCTTCATCGCTCCAGGCATTTGGAAAAAGTGTACCCTTTTTTAACTTTGACATTGTACCATCTGGAAATTGAGTGTAGTACTATACATACAATGTACCATCTGCATTTTCTTTTAAAATTTCTACTGCATTCTACCACAAATTTCACATTTCTCAGTCTATCTGTCATACATAGCAACTTTAATGTAATAATTAGTCGAAAAAACCCCTATAAGGCAGCAGCCAAATAGGGGGTCTTTCTCATTATATATGATCAATCCGTAAATACATACATCCGCATCCGCTCAAACGCTTCCATAATTCTGGACAGGGGCGACGCCAGGTTCGAACGGATTGCGCAAGAACCATGAAACGCACGTCCGTCCTGCCACGCAACGCCCACATCCCATCCTGCCTTCAGCGCCTGATCCAGACTTTTGCCATGCTCCATACACCAGTCCGTGCAGTCCAGAAACAGCATATAAGTACCTTCTGGCTTCATCACGTTCACACCCGGAAAATAACGGTCAATATAGTCGCAGGCAAAATTCACATTCTCACTTAACACCTGGCACAGCTCCGAAACCCACTCATATCCTTCCGACCGATATGCTCCAATCAGAGCGTGCATGCTCATCACATTCACATTGTTATAATGGCTTTTCTCGCTCTGAGCCCTCACCCGGTCACGCAAATACGAATCGTAAATAATATGATACGAACCTACCAGTCCCGCCAGATTAAAGGTTTTTGACGGCGCATACAGAGCGATGGTTCGGCTGCGTGCATCCTCACTCACCGACTGGGTGGGAATATGACGATTTCCATTCAGCAAAATATCAGACCAGATTTCATCAGAAATCACCACACAGCGGTTATAGCGATATACCTCCATTGCCCGCTCAATCTCCCACTCTTTCCACACACGCCCGCTGGGATTGTGCGGACTGCAAAAAACTGCCAGATGAATTTTATTGGCTTTAAGCTTTGCGTCCATATCTGCATAGTCCATGCGCCAAATGCCATCTTCATCCCGTATCAGCGGAGAATGGACAATCCTGCGCCCCGCATTCTCAATACTCTGCGTAAATCCAATATAAGTGGGGCTATGCAGCAACACCGCATCGCCCGGCGCAGTAAAAGCCTCCAGCACAGACACCAGACCACCCAGGACACCGTTTTCGTATCCGATACATTTAGCGGTCAGCTCCTTCACTCCATTGCGCACCTTCTGCCAGCGGATAATCGAATCATAGTACTCCTTTGACGGTTCAAAATACCCGAACGCCGGGTGCTTTACACGCTCAATCATCACTTCCTGTACGGTAGGCACGGTAGCAAAATTCATATCGGCTACCCACATGGGAATCGCATCAAAGCCCTCCTTCGGGGCATCAGGTGCACCTCCCCATCCCTTTCCAAGCCAGTCCAGAGCAATGGCATCCCTTCCCTTTCGCTCCATAATTGTGGTAAAATCGTACTTCATACTTGCTCTCCTTCTTTAAGAAGCTGTATTAGCGCAGGGGTCTTTTGCCCTAGTGACGGTGCATCGCCACACTATCCGCACCCAGGCTCTTTAAGTTCTCATGTACCTGACGCCCATCTGCCTGCCCAATCAGGAAATCCCGCGCTTTCTTGGCTTCCATCTCGCTCTTGTGCTGGCTGGGTCCGCCTACACAGCCTCCCACACAAGCCATGCCTTCCACGAAGTCAGCCGGCAGTTTTCCAACCTTCATAAGCAGCAAAGCTTTCTTACATTCCGCTGCTCCATTGCACTTCATCACGTTTGGCTCTATGTCCTCGTTCATCTCTTTGAAGCACTGAACCACTGCTGCCGTCACGCCCCCGGCATTGCCAAACCGCTTGCCGTAGACGGAGCTTTCCTGATAAGTATTCTCCTCCGGCTCCAGCTCCACATTCTTTGCACGCATCATGGCACGAATCTCGCCAAAAGTCATAGCATAATCTGCATTTCCGGTAATGTTCAAGTCCATGGTCTCACTCTTTTTCGCGATACATGGTCCGATAAACACGGTAACAGTCTCAGGATCCCGCTCCTTCAGCATACGGGAAACGCCGCACATAGGAGAAACCGTAGTGGACATATTCTCCAGCAGCATGGGGAAATGCTGCTTGATCATGTTGACAAAAGCCGGACAGCAGGATGTGGTCATCTTCTTGCCCTCCTTATACGCTTCTGCCCATTCTGCCGCCTCCGAAGCCGCGGTCAAATCGCCGCCAAGTCCTACTTCCACCATATCTGCAAAGCCAACCTTCTTCAATGCAGTCTTCCAGCTGGCCATGGTAATCTCCTCGCCAAACTGTCCCTCCGTAGACGGGGCCAGCATCGCCACAACCCGCTTTCCCGCATTAATCAGGCGAATCACATCCACAACAAAGGTTTTTGTTCCAATCGCTCCGAAGGGGCAGCTATGAATGCAGGCGCCGCACTGGATACATTTCTTTTCATCAATCACACAGATCCCGTATTCATCATATGTAATCGCATCCACCGGGCACGCTTTCTTACAGGGGCGCTCCAGATGGGCAATCGCGCTGTACGGACACGCCTTGGCGCATTTTCCGCACTCCTTACATTTATTTGGGTCAATATACGCACGGGTATCACTCATGGAAATCGCGCCGAACTCGCAGGAATTCTGGCACGCCTTCCCCATACATTTCCGGCAGTTATCCGTCACCGTATAAGATGCAATCGGACATTCCTCACACGCCGAATTAATAACCTGTACTACATTCATGGAATCCATCCCAGAGGGACACTGACCAGATGCCAGGCGTATTCTCTGTCTGATAATTTCCCGTTCTTTATAGACACAGCAGCGAAACTGAGCCTGCGGACCGGGAATCATGCGATAGGGAAGCTCATCCTTTTCCTCATCCAGCTTTCCCTCCCAGGCCAGTTTAGCCACCTCATAAAGCACATCATGTTTAATACGAAGAATCGTCGCGTCATTGGTTATCATAAATTTTTCCTCCTCATACCCTTAGTAATACGTAACAGTAACAGGCTTGCCCATCTCCTCAACTACATGTTTTAACTGCTCCACCAGATTCTGGCGAATGCCCAGATCAAAAGGCAGTCCCGGGTTCTGGTAAGCGCTGTTGATTGCTTTCCCCACATACAGATGGAGCTCTGTGCAGTCTTCAATCAGCATCTTTGCCACCATGGAAGCGCCATTGAGCTTATCCAGCTCAAGAAAGAACTCCTCCGAAACAGTCTCATTTTTCACATACCGCCTTAAAAGCTTCACTACGCGGCTTAAGGTCAGCACGCCCTCCGTCACCAGCTCGATGCCTTTCAAATAAGCAATCGGCGGAATATCCGGGTCTACATAATCCATGGACACGTCCAAAGGCTGCTGCAGGACTCTGGACACAATGGTGGCGCTGGTGCCTCCACAGATAATACGCTTTGTGGTGTCCTCACCAGACATAAAAGCATTTACCATCTCCTCATCCCTTGCGGGATCCTGGGCAGGCCCCGTCATCAGATGAACCGGCTTTGCATTAATAATGCGCATACATGCAACCGTGGTATCATCTCCGGGACGATACTGGTAAAGCTCGTCACAGGCCTGACAGATTGCGGCTGCAAGGCGCATGGCGGAAATCGTCAGCCTATACTGTTTTACAGCATAGCCTGCAATGTCCTCCCACAGCCAGCCAAAGTTTAAAAGCTGTCCGGCTCCGGCGTGAATAGTTCCGTCACTCATAAGAATCAACGCATCACCTTTCTGCACCTTAAATCGGAATTCGTTGATTTCTCTGCCCTCTATCCGGCGGATATTCTGCGGAATTGGCATCAGCTTTCCATTTCGGATAAAGATGCAGCCGGGATTGTCAAACTCCACCAAATATGCGTCACCGTTGTGGCAGACCTGAAGAATACTGAACGTGGCGTATGCAACATGCCTCACCTGGCAGATTGGAAGAGTCTGCACAATCGTCTCCACACACTCCTCCAGGGTCGCGCCGTTTAAAAACATGGTTCCCAAAATTTTTGAGGTCAGTGTCGCCAGGATATTCGCTTTCACGCCGCTGCCCATACCGTCTGCCAAAATCATAATATTGGAATCAGCAGTTTTCAAAAGCTCTACCTTGTCACCGCAGAGAATTTCCGAAACTTTATTTAAACTTTTGTAAGCAACGTCTACGGTAACTCCCATTTTAAATTCCTCCGCTCTCGCTGCCATCCTCCAGAAGTGTCTTGCACAGCTTCGTCAGCGTGGTCTTTGTCTCTGCCGTCGTTTCGCCCAGAAGACCTGCAATCTCCTGTGCCACCATCATCTGCTTGTGGATTACCTTCTGGGCCAGGTCAATGGTGTCCAGCTTTCTCGCATAGTCCATACGCGCCTGCTCCTCCTCTTTTGTAATATCGATAAAGGTGGCAAGCACCACATTCTCTTTCTGTATGTATACAATATTCTGAAGAGTGTCCAGCTTAAACTCTGGATAGTGCACTTTTTTTCCGCGAATATTCTGGTGAGTATCAAACACCCACTGGAAGTCTGTGGGGTCGATGAACTCATACAGATACATCTGCAGCGCCTGGGAGCGCGTCTTGCCAAAGTACATTTCACCTACCGCGGAATATTCCATAATCTTCATATCCTCATCTACAATCAACACCACGTTAGGTGAAGTCTCCATCACAAGGTTTGCAAATGATTCTGACTTCTCATACATAAACGGGATACACATATTTAACTCGGCTTTTTTCTGGAAGACCGCAATCGCCTTTTCACGGCAGGTGGGATAACCGCAGGCGCCGCAGTTTAACTCATCCTTTAAATGCAGCTTTCCGGTCATGGCAAGAATCTCCTGAATCTGCTCCTCTGTGGGAACCGGATCCTTTGGGGAACGATCCAAAAAGACTTTCTTTAAGGAGATTCCCTCCAGCACCGGTCTGGTCTCCTCCTCCGGAACGGGCTCCTTCGGAATACACTCTTCCATATCCAACTTCACCTTAAATCTGGAAATGGACTCATCACTGACTGTCGGTCCTTTAATACAGCCGCCAGAGCACATATTCATCTCGATAAAGCATCCTTTAATCTCACCGCGAATCATACTGCTGCAAAGATCCATGCAATTTTTCTCACCATGAACATAAAACTTTCGGTAGCCGTCTGACTTTTTCTGTGTTGCCAATACAGAACTGACCACACCGTTCGTCACAGGATACAGCCGGTTAATGCGCGGATCCATAGTCTCAAAAGGCATATCCTCACAATCTTCAATTACGATATTCTCATCCTGAAGCCACCGGTTAATATCATTAAAATTCAGAACTGCATCGATATAGCCGTCATTGCGTTCATCCTGGGACTCCTTCTTTTTAGCAATACAGGGCCCCAGAAACACAACCTTTACATCGCTTCCCATCTGCTTTTTAATCATCATTCCATGGGAAACCATAGGAGAGACCACAGGAGCCATCTGAGAAACCAGCTGCGGGTAATATTTTTCAATCAAATCATTCACACTGGGGCAGCAGGTGGTAATGATATTTTCCATCTGTCCCTCCTGTAAAAGTCTGGCATACTCCGCTGTTACAAGAGCCGCTCCCTGACTGGTTTCGCGCACATCGGCAAAACCAAGGCGCAGAAGGGCTGCGCGCACTTGCCCTATGGTGCGGTATTTCAACAATCCCATGTAGGCAGGGGCGATGGACACCACCACCTTCTGTCCAGATGCAATCATTCCTCGCACAATCTCCAAATCGCTGACCAGGGTTTTTGCTGACTGGGGGCAAATCTGAAGACAGCTCCCGCATAAGACACAATTTTCCGGCATAATCTCGGCGCGGCCATCCTTGACCATAATTGCCTTAACCTCACAATAGCGCACACACTTATAGCAATGTCGGCATTTTGTGGCCTTAAAATCGATAATTGCCATATTACAGCCTCCCCAGAATCTCCTGCTTAAAAAACTCCTCCGTATTTTCCGGTTTTAATGAATACAATTTTTCATCAACCGTCACACATACGCCATTCACACAATTTCCGCTGCAGAACGCGCCATTTAAATCAACCTTATCTGACACTCCGTTGATCCGAACCAGATTCTGCATCTGCTGGATAATTTCTCTGGAGCCTTTCAAATGACAAGCGCTTCCAATACAAATACTAACTCTCATTATTTATCCCTCCACCTTTTATTGTCACTTCCATTTTATGTAACGCTGCTCGATTCTGCTTCGCTCCATCTCGCTCGCGGGCTTCGCCCTATAGATTCTGACTCGCTCTCCTGCTCTTATGTACAAGCACCACGCGCAAGAGAGCGAGCCAGAATCTGCACTGCTCATGCCTATGCGTACATTATCTCATAATGTTATATTTTTATCAATTGGTTTTTGCAGGAATATCTGTTTTTATGATGTACAAATCTAAGTTTCATGCTATAATGTACCTGTTCGTGCTCACCCAAAGGATAGGGCTGGATTGGCTGTTCTCCAATGGGGAAGACGGGGAGGTTTACCAATCGTATTCCTGCGTCTTAATTTTGATGCAGGTTTCTTTTTTTCTATGGATAAATTCTTCTTAAGGACTTGATACACGGACAGAAAGAGAGGATAGAATTATGAGAAAAACATTATCTGTGCTGCTGGCGGCAGTAATGACTGCAGGAGCATTTCTGGCAGGCTGCTCCAATCAGACTACTTCCACCACCGTTGAAGCCACTACAACGGAGACTACTGTATCTCCAGGCACAGCCACAAAATCTGAGGCTGAAACCACAACTGCTGAGCAAACAAATATATCTGATCCTGCTGCTCCAATTCGCATCGGTTCCCTGAAGGGTCCCACCTCCATGGGTCTGGTGAAGCTAATGGATGACAATGAAAACGGAAATGCGGCATGCAGCTATGAATTTACCATGGTGACCGCTGCCGATGAGCTAATTGGGAAAATGGCAAACGGAGAACTTGATATTGCCCTTATACCGGCAAATGTGGCAAGCGTACTCTATCATAAAATGGAGTCTTCCTCCCAAAGCGGAATCTCTGTTATTGACATTAACACTCTGGGCGTGCTGGATATTGTTGCCGCTGACGATACCATTAAATCCATCGCTGACTTAAAGGGCAGAACCCTGGTTCTCACCGGCAAGGGAACCACGCCGGACTACGTTATTCACTATTTGCTGCAGGCAAACGGTCTCAGCCAGGATGATGTGAAGCTGGAATTCAAATCCGAAGCCGCCGAGGTTGCGGCTGTATTAAAAGAGCAGAGCGATACTGTTGGTCTTTTGCCACAACCCTTTGCTACTGCCGCATGTGCACAGAACGAGAATTTGAAAATCGTTCTTGACTTGACAGAGGAATGGCAGAAGGTTCAGGGCGAAGACGGAAGCAGCCTGGTGACCGGTGTAACCGTTGTACAAAACAAGTTTCTTGAGGAGCGCGGCGATGATATTGCCACCTTTCTTGAGGAGCACGCCGCGTCTGCTGAATTCGCCAACACAGACCTGGATGCTGCATCTGAGCTGATTGCCGCCGCGGGCATTATTGAAAAGGCCCCTGTGGCGAAAAAAGCGCTGCCCTACTGCAACATCACCTGCCTGACCGGTGAGGAGATGAAACAAGCTCTTAGCGGTTATCTGCAGGTTCTGTTTGAGCAGGATCCAAAATCCATCGGCGGTAAGCTTCCGGAGGACACATTCTACTATATTCCGTAAGCTTCACCTCTGCTCTTGGCCACGATAAAAGCAAAAGAAAAGGAGGCCACATGAAACAGCAGATTCCTGCACGAACATTCATGATCATCCTGTTCTGGCTTGCAGTCTGGCAATTAGCTGCCTCTGCAATCCAAAACAATATTGTCTTTGTAGGACCGGCAGACGTGGTTCGCTCCTTTGCCATGCTCCTGCCTGACCTTAATTTCTGGCAGGCAGTAGCCACCTCATCTATTAAAATTATTTCAGGATTCCTCAGCGCTCTGGTATGCGGAACGCTTTTCGGAAGCATGGCATTCTGTATTCCGGCGCTGAGGCATCTGCTGGCTCCACTGATAACACTTGCCAAATCAGTTCCTGTGGCATCCTTCGTAATTCTGATTCTAATTTGGATCGGCTCTGAGAATCTCTCCGTATTCATCTCCTTTCTTATGGTATTTCCCATCATTTATGTCAATACCATTGCAGGGCTGGAAAGTACGGATAAAAAGCTTATGGAGATGGCGCAGGTATTTTCCTTAAATCTGCCCCGCCGTATCCGCTACATCTATCTTCCTGCAATGATGCCCTATCTTATCAATGGCTGTAAACTTGCCCTGGGCATGAGCTGGAAATCCGGCGTTGCCGCGGAAGTCATCGGTGTTCCCTCCCATACCATTGGTGAGCAGCTTTACCTGGCCAAGGTTTACCTGTCCACCGGTGATTTATTTGCCTGGACCATTGTAATCATTCTGGTAAGCGCTGCTTTTGAAAAGCTGTTTCTCTGGCTGCTGTGCCGTTTTTCTTCCCTAAGCACGAAAAGGAGGTTCGTATGAAACCGTTTTCCATCTCTATCGAACACCTTTCAAAATCATACGGTGATTTAACAATTTGGAGTGATTTGAACTTGACTTTAAAATCTGGTCAAGTGTATTGCCTTATGGGGTCCTCAGGCTGCGGAAAAACAACGCTCCTGCGCATTCTGCTGGGACTTGAACAAGCCGAAAGTGGAAATATCAGGCAAATTCTGTGCGACGGCAGCTTCCGTGAATTTACTCCCGTCATCCATCGTGATTTGCCTTTTACTGCTGTATTCCAAGAGAACCGGCTCTGCGAGGAATTTTCCCCTTTGGATAACGTGTTGCTTGCCACCGATAAAAGCTGCAGCAGAAAACAAGTCTATGCTGAACTTACACGCCTTCTGCCGGAAGAGTCGCTGCTTCGCCCGGTATCTACCTTAAGCGGCGGCATGAAACGACGCGTCGCCATTATGCGCGCTTTGTTGGCGCCTTCCTGTGGAATTGTAATGGATGAACCGTTCACAGGGCTTGATTCGGACACCAAAGGAATGGTTATCGCTTATATCCGCGAAAAAATGGAAGAACGTCTGCTGCTAATCGCCACCCATCAGGAAGAAGATGCAGAGGAGCTGGGGGCAAACTTGCTCCGCCCATTTTAATGTAATAGCTATGGGTTTCCATATAGCCATTTGTGTAGCAACTCCATTAGGCTTACTTTTTGCAAATAGTGCTTGCTTTTTCCAGAATATAGTGATAGACTAACAAAGTCGCTTTCGAGGCGTGGCTCAGTTTGGTAGAGCGCTGCGTTCGGGACGCAGAGGCCGCAAGTTCAAATCTTGTCGCCTCGACTTTGGCCTCGTGGTCAAGCGGTCAAGACGACGCCCTCTCACGGCGTAAACCCGGGTTCGATTCCCGGCGAGGTCATTATCATAATCAGATTCAAAAACCATTTTAAGAAGCCACTGAGAAATCAGCAGAAGGCTTCTTTTTTTCTTTGCGTATACTTTCATTCAGAAGGGAATTACAATTATGATTGATTATACGCCATTATGGTCAACTATGGCATGCCAAGGCATTACGCAATATAGATAAAATCATCGACAACAAAACTCTTGACGGGCTTAAAAACGGCAATAATATTACACTTTTGACTCTAGAGCGCCTATGCAGGTATCTGCATTGTTCTCTCAATGATATTGTACGTTTTATAGATGATTAAAAGAAGCCACGACAAGTATTGTCAGATGGCTTCTTTTTTCCGTGCACAATCGCATTACTCACAATATGAAATAAACTCTCTTGCATAATATATCATCCTATTTTTAAAGTAACTAAATTATGCGTACGGACCATTGCTAATAAGGAAAAATAAAATAGCTGGGCTAGTTGGATTCGAACCAACGAAATGCAGGAGTCAAAGTCCTGTGCCTTACCGCTTGGCGATAGCCCATTATTTATAAATCAAATGCGGGCGACAGGACTTGAACCTGCACGGTCACCCGCCAGCTCCTAAGGCTGGTGCGTCTGCCATTCCGCCACGCCCGCAAGAGAAAAATAACGAAACTTCTGAGACATATATCTCACCTTCATATTTTGAAAATCCTTATGTAAGTCTGTCTTACATAAGGATTTTCAGGGTGGATAAAGGGATTCGAACCCTTGGCCTCCAGAGCCACAATCTGGCGCGCTAACCAACTGCGCTATACCCACCATATATAAAAAGACTCCACTTGTGGAATGCTTTGTTTCATAGAATGCAGTTTTCTATGAAAAAAATCATATCACAGTAGCCTGCAATATGCAATGAGCCTGAAGGGATTCGAACCCCCGACCCACGGCTTAGAAGGCCGTTGCTCTATCCAGCTG
>CANPMS010000010.1 GCA_947575275.1 uncultured Clostridium sp. | reverse complement strand
AGCATCTCTGCTTTTTAAATATTTAGTTGTAACATATGTATTGTAATCCTACAGGGTTGCATTAAGAGTATCATATTTTCTATTGACTTTCGTATACGAACATGATAGAATAAATAAAATTTAATATCTCAAACCGTTGAAGCGGAGATAACGGCGATGATGCCTTTACAGAGAGCCTGTGTTGCTGAGAGTCAGGTAAGAAACAAGTTGTCAAATGGACCGCTGAGGGTGCAGTCAAATGTGAGCGTTCACAGAGTATTCTGCAACGTGTCAGCATACGTCAGTTGCTGGGGATATGTTGGTATCCTGCTAAGCGCACGGGGCGTTTCCGTGAATTCAAGGTGGCACCGCGGATAAAAGGTTTTTATTCGTCCTTGACAGATCTTTATTATCTGTCAAGGACGTTTTTTGCGTTATAAAAATTTTTGAGATTTGATTACAGGAGGCAAATACTATGAAAATTCTACCCAGTATGGATGAGGTCAGGGAGCTTGCTGATACCGGGAAGTATAAGGTTCTTCCGGTTAGCTGTGAGATTCTGTCGGATATCTGCACGCCTATTGAGGCCATGAAAATACTGAAACAGGTATCCACCCATTGCTATATGCTGGAGTCAGCGCAGCACAATGAAAAATGGGGTCGCTACACGTTTCTGGGCTTTGACCCCAAGCTGGAGATTACCTGTATGGACGGTGAAATGAAAGCTGGAAATATCAAGTTTCAGACCGGTAATCCTTCAGCGTTTCTCCGCCAGATTCTTGCTGACTATAAAAGTCCCCGATTTGATTATCTTCCCTCCTTTACAGGCGGGCTGGTCGGATATTTCGCCTATGATTATCTTGGTTATAGTGAGCCGGTTGTAAAGCGGGAGGTGGAGGATGCCGAAACGTTCAAGGATGTAGATCTGATGCTCTTTGACAAGGTGATTGTCTTTGATAACTTCCGTCAGAAAATGCTCCTTATTGTCAATATGTCCCTTGGTGATCCGGAAACAGGATATAATAAGGCAGTTATGGAACTGAAACAGTTGTGTGAACTGCTCCGCACAGGAGAGAAGAAGGATGAAACGGGCGGACGCCTTATGGGTGATGTTACACCGCTTTTTGACAAGGAGACATACTGTGGCATGGTGGAAAAGGCGAAGCATCATATCCGCGAGGGAGATATTTTTCAGATTGTACTTTCCAACAGGCTGTCGGCGCCATTTGAAGGAAGCCTGTTGAATACGTACAGGGTCTTGCGGGCAACCAATCCGTCACCGTATATGTTTTACTTTTCGGGAACGGATATGGAGGTTGCCGGCGCATCGCCTGAAACACTGGTGAAGCTGGAAAACGGTGTGCTTCATACCTTTCCCCTTGCAGGAACCAGAATGCGGGGAAGAACGGATGAGGAGGATAAAGCCTTGGAAGCGGAGCTTCTCACTGATGAAAAGGAGCTGGCCGAGCACAATATGCTGGTGGATTTAGGACGGAATGACCTGGGAAAAATCAGCAAATTCGGCACAGTGAAGGTGGAAAAGCTGCATTCTGTGGAGCGGTTTTCCCATGTTATGCACATTGGTTCCACAGTGAGGGGAGAGATCCGTGAGGAGAAGGACGGGCTGGATGCCATTGAGGCGGTGCTTCCCGCAGGCACATTGTCAGGTGCGCCAAAGATTCGGGCGTGCCAGCTGATCGGGGAGCTTGAAAATAATAAGCGCGGCATCTACGGAGGAGCTATTGGATATATCGATTTCACCGGAAATATGGACACCTGCATTGCCATTCGCATTGCCTATAAGAAAAACGGCAGGGTGTTTGTCAGAAGCGGGGCGGGAATCGTGGCAGACTCCGTTCCCGAGAAGGAGTATGACGAGTGTATCAACAAAGCAAAAGCGGTTGTCAACGCGCTGAAGCTGGCAGAGGAGGCAGAGCTATGATTTTACTGATTGATAACTATGACAGTTTTTCTTACAACCTGTATCAGCTCATCGGTGAGATTGAGCCTGATATGAAAGTGATTCGAAACGATGAGATGACCGTAGAGGAAATCCGCAATCTGAAACCTGATTGCATCATCCTCTCGCCCGGTCCCGGCAGACCGGAGAAGGCAGGCATTATCGTGGAGGCAGTAAAGATGCTCGGTGATTCCATTCCGATACTCGGTGTATGCCTTGGCCATCAGGCAATCTGCGCCGCGTTCGGCGCGACTGTAACCTACGCAAAGGAGCTGATGCACGGAAAACAGTCTGATGTCAAATTTGAGAGGGACTGCCCGCTGTTCAAAGGCTGCCCGGAGACGGCGCCTGTTGCCCGCTATCACTCTCTTGCGGCAGATGCAGATACCATTCCTGAAGTTTTAAAGGTGACGGCCCTTACCGCAGACGGTGAGGTGATGGCAGTTCAGCACAGGGATTATCCCGTTTTTGGTCTGCAGTTCCACCCCGAATCCATTATGACGCCCCACGGAAACATAATGCTTGAAAATTTTATCAATCTGAGGCAAGGAGGTTACAGCTATGATTAAAGAAGCAATCGTAAAAATTGTAAACAAACAGGATCTCACCTATGATGAGGCATATACCGTGATGAATGAAATCATGGGCGGTGAGACCACGCCAACGCAGAATGCCGCTTTTCTTGCAGCGCTTTCCACAAAAAGCGCAAGAGCCGAGACAACCGATGAGATTGCCGGCTGCGCGTCCGCTATGCGAGACCATGCCATCAAAGTCGAAACCAATATGGATTTGTTCGAGATTGTGGGCACAGGCGGGGACAGCTCCAACAGCTTCAATATTTCCACCACCTCCGCGCTTGTGGCAGCAGCAGGAGGCATGAAAGTGGCGAAACATGGTAACAGGGCGGCTTCCTCCAAAAGCGGAACGGCAGACTGTCTGGAGGCGCTGGGGGTGAATATTCACCAAAGCCCCCAAAGGTGTGTCGAGCTTTTAAATGAAGCCGGTATGTGCTTCTTCTTTGCCCAGAAATACCATGCTTCCATGAAATATGTAGGTGCGATTAGAAAGGAGCTGGGTTTCCGTACCGTGTTCAACATTCTCGGGCCCCTTACTAATCCCGGCAGTCCCAGCATGCAGCTTCTCGGCGTTTATGACGAGTATCTCGTCCAGCCGTTGGCGCAGGTGCTGATCAACCTGGGTGTTAAGCGCGGCATGGTGGTGTACGGACAGGATAAGCTGGATGAAATTTCCATGAGCGCACCAACGACCGTATGCGAGTTTAAGGACGGCTGGATGAAAAATCATGTTATCACACCCGAGGATTTCGGCTTTCCGCGCTGCACCAAAGGGGATTTGGCAGGAGGCACACCCCAGGAAAATGGGAAAATTACCCTTAATATTCTGAATGGTGAACAGGGACATAAACGCAATGCCGTGCTGATGAACGCAGGGGCGGCTCTTTATATTGGAAGCAAGGCACAAAGCATAAGGGACGGTATACAGCTTGCCGCAAAGCTGATTGATTCCGGCAAGGCGCTGGATACGCTTCATAAGCTGATAGAAGTCAGCAATCGATTGGAGGTGGAAGCATGACAATTCTTGACCAGCTGGCAGATTATGCGAGAGAGCGAACCAAACAGGCAAAGAGGAGAGTACCCCTTGAGGCAGTCAGGCAGCAGGCATTGTCCCTTTCTGTGGAAGCCTTTGCATTTGAGAATGCACTGAAAAAGCCGGGTATATCCTTTATCTGTGAATGTAAAAAGGCATCTCCGTCCAAAGGACTGATTGCTCCCGATTTTCCATATTTGGAGATTGCAAAAGCATATGAGGCGGCGGGGGCTGACTGCATCTCGGTGCTGACGGAACCGAAATGGTTTCTTGGCAGTGACAGATTTCTGCAGGAAATTGCTGGCGCAGTATCAATTCCATGTCTGCGGAAGGATTTTACCGTAGATGAGTACATGATATATGAGGCAAAGCTTTTAGGCGCTTCGGCGGTTCTTCTGATATGCTCGATCCTGAGTGAAACGCAGCTTGAGGAATATATCGGCATCTGCGATATGATTGGGCTGTCATCACTGGTAGAAGCCCACGATGAGCATGAGGTGCAGATGGCATTGAGAGCCGGAGCGCGCATGATCGGCATCAACAACAGAAATCTCAGAGACTTCTCCGTAGATACAGCGAACAGCCGCATGCTTCGTAAATTAATCCCGGATGATGTAGTGTTTGTTTCTGAGAGCGGCGTGAGCAGCAGGGAGGATGTGAGAAAGCTTCATGAGATTGGGGCTGATGCGGTGTTAATCGGGGAGACACTGATGCGGGCATCTGACAGGAAGCAGAAGCTTGCCGAATTGCGGGGTGACGTATGACAAAGGTAAAATTTTGCGGACTTTCGAGACTATGCGATGTGGAGGCGGCAAACCGTCTGAAACCGGAGTATGTTGGATTTGTGTTTACATCGAAAAGCAGAAGGTATGTGACAACGGAAAAGGCTGCCGGGCTGAAAAGGCTTTTGCATCACAGTATTCAGACCGTCGGAGTTTTTGTCTGCGAGAACCCGGAGACGGTGGCGTCGCTTCTGAATAACGGCATAATCGATATTGCCCAGCTTCACGGCAATGAGCCGGAGAGCTATATTAAGCAGCTGAGAGCACTGACGGATAAGCTGATTATAAAGGCGTTTCCCGTTGACAGTGAGCGGGACATTGACCGTATCCGGGACAGCACGGCAGATTACGTTCTGCTGGATTCCAAAGAAGGCGGTACAGGAACGGCATTTGACTGGAGTCTGATACGGAACGTGGAAAGACCATACTTCCTGGCAGGAGGGCTGGGAGTGCATAATGTGGAACATGCGGTAAACATGTTGAAGCCATATGGGGTAGATGTCAGCTCAGGCATTGAGACAGACGGCTATAAAGACAAAGGAAAGATGGAGAAATTTATTTCTTTAGTGAGAAAGGGAGGATGAGAATGACAAATCAAAACGGACGCTTTGGCATTCATGGCGGGCAGTATATACCGGAAACCCTGATGAATGCGGTAATTGAGCTGGAAGAAGCGTATAACCATTATAAAACGGACGCTGAATTTAATCAGGAGCTGGCGGAGCTCTTCAACCAGTATGCAGGCAGACCGTCAAGACTTTATTATGCTGAAAAAATGACGCGGGATCTTGGCGGTGCGAAGATTTATCTTAAGCGGGAGGACTTAAACCACACCGGCTCACACAAAATCAACAATGTGCTTGGTCAGGCGCTTCTGGCGAAAAAAATGGGAAAAACCCGCCTGATTGCTGAGACGGGAGCGGGACAGCACGGTGTCGCAACTGCAACTGCCGCTGCGCTGATGGGAATGGAATGTGTTGTTTTTATGGGTGAGGAGGATACCATCCGGCAGGCGCTTAATGTTTACCGTATGCGGCTTTTGGGTGCAGAGGTCATACCTGTAAAAGCAGGAACGGCAACGCTGAAAGATGCTGTTTCGGAAGCTATGCGGGAGTGGACGTCCCGTATGGACGATACTCACTATTGCCTTGGCTCCGTGATGGGACCTCATCCGTTCCCAACGATTGTCCGTGATTTCCAGGCTGTTATCTCCAGAGAAATAAAGGAGCAGATTATGGAGAAAGAGGGCAGGCTTCCCGATGCAGTGATTGCCTGCGTGGGCGGAGGCTCCAATGCCATGGGCAGCTTTTACCATTTTATTGGAGATGAGAGTGTGAAGCTCATTGGCTGTGAGGCCGCAGGCAGAGGGATTGATACCTTTGAGACAGCCGCCACCGTAAGTACCGGCAGAGTCGGTATCTTTCACGGCATGAAATCCTACTTCTGTCAGGATAAATATGGTCAGATTGCACCTGTTTACTCCATTTCCGCAGGGCTGGATTATCCCGGGGTTGGTCCTGAGCATGCCCATCTGCATGATATTGGGCGGGCTGAATATGTGCCTGTAACTGACGAGGAAGCGGTGTGTGCGTTTGAGTATCTGTCAAAAACTGAGGGCATCATTCCTGCCATCGAATCGGCTCATGCAGTGGCACATGCCATGAAGATTGCACCGGAAATGGGCAGGGACAAAATCATCGTTATTACCATATCCGGCAGAGGAGATAAGGACTGCGCTGCCATGGCGCGATACAGAGGGGAGGATATTCATGAGTAATATAAAAAAAGCATTTGAAAACGGCAAAGCGTTTATCCCATTTATTACTTGCGGTGATCCGGATCTGGAGACCACCGCCGCGGCTGTCCGTGCTGCTGTGGAAAACGGCGCGGATTTGATTGAGCTGGGCATTCCGTTTTCGGATCCCACTGCTGAGGGCTCTGTTATTCAGGGAGCAAATATTCGTGCGCTGAATGGCGGTGTGACCACTGATAAAATTTTTGCGCTTGTGAAAGAGCTGCGCAGTGACGTGAAAGTGCCGATGGTGTTTATGACCTATGCCAACGTGGTGTTCTCCTATGGGGCGGAGCGTTTTATCTCTACATGTCATGAGATTGGAATTGACGGACTGATCCTGCCTGACCTGCCTTTTGAGGAAAAGGGGGAATTTTTGCCGATTTGCCATAAATTTGGTGTGGATTTCATTTCTCTTATTGCACCCACATCAGAGCAGCGAATTGCAATGATTGCAAAGGAAGCGGAGGGATTTTTATATATTGTGTCCAGCCTGGGGGTGACAGGAACAAGAAGTGAAATCAAGACAGATCTTGCAGCCATTGTGGATGTTGTCCGTCAGAATACGAATATTCCATGTGCAATCGGTTTTGGAATTTCCACGCCTGAGCAGGCAAGGACAATGGCATCTGTCTCTGATGGAGCCATTGTGGGTTCTGCTATTGTCAAGCTGCTGGAACAGTATGGCAAGGACGCTCCAAAATATATAGGGGAATATGTAAAATCCATAAAGGACGCGATTGGCTGAGCAAATCAGATTCTGGCGCCCAAATGTTTTAAAAGCTGTGACAGATACCGGTTCACACACTCCCCATCCTTTAAGCACACATCAGAAAGGGCAGCGTAAGAGAGCCTGCTTTTAAGCTCCTGTTTCATCACCGGCTCCCATATTGGCTCAAACTGGGGCAGGAAACAGTCTTCTTTTTTTGTATAGCAGGTTTTTGCCGTTGCCTTTACCCGGGCATCCCGATCCACAAACTCACCGACGCTCTTGTGAACGGCGGCATCCTCGTAAATCAGATAATAGTAGTCTTTATAATTGGGATAAAAATGCTTTAAGGTTCCGTCAAACAGCTCTATGGTGAAAGTCACGCAGTTGCCGTCTGCCAGACAGGAAACAGGCGGCTCTTCCCTGGAAAAAGCCACAGGAATATTATAGTCGCTCTCGCAGACCAGTTCCAGCAGGTGAGAGCATGCCCCGAACAGATCCGTTTCCTTTAAAATCTGATGGCGTTTTAACCGGAGCGGGTTCTGGAGGAAATCCACATAGTTTAAGATTGGCAGAATCGTGGGCATACCCTTTAAATCGTCCTCGTTATGCAGAATTAAAAGGTCGTAGAGGAAGGCTTCATGGGTTATAAGGTAATCCTGATATACCTGAATGAGCTGGCCTCCGGAATATTTATCCGTCCGTGACACGCCAAGAAACTGCTCAATGGCCTTTTGCTTCATACTTTCAAGCCCTAGAAGATTCCGGTAGGGCTTGATTTTTTTGTAGATGTCCAGACTTTCTACACCAGAAAAATCATAGGGCAGCCCCAGGTGGGCGCAGCGTTTTAACAGGTAGGGAATATCAAAGCCGTCGCCGTTAAAGTGGATTACAGTGGAAAACTGCTTCAGAAATTCAAAAAACCGGTGCAGCAGTTCTGCTTCAGAGTCGGCCGTATCTGCAAACCATTGGATTAGGCTCCAACTGCCGTCACGGAAGTAGGTACAGCCAATCAGGTAGAGGTTGGAATAATCTCCTGAAAAGCCGGTAGTCTCAATATCGAAAAAAAGTAAATCCTCCAGATGTCCGATCCGCTCAAGGGGATAGGTGCTTGGGAGGGAGAGCTGCTTTTGTATGGTTATCATTGTTTTCTCCTGAGGGTATTTCTATATGTTACCATGATTATAGCGGGAGAAAAAGGGAAAGTCAATGGAGAAAACAGAATATCTGTTCGATTTTGCCTTGCAAAGCGGCTCTGCCTATGGTAAGATGATGAAAGCAGATAAAACAGGAGGAATTGGTTTGTTTTCATATATCAAAGGGCCGTTTGTGGAAGTGTGGGAGGAGCGGATTGTGGTGGAAGCCGGAGGGATTGGCTGGAATATCTGCGTACCCTTATCGGTGTTAAATTGTCTGCCCTCACTTGGAGAGGAGGTAAAAATTTATACTTCCTTTCAGGTAAGGGAGGAGGCTATGACCCTTTACGGCTTTCTCACCCGCCATGATTTGAAAATGTTTAATCAGCTTTTGGGGGTCAGCGGAATTGGACCAAAGGCGGCGCTTGGAGTTCTGTCGGCGCTGCAGCCGGACGATTTGCGGATGGCAATTATCTCCGAAGATGTGAGAGCGATCTCCCGTGCCCCGGGAATCGGACCGAAGACTGCAAAGAGGATTATCCTGGACTTGAAGGATCGAGTTCATATGGAAGATGTGCTGCCCCCGGGAGCCGGAGGAAAAGAGCGGGAGCCGGAGGCTTTAACATCCACAGGGATGGAGGGAGCAGGCAGGGAGGCAGTTGAGGCGCTTACGACGCTGGGCTATTCCCTGTCGGAGGCAGCGAGGGCAGTCCGTCAAGTGGAAATTACGGATGGTATGTCCCCAGAGGCAGTCTTAAAGGAATCCTTAAAACACCTGGCGTTTTAACAGCTGCCGGAGGCGGCGGTCCGGGGGAGCGGACATAATCAACAGGATGGAGCAGAAAGATGGAGCGACGAATTATATCAACGGAAGTTACTGAGGAGGATAAGTACATAGAGCCGAGCCTGCGGCCCCAGATGCTTGAGGAGTATATCGGGCAGGAGAAGATTAAGAGCAATCTGAAGATCTACATTACCGCGGCGAAGGCCAGGGGAGAGTCTTTGGATCATGTGCTGTTTTATGGTCCTCCCGGTCTTGGCAAGACGACCCTCTCAGGGATTATTGCCAACGAGATGGGGGTTCATATGAAGGTGACCTCCGGTCCGGCAATCGAGAAGCCCGGTGAGATGGCGGCAATCCTCAACAATCTTCAGGAGGGCGATGTACTGTTTGTGGACGAGATTCACAGGCTGAACCGTCAGGTGGAGGAGGTTCTCTATCCGGCTATGGAGGACTTTGCCATTGATATTATGCTTGGAAAGGAAGCCTCCGCCCGCTCCATTCGTCTGGATTTGCCCCGCTTTACGCTGGTGGGGGCTACCACCCGGGCGGGACTTTTAACTGCTCCTTTGCGTGATCGGTTTGGTGTGGTGCAGAAACTGGAATTCTATACGCCCAAGGAGTTGAAAATTATTGTTGAGCGTTCCGCAAAGGCGCTGGGGGTTGGGATTGAGGATGGCGGAGCAGCAGAGATCGCCCGCCGCTCCAGGGGGACGCCGCGCCTTGCCAATCGGCTGTTAAAGCGGGTTCGCGATTTTGCCCAGGTGAAATATGACGGCGTGATTACCCGTGAGGTGGCGGATTTCGCCCTTGATATTCTGGATGTGGACAAGCTGGGGCTGGACAAAAATGACAGAAATATCCTGCTTATGATGATAGAGAAATTTGGCGGCGGTCCGGTGGGACTTGATACCCTGGCGGCAGCGTTGGGCGAGGACGCAGGGACGCTGGAGGATGTATATGAGCCGTATCTGCTGATGAACGGCTTTTTGCACCGTACACCCCGCGGACGTATGGCAACGGAGAGGGCTTACGCTCACCTGGGCATTCCCTTTGGGGATTAAGTTTGCCCGGAAGCACATTGCGGCTTGTTGATTTGGCAGGAATATGGTAAACTATTCTGGACAAGGGAGGCGGAATCTGCCTGAAGACGGGCAGAAGACCGCGGTCAGAAAAAAGTCAGGAGCCGATAAGTAAGATGGAACAGAAAAATTATACGGAAGTGTTGATAGATGGAACAGTATTTACCCTGGGAGGGGCGGAGGATGAGGCCTATCTTCGCAAGGTGGCTGCGTACTTAAGTGAGAAGGTCGGAAAGATCAGGCGGCAGGATGGCTTTTTGAAGCAGAGTGCAGACTATCAGAACGTGACAGTACAGCTCAATCTTGCAGACGACTATTTTAAGGAGCAGGAGCGGGCCGATATGCTGGCGGAGCAGAAGGCGGCTCTGGAGAAGGAGGCTTATAGTTTAAAGCATAAGCTGATTACCAGCCAGATGAAACTGGAGTCTGTGGAAAAGGAGCTGGCGGCGCTGAAAAAAGAGCTGGAGGCATCAAAACGGGAGACGGACTTGACGAAGGAAGGGGCAAAAGAGAAAAAAACGGCGCAGGCGGGAGAGACGACAGAGCAGCAGAATAAGTAAGCATGGTGCGGACAGAAGCGTCCGCAAAAATACAGAGGCGGGGGTGTTTCGTGGAGACAGGAACACCCTCTTCTCTCATGGAAAATTGTCCTATGTGAGACAAGAAGGAGGAAATTTTGAAACCACAAGTGGAAATCCTGGCGCCTGCCGGGTCAATGGAGAGTATGGTAGCGGCGATCAATGCAGGGGCAGATGCAGTCTATATGGGCGGCAGCCGGTTTGGGGCGCGGGCCTATGCAGATAATCCTGAGGAGGAACGGCTGCTGGAGGCAATTGATTATGCCCATCTTCACGGTCGTAAGCTCTATATGACCGTGAACACTCTGGTAAAGCCTGACGAGCTGAACCAGCTTTTTGATTTTCTGAATCCCTGTTATGTGCAGGGGCTTGACGCAGTAATTGTACAGGATCTGGGAGTGTGGGAGTTTGTCAGAAGAAAGTTTCCCGAACTTCCAATCCATGCCAGCACTCAGATGACAGTGACCGGATACCGGAGTGCAAAGCTGCTAAAAGAGCTGGGGGCATCGCGGGTGGTGACAGCGAGGGAGCTGTCTCTTGAGGAGCTGGCGCAGATTCATGAGAAGGCAGATGTGGAAGTGGAGAGTTTTATCCATGGCGCCCTCTGTTACTGTTATTCTGGTCAGTGTCTTTTAAGCAGCCTGATTGGCGGACGCAGCGGTAACCGGGGGCGGTGTGCCCAGCCCTGCCGTCTGCCATATGAGGTAACGGGAGAGAAGCAGAGCGGTAATCACCATAAAAATCATGACCGTTATCTGCTGAGTATGAAGGATTTGTGTACGTTGGATATTCTGCCGGATATTATCGATGCGGGCGTATACTCTCTGAAAATTGAGGGTCGGATGAAGAGCCCGCGCTACACGGCAGGTGTGGTCAGCATCTACCGCAAGTATGTGGATTACTATCTGGAGCGTGGAAGAGGGGGATACCATGTGGAGCCCGGGGATCGGCAGATGCTTCTGGATCTGTTTGACAGAGGAGGCTTTTCAGACGGCTACTATGAGACGTACAATGGAAGGGAGATGATGGCGCTTAAGGAAAAGCCGTCTTTCCGTAAGACGGATCAGACGCTGCTTGAACGTCTCGACGCGGAGTATGTGAACAAGAGAAAGCAGAAGCCGGTCTGCGGCCATGTGCTGGCATGTGAGGGTCAGCCGGTGAGGCTGGAGCTGGTATCCGGCGATGTCCGGGCGGTTGCGGAGGGAGATGTTGTTCAGACTGCCCAGAACCAGCCTTTGACGGAAGAGAAGCTTTTAAAGCAGATAAATAAAACCGGGAATTCGCCGTTCTTTTTTCAGGAGCTGACAGCTGAGATAAAAGGTCATGGATTTTTGCCGGTTCAGTCGTTAAATGAGCTGCGCAGAAAAGGGTTTGAGGCCCTTACAGAGGCTGTCCTTTCCCCGTACCGAAGGCAGCAGAATATTGTTAAGAGCAGTATCGGCGGTGCAGTAATTCTCTCATCGAACCAAAAATCCGGGACAAGACTTCATGTTTCCCTGGAGGAGCCCGAAACGCTGAAAACAGCGCTGGAATCTCCCGATGTGGACGAGGTGTATCTGGATACCGCAGGTTTTGGGGCAGAACTTTGGGCAGAGTCTGTCAATGCCTGTCATAACGCGGGAAAGCGTTGCGGACTTCTTTTGCCGCATATTTTCCGCACCCATGCCGAACAATATTTAACAGCACATTCACAGGAGCTGAGAACAGCAGGCTTTGACGAGATGGTACTTCGTTCCCTGGATGAAATTGTATTTCTCCGGGAGCAGGGGCTTGAGGGGATTTCAATGGTATCAGACGCGAATCTGTATGTGATGAATCATTTGGCGGCGTTTCAGATGACAAGGGCAGGAATCTCCAGAATGACGCTGCCGTTTGAGCTAAACAGCAGAGAGCTGGAGGAGATTGGCTGTGAGGGAATGGAACTGGTGGTTTATGGACATCTGCCTGCCATGGTATCTGCACAGTGCATCGTGCGGACGACAAAGGGCTGTACCAAAAAGCCGGAGCTTTTGAAGATGCGGGATCGGATGGGGAAGGAGATTCCGGTGAAAAACCACTGCCGGTTCTGTTGTAACACGATTTATAATCCCACTCCGCTGTCTCTTCTGGGACAGGAGAAGCTTGTGAAAAGGCTGAATCCTTCCGTGCTGCGCCTCTCCTTTACCATGGAGACGCCCCGGCAGACAGCGGAGATTATTGGGGCATTTGCAGACGGATTTCTTCGGGGAAAAAAGACTTCACCGCCGTTTTCAGATTTTACCCGCGGTCATTTTAAGCGCGGGGTGGAATAAGGGACAGGAGTATTATGGTCAACGTAATGATTGAGGTTTCCAAGTATCTGATGATACTTTTAATGGCAGTTTATACCTACTGGAATTTCAACTATTTCCGGTTTCATGAGGAATACCGGCAGAACCGTGTCTGTGCAAAGCAGACTGTGGTGATGCTTCTTGTGCATTTTGCTGCCTATGTGATTTTATTGCTGAAGTCGGGGGATGAGCGGATGATTCTGCTTTATCTGGCTCAGCTTGTATTCTTTCTGACTTATACAGGGCTTTACAGGCTGTTTTACCGCAATGCCTCCCGGATTCTTGTGAATAATATGTGTATGCTTCTCTGTGTGGGCTTTATTATGCTGACCCGGATTTCCTATGAAAAGTCAGTGCGTCAGTTTCTGGTTGTGGCAGTGTCGGCCCTTGTCACCTGGATTATCCCGTTTATTATGGACCGAGTATGGCAGCTCTCACGGATTCCGTGGCTCTACGGTGTTTTGGGACTGGCATTTCTTATTGCAGTGTGGCTGGTGGGAAACAACAGCTTTGGCGCCCAGCTTTCCATCAATATTGGCGGATTTCGTTTTCAGCCGTCAGAGTTTGTAAAAATCAGTTTTGTATTTTTTACGGCGACTATGTTTTACCGTTCCACAGATGTTAAGACAGTAATGATAACAACGGCTATGGCGGCAGCTCATGTGCTGGTACTGGTATTGTCAAAGGATCTGGGAAGCGCCCTGATTTTCTTTATCACTTATCTTGCCATGCTGTTTGCTGCCACGGCGAACTGGTGGTATCTGATTGGGGGGATTGCCAGCGGCTGCGGCGCATCAGCGCTTGCCTACGCACTGTTTGGCCATGTGAGGACGAGAGTTCTGGCATGGAGAAATCCCTGGGAGGATATTGATAACCGCGGATACCAGATTACCCAGTCACTATTTGCAATCGGCACCGGAGGGTGGTTTGGAATGGGACTTTATCAGGGTATGCCATATAAGATTCCGGTGGTAGAAAAGGATTTTATTTTTGCTGCCGTCTCTGAGGAGATGGGCGCGATTTTTGCAGTTTGCGTGCTGCTGGTGTGCCTGGGCTGCTTTTTGCAGTTTGTAATGCTGGCGGCAAAGATGCAGGCAGTGTTCTATAAGCTGATTGCGTTTGGTCTTGGCATTGTGTATGCGGTACAGGTTTTCCTGACTGTGGGGGGCGTGACGAAATTTATCCCTTCCACTGGAGTGACGCTGCCCTTTGTCAGCTACGGCGGCAGTTCGGTTCTCAGTACATTTATCCTCTTTGGAGTGATACAAGGGCTGTATATTCTGAAAAAGAATGATGAGGAAGAATATGAAGAGACAAGGTCCTAATCCAAAATCAAATCAAAGTATTCTTGTGGTCACCTACGCGGTGGTGGTGCTGTTTGTCTGTCTTTTGGGCTACATGGGCTTTTTTTTGCAGGTGGAGAGTGAGAATGTAATTAATAATTCTTATAATGCGCGGCTTGACCGTTTCTCAGACCGGATTGTGCGCGGAGAGATTTTAAGCTCAAGTGGTGATGTGCTGGCCAGAACCATATCGGCGGCAGACGGCTCGGAAACCCGTGAATATCCTTATGGTGCCATGTTTGCCCATGCGGTGGGATATTCGGAGCGGGGAAAGACCGGGCTTGAGGCATTGGCGAATTTTTACCTGCTCAGTTCTCATGTGAATCTTGTGGAGCGCACGGTCAATGAGCTGTCAGGGGTTAAGAATGTGGGAGACAATGTGGTGACAACCCTTGACGTGAGATTGCAGAGGACAGCATCGGAAGCGCTGGGGGACAGAAATGGCGCAGTGGTTGTGATGGAGCCGGACACCGGTAAAATTCTTGCTATGGTGTCAAAACCTGGGTATGACCCAAATCTCCTTGGCGAGCAGTGGGAGAGCCTGGTTTCCGGGGAGAATACACAGGCACAGCTTTTGAACCGTGCAGCCCAGGGGCTTTATCCTCCCGGTTCCACCTTCAAGATTGTGATGATGCTTGCATATATAAGAGAGCGCCCGGATACCTGGGAGGATTTTACATTTGACTGTGACGGAGCATATGAATACGGAGACTACACAATCTCCTGTTATCATGGAAATGCCCATGGTCATCAGACGCTTTCTGAGGCATTTGCCAACTCCTGCAATGGGGCTTTTGCCAGCCTGGGTATGGAGCTGGAGCCGGAGAGCGTGCGAAGCCTGGCAGACGGTCTTTTATTCAATTCACAGCTGCCTCTGACGCTGGCATACAATAAAAGCTCGTACATTATGGCGGCTGAATCCAGTGAATGGGAGCGGCTTCAGACCTCCATCGGTCAGGGTGGGACTCAGGTGACGCCGATTTATAATGCCATGCTGACTGCGGCAATCGCCAACGGCGGTGTGTTGATGAAGCCTTATGTGATAGACCGGGTGGAGAATGCCGCAGGTGAGGAGATTAAAAAGTTTCTGCCGGCATCTTATGGAGCGTTGATGAACGCTTCTGAGGCAAAATCGCTGGCACAGCTGATGCGGCAGGTGGTGACGGAAGGAACCGGATCCGCAGTGCGAACGGAGCATTATGCAGTGGCGGGGAAGACCGGTTCGGCTGAATTTGAGACGGGAAAAGAGAGCCATGCCTGGTTTACAGGGTTTGCTCCAGCGGATGACCCAAAGCTTGTAATCACTGTGATTGTGGAGGAGTCCGGATCCGGCGGGCAGATCGCCGCGCCTGTGGCAAGGAGCGTCTTTGACGCATATTTTTCGCAATGAGATGTAAAGCAGCCGGATGAAAATAAAAAAAGAAAGTTTACCACTGACCGATATGTGGTATATAAATGGTCGGGTTGAAAGTATAGTCCTTCGCCGTAAGACGGGGGTGGGGGGGGACTTTTTCCATAATGAGGACAAGCGAATGAGGAAAACTTAGAAAAGTTGAAACAGGGAAAATAATTTTCCATAACCCCCCTGATTTTACAAGCCGGGAGCCAGCGTATTGCTGGCTCCTGACCTTTCATATCACACCTTAGACCTTCTTATATTTTGCCACATAGACCGGGAAGGAGCCGTTGCCTTTCAGCTCCTTGTATTCTGTGATCGTTACATTTTTATCTGTCACCACATACTCCAGGCTTGCACCGGTTTCCACTGAGGTGGACTGCATCAGCACACAATTTTTAACCTTTGCTCCTCTGCCTATCTTAACGCCCCGGAACAGCACACAATTTTCCACCTCCCCCTCTATCACACAGCCGTCTGCTACCATGGCGTTCTTAACCTTTGCCCCATCCATATAACGGGTTGGGGGGTCGTCATGAATTTTTGTATAGATGGGAGCTCCGTGGTAGAACAGGGCATCTACGTTGGCATCATCCAGCATCTTCATATTCTCATCAAAATAGCTCCTCATATTAGAGATTCTCGCCACATATCCGTCATAGCGGAACCCATTTACCTGAATTTTGTCCAGATTCGGCGCCAGAATATCACGTTCAAAATAGGATCGTCCCTGAAAGTATGCAGCGCTGACCTGCTCAATCAGAAATTCCCGCTCCATAACAGAGATATTTAAGGAAAAGTTCTGTATGCCGGTTTTCTTGGAGTTAATGTGAAGCCCGGTTACGCGGCTGCCTTGGATTTCCAGAGTGTAGTATAAATCATTGCTGCCGTCCATTGCATCAAGGGCGCTCTGGGGAAGGGGCTCCTCGGTGTAAACCATTGTTACGTCAGCGCCGTTTGACATATGCTCCTGAATCAGCGCGCCAAAGTCAAAATTGAGAGCCATATGGGTGTCCGCCATCACCACATATTTCTCCTTCTGCTTTTTCAAAAACTCAATAATGCTGGCAACCGCCTCTACGCGGCCATTATATATTTTCACATTTTTCTGTGCGAATGGAGGAACCAGATTTAAGCCGCCGTTTTTGCGGGTCAGATCCCACTCTCTGCCGGATCCCAGGTGATCCATCAGGGAGTGATAATTCTTGCGGACGATAACAGAGATATTGTCGATTCCGCAGTTTACCATGCTGGAGAGAATAAAATCCACTATTCGGTAACGTGCCGCAAAAGGGATGGATGCCATCAGCCGTTCGCTGACCAAATCAGGAACCAGAGAATCATAGGTGTTTGGGAACAGAATTCCCAGAGCGTTTGCGTTGGAATTTACCACTGTTCTTCACCACCTTTCACATTCTTACTTACCATGGCGTTGGAACCGATTTTCGCACCTGCACCAACCTCCACGCCGGGTCCGACTGTGGCCACACCCTTTGTATCACCATCAGGCATAGCTCCCACTACGGCATTTTCCCCAATAATTACATTTTCTGCGATAATGCAGTGTTTTACCACCGCCCCTGCCTTGATGGAGGTTCCGCCCATTACTACCGCATCCTCCACCACAGCGCCGGGACCAACCTGCACGCCAGAGAACAGAACCGAGTGTTTTACATTTCCATGTATGCGGCAGCCATCGGTAATCATAGAGTTCTCCACCACCGCCTCCCCGCTGATTTTGTGTCCCGTCATACCGCTGTTGCGGCTAAAAATCTTCCAGGCGCTGTCAAATAAGTTGATGCCGCTGTGCTCCGGATCTAAAACCTCCATATTGGCTTCCCAAAGAGAAGCGATGGTTCCCACATCCTTCCAGTAGCCGCTGAAATGGTAGGCATACATCTGGCGTCCGTCCCTTAAAAGATTTGGGATAATATTGCTGCCAAAGTCATTTTCAGAGTTAGGGTCTGCTTCATCCTCAATCAGATATTTACGGAGAATATCATAGTTAAAAATATAGATACCCATAGAGGCCAGATTGGATTTCGGCTGTTTTGGCTTCTCCTGAAACTGGGTGATTTTATCATTTTCGTCAGTCACCATCAGACCGAAGCGAGAAGCCTCATCCCACGGAACCTCCATAACCGCAACGCTGAATTCTGCATTTTTTTCCTTGTGAAAGCGGAGAAAATCGCTGTAATCCTGTTTACAAATTTGATCTCCAGAGAGAATAATGACATACTTCGGCTCATACCGCTCAATAAATGGAAGGTTCTGGTAAATGGCATTTGCCGTGCCCTTGTACCAGTTGGAGCCCGTTGCCTTCTGATAGGGCGGAAGTATATGGACGCCGCCGTGAAGCCGGTCTAAGTCCCAGGGCTGGCCGTTGCCGATATATTCGTTTAGAACCAGAGGCTGGTACTGGGTCAGAATGCCCACAGTATCAATGCCGGAGTTGACGCAGTTAGAGAGCGGAAAATCAATGATACGGTACTTCCCGCCAAAAGGAACTGCAGGTTTTGCCAGCTTCTGAGTTAAAGCGTACAGGCGGGAACCTTGACCGCCGGCAAGAAGCATGGCAATCATTTCTTTAGCCATAATATACCCCCTTTTTGATTCTGATGTTTTCCTCTATTTTGTCCCACTCGCCCTGGAAATATGATAGAAAAGGACGTGATTTCCTATAAAGTAAAAATGCCGGAACCACAGCGGCTCCGGTATTTTCTTCAATAAAAAGGGAGGAGCCGGCGATTATCTATCGCCGGCGATTATGAAAAAAAACTTATCAAATTGCAGTTGGTAGCTTCATTTGATGATTTAAGTATAAAAGGTAATTGTGAAAGAAGTTTATCATCAATATAGAAAGTTTGTAACCATTTTATGAACAGAAAATGAACGGTAAAATTCTCTGTTTTCTTTGTTATATTTGGCAGCTTTCCAGCAGCCGGTTCTTCATATGCCACAGTGCATTTGACAAATCCACATGAACACGGTGGGGAAACTCCAGACGAAGAGACTCTTCCCATAGGGTGGAAAGCTCTTGTTTGCAGTATTTTTGTATATCCATCACTTTCGGAGATTCATAAACGCAGTTTCCGTTTCGGAATACCGGAACCATCAGCTCCCTCATGGTGTAGCTGCCTGGAGCCAGATGAGTTTTTTTCCAGGTTTCTGAAGGATCGAACAGCAGCATAGATTTGTCTGTGTCAAATGTTTCATCCACCAGACAGATTAAATCAGCAATAATCTTTCCGTTATTCTTATCATAAATCCGGCGGACAGTCTTGTTGCCCGGGTTTGTAATCTTTTCCGCATTTTCCGAGAGCTTAATTTTGGGAATAAATTTCCCGGTCTTTTTATCCATGATGGCGGCAAGCTTATATACACCGCCAAAGGATGGGCATTCCTTGGATGTAATCAGGTTGGTTCCCACTCCCCAGGAGTTAATGGCTGCCCCCTGCATCTTTAATGATGCAATCAGCGTCTCGTCCAGATCATTGGAGGCAGAGATAACCGCATCCGTAAAGCCTGCCTCGTCCAGCATCTTCTTTGCCTTTTTGGACAGGTATGCCAGATCACCGCTGTCCAGCCGGATTCCGTAGGAAGTCAGGGGGATGTTTGCCTCCCGCATCTCGGTAAACACTTTAATGGCATTGGGAACACCGGAGCCTAAGGTATCGTAGGTATCCACCAGCAGGATACAGGCAGAAGGGTAGAGCTTTGCATAGGTGCGGAAAGCAGTCAGCTCATCGGGAAAGCTCATAATCCAGCTATGGGCGTGGGTTCCCTTTACAGGAACATCAAACAGCTTCCCGCAGAGCACGTTGGAAGTGCCGATACAGCCTGCAATCATCGCCGCCCGAGCGCCATAGATTCCGGCATCAGGTCCCTGAGCGCGCCTCAGACCGAATTCCATCACTCCATCGCCCTGAGCGGCGTAAACGACCCTTGCCGCCTTGGTGGCAATCAGGGACTGGTGGTTGATAATATTCAAAAGCGCGGTTTCAATGAACTGCGCCTCCATAATGGGTGCAATCACCTTCACAAGCGGCTCTCTGGGAAAGACCACCGTACCCTCAGGAATGGCATAAATATCTCCGGTAAAGCGAAATTCTTTCAGGTATTCCAAAAAGCTCTCATCAAACAGACCGGTGGTGCGCAGATAGTCTAGATCTTCCTTGTCAAAGTGCAGGTTCTGCACATATTCAATCACCTGCTCTAATCCGGCGCAGATGGCATATCCGCCGCCGCCCGGATTACTGCGGTAGAAGGCATCAAAGATGACGGTTTCATTGGCATCTTTCTCCTTAAAATAGCCCTGCATCATCGTCAATTCATAGAAGTCTGTCAGCAGAGTCAGGTTCCGTTGGTTCATATGGGGTTCTCCTTTAAAGTAAATATTGTTTTGTAGTATAGCATGAAACAACAAAAAAGACAATTGAATTGACATGAAATTAACAATTGACATTTCTGTTATCGGTCAATATAATAAGGTAGAATAGATAGAAAGACGATGACGGAGACAGTAGCGCCGTATGGAGGACAGAAAGCGAGCCGGGGAGGGTGGAAGACCGGCGTCGGTACAGCGGATGCGAAAATCACTCCTGAGTTGCGGGCTGAACCTTGCCTGTGTACAGCAAGAAACAGTAAGCCCAGCCGGTTTTCCGCCGTTATCGGGAACTCATATGATGGTATGCAGTAATAGGTGGTTGAATTGGCATGTGCGCTCTTTTCCTGTTTGCAGGAAAAGGCGTTTTTTTGCTTTACAGGAAATTGCGTCCTGATAGGAAATGAATGATGGAGGAAGAGAAAGTTATGTACGAGAAAGTACCGGCAAATTTAAACTTTGTAGAGCGCGAAAAAAACGTAGAAAAGTTCTGGAATGACAATCAGATTTTTCAGAAAAGTATGGACTCCCGCAAAGGGGAGCCTACTTACACCTTCTATGACGGTCCGCCCACAGCAAACGGAAAACCCCACATTGGTCATGTGCTGACCCGCGTTATCAAGGATATGATTCCACGCTACCGCACCATGAAGGGGTACATGGTTCCGCGAAAGGCAGGCTGGGATACCCATGGTCTGCCGGTGGAGCTGGAAGTGGAGAAGATGCTGGGGCTGGACGGCAAGGAGCAGATCGAGGAGTATGGTTTGGAGCCGTTTATCGGCCATTGTAAGGAGAGCGTCTGGAAGTATAAGGGCATGTGGGAGGATTTCTCCGGCACTGTGGGCTTTTGGGCAGATATGAATGATCCCTATGTCACCTATCACAATGACTTTATTGAATCAGAATGGTGGGCGTTAAAGAAAATTTGGGAAAAGGGGCTTCTTTATAAAGGATTTAAGATTGTCCCCTACTGCCCGCGCTGCGGAACGCCCCTTTCCTCTCACGAGGTGGCGCAGGGCTATAAAGATGTGAAGGAGCGCTCTGCAATCGTCCGCTTTAAGGTAAAGAGGGAGGATAATGCCTATGTGCTTGCATGGACTACAACGCCGTGGACGCTGCCCAGCAACACAGCCCTGTGTGTGAATCCAGATGAAACTTATGTAAAGGTGTGCATGAAGGAGGATGGGGGCATATACTATCTGGCGGAGGCGCTCTGTGACACAGTGCTGGGTGCGGACAGCTACAATATTTTAGAAAGATATTCCGGCGCCGAGCTGGAGGGCAAGGAGTACGAGCCGCTTTATGAGTGTGCCGTTGCCGCTGCTGAGAAACAGCATAAAAAAGCACATTTTATTGTCTGCGATTCCTATGTTACTCTGACTGACGGTACCGGAGTGGTGCACATTGCCCCGGCCTTCGGTGAGGATGACTCCAAGGTGGGAAGAAAATATGACCTGCCCTTTGTTCAGACGGTGGATGCCCAGGGCAATATGACCGGGGAAACACTGTGGCCCGGCGTCTTTGTAAAGAAAGCTGACCCTATGGTCTTAAAGGATTTGAAGGAGAGAGGGCTTCTGTTTGCGGCTCCGGTATTTGAGCATAGCTATCCCCATTGCTGGCGCTGTGATACACCCCTTATCTATTATGCCCGTGAGTCCTGGTTTATCAAGATGACAGCAATCAAAGAGGAGCTTATCCGCAACAATAATACAATCAACTGGATTCCTGAGAATATTGGAAAGGGACGTTTCGGCGACTGGCTGGAGAATGTTCAGGACTGGGGCATCAGCCGAAACCGTTACTGGGGCACGCCGCTGAACGTCTGGGAGTGTGAGTGCGGTGAGCAGCACTCCATCGGAAGCATTGCAGAGTTAAAAGAGATGTCTTCCAACTGCCCGGATAATATTGAACTGCACCGTCCCTTTATTGACGATGTGACCATTACATGTCCCGGATGTGGGAAACAAATGAGGCGTGTGCCGGAGGTTATTGACTGCTGGTTTGACTCCGGCGCGATGCCATTTGCCCAGCACCACTATCCGTTTGAGAACAAGGAGCTGTTTGAGCAGCAGTTTCCGGCAGATTTTATCTCCGAGGCGGTGGATCAGACCAGAGGATGGTTTTACTCCCTGCTGGCCATCTCCACGCTGATTTTCAACAAGGCGCCTTATAAGAATGTTCTCGTTCTTGGTCATGTGCAGGATGAGAACGGGCAGAAGATGAGCAAGAGCAAGGGCAACGCAGTGGATCCCTTTGAAGCCCTGGCTGCCTATGGAGCCGATGCGATTCGCTGGTACTTCTATATCAACAGCGCCCCCTGGCTGCCAAACAGATTTCATGGCAGGGCAGTGCAGGAGGGACAGCGCAAGTTTATGGGAACCTTGTGGAATACCTACGCTTTCTTTGTTCTGTACGCGAATATCGACGGCTTTGATGTGACAAAATATGAACTGAAATACGAACAGCTTTCGGTGATGGATAAGTGGCTGCTCTCCAAGATGAATTCTATGGTGAAGGACGTGGATGATAATCTGGGCGGTTACCGGATTCCGGAGGCGGCCAGAACCCTTCAGGAGTTTGTGGATGATATGAGCAACTGGTATGTGCGCCGGAGCCGGGAGCGTTTCTGGGCGAAGGGCATGGAGCAGGACAAAATCAATGCTTACATGACTCTTTATACGGCTCTGGTGACTGTGGCAAAGGCAGCCGCGCCGATGATTCCGTTTATGACCGAGGACATCTACCAGAACCTAGTGAGAAGCGTCGATAAGAGCGCGCCTGAGAGCATACACTTATGTGATTTCCCGCCGGTGGATGAGATGAACATTGATAAGCAGCTGGAAGCCGATATGGACGAGGTTCTGCATATCGTGGCCCTTGGCCGCGCCGCCAGAAACACTGCCAACATCAAGAACCGTCAGCCCATCGGCAGGATGTATGTGAAGGCGGACCGTGAGCTGTCCGAGTACTATGTGGAGATCATCGAAGATGAGCTGAACGTAAAAAAGGCAGAGTTTGTGGAGGATGTGAGAAAGTTTACCTCATACAGCTTCAAGCCGCAGCTTAAGACTGTGGGACCCAAATATGGCAGGCAGATTGGCAGCATCAAAAAAGCATTGGAGGAGCTGGATGGAAATGCGGCTATGGATACCTTGAAGGCTGAGGGGGCATTGACCTTTGATTTCGGTGAAGGTCCGGTGGTCTTAAGGGAAGAGGACTTGCTGATTGATATGGCGCAGGCAGAGGGGTATGTCTCTGAGGGCGATCATTATGCCACCGTGGCTCTGGATACCAACCTGACGCCGCAGCTTCTGGAGGAGGGCTTTGTCCGGGAGTTGGTCAGCAAAATCCAAACCATGAGGAAAGAAGCCGGTTTTGAGGTTATGGATTACATTCATGTATATCAAAAGGGCAATGACAAGATTTCAGGGATTCTCAAAAAGCATGAGGCTCTGATCAAGGGCGAGGTGCTTGCGCGCCGCATCCTCTTTGACCAGGCGGGCGGCTATGAAAAAGAGTGGAACATTAACGGTGAGACTGTAATGTTAGGTGTAGAGAAAGTGACTGACCGCAGCTGAGCATGCGGCAGGGAGGAGGAAGAGCCAGAATGAAAATCAGTGCAAAAAAGGGATTTGACAAAGAGACATTTAAAAACAGCGTGATTTATAATGTAAAAAGCCTGTACCGTAAAACCATCGATGAGGCCACGGCTGAGCAGGTATTTCAGGCAGTTTCCTATGCGGTGAAGGACGTTATCATTGATGAGTGGATTGCGACCCACAAGGAGTATGAGAAGAAAGATGTAAAGACCGTCTACTACCTTTCCATGGAGTTTCTGATGGGGCGTGCCCTGGGCAATAACATTATCAATATTATGGCAAGGGACGAGGTGAGAGAGGTTCTGGATGAGCTGGGCTTTGACTTGAATCTGGTGGAGGATCAGGAGCCGGATGCAGCCCTGGGAAACGGCGGTCTCGGACGTCTCGCAGCGTGCTTCCTCGACTCCCTTGCAACCCTGGGCTATCCTGCTTATGGCTGCGGAATCCGTTATCGTTATGGTATGTTTAAGCAGAAAATCGAGAACGGCTTTCAGGTGGAGGTTCCCGACAACTGGCTGAAGGATGGGAATCCGTTTGAGGTGCGCCGCTCCGAGTATGCCACTGAGATAAAATTTGGAGGTTATGTAAAGACCGTATGGGAGAATGGAAGAGAGCGCTTTACCCAGGAAGGCTATCAATCTGTTCTGGCGGTGCCCTATGACCTGCCGATTGTGGGCTATGGCAATAATGTGGTAAATACTCTGCGCATCTGGGATGCCCAGCCAATCAATACCTTTAATCTGGATTCCTTCGATAAGGGGGACTACCAAAAGGCCATGGAACAGGAGAATCTGGCCAAGACCATCTGTGATGTGCTGTACCCCAACGATAACCATTATGCAGGTAAGGAGCTTCGATTAAAGCAGCAGTATTTCTTTATCTCCGCCAGTGTGCAGCGGGCTGTGGCAAAGTATATGGAAAAGCACGATGACGTGCGCAGATTCCATGAGAAAAATGTATTCCAGCTAAACGATACCCATCCCACCGTGGCAGTGGCGGAGCTGATGCGCATTCTGCTTGACGAGTACGGGCTGGAGTGGAGTGAGGCGTGGGAGGTTACAACCAAGACCTGTGCTTATACCAATCACACCATTATGGCAGAGGCGCTGGAGAAGTGGCCGATTGAGCTGTTCTCCAGGCTGCTTCCCCGCATTTACCAGATTGTGGAGGAAATTAACCGCCGGTTCATTCTCCAGATTCAGCAGCGTTATCCCAATGATCAGGATAAGGTGGCAAAGATGGCGATTATCTATGATGGTCAGGTTAGGATGGCGCATATGGCCATCATAGGCAGTTTTTCTGTCAATGGCGTTGCCAAGCTGCATACAGAGATTTTAAAGAATCAGGAGCTTCGTGATTTCTATCAGATGATGCCGGAGAAATTCAACAATAAGACAAACGGGATTACTCAGAGACGGTTTCTGCTGCACGGAAATCCCCTTCTGGCAAGCTGGGTCACTGACAAGATTGGCGATGAGTGGATTACCAATCTGTCTGCAATCAGCAGGCTGAAACTGTATGTGGATGATGAAAAGTGCCAGCACGAGTTTATGAACATCAAGCACCAGAACAAGATACGTCTGGCAAAGTATATAAAAGAGCACAACGGGATTGAGGTGGATCCCCATTCTATCTTCGATGTGCAGGTGAAGCGTCTCCACGAGTACAAACGCCAGCTTATGAATATTCTGCATGTGATGTATCTGTATAACATGCTGAAGGACAATCCGAACTTGGATATGGTTCCGCGGACATTTATCTTTGGAGCTAAGGCGGCAGCAGGTTACCATCGGGCGAAGCTGACAATCAAGCTGATTAATTCCGTTGCAGATGTAATTAATAACGATGAGTCCATCAACGGAAAGCTGAAGGTGGTATTTATCGAAGATTACCGGGTATCCAACGCGGAGATTATTTTTGCGGCGGCTGATGTCAGTGAGCAGATTTCCACCGCCAGCAAGGAGGCGTCAGGAACCGGCAATATGAAGTTTATGTTAAACGGAGCCCTGACGATTGGAACCATGGACGGAGCCAATGTGGAGATTGTGGAGGAGGTAGGCGAGGAGAATGCCTTTATCTTCGGAACATCCTCAGACGATATTATCCGTATGGAGCATGACAGAAGCTATGACCCGATGCAGATTTTCAACAGCGACCAGGATATTCGCCGTGTACTGATGCAGTTAATTAATGGCTACTATTCTCCTCAGGATCCGGAGCTGTTTCGGGATATTTACAACTCCCTGCTCAACACCTTAAGCAGTGACCGTGCAGACGCTTACTTTATCTTAAAGGATTTTCGCATGTATGCAGATGCCCAGAAGCGTGTGGATAAGGCATACCGGGATGAAAGATGGTGGGCGCGGGCAGCGATGCTTAACACAGCCAGCAGCGGAAAGTTCAGCTCTGACCGCACCATTGAGGAGTATGTAAATGATATTTGGCATTTAAAGAAAGCGGAAGTAGAGCTGTAAGCAAAGCATAAACAGAAAAATTCCTCCATAGACTGTAATAGTCGGGAGGGATTTTTTTATGGGGAAATGGATAATGGGCGGACTGCTTCTTTTGCTGACGCCGTGGATTCTGTCATTAGTCTGTATGCGCGCAGCAGGACAGGCTGTGCTGCCGCTGGAGAGGGAGCGTGTGGAGCAGGAAGAGCAGGGAGAGGAAGGAACACAGGCTCAGGAAGGGCACGGGGCAGATGGAGAGCAGACAGATGCAGCCCAGGTCTCTGCCCCCATAAGCCGCCGTATCCTTGTGGAGCGCGGAGGGGTGGGAACTTACATGGATTTGGAAGATTATCTGCCTGGGGTAATTGTATGTCAGATTGATACAGGCTACCATCTGGAGGCGCTGAAGTGTCAGGCTGTGATTGCCCGGACTTATATCAGTCGTGTGATGGAGGGACGGACTGAGATCCATGAAGGGGAGCTGGATTTAGACTATCTGGAGGCAGAGAGCGGCGTGTTAAAAGGAGGGGAGATGTCCCTTCAGGAGCGGGAGCGTCTGGCAGACGGGCTTGCACGCTGCCGGACGGCGGTACAGGAAACCAGGGGGCTGGTTATAAAGTATGATGATCGTCCGATTCTTCCTTTGTTTCATGGGATCAGCGCAGGGAGAACCAGAACAGGAGAGTCGGAGTATCCCTATCTCCAGGCTGCCGAGAGCCAGTGGGATACACAGAGGGAGCTTTGTTTCCGTGAGTTTACATGGAGTTTTAGTGAGTTTGCAGAGCTGATAAACGGCATTCCCGGAGCACAGCCTGTGAGCCCGGAACAGATTCCGGGGGAGATACAGACCGTAAAAAAGGATGATTCCGGGTATACCATGCAGATCAAGGTAGGGGCAAAAACCTACACAGGTGAGGAGGTGCAGTATGCCCTGAAGCTGCCGTCCGCCTGCTTTTCCCTTGATGGCAAAGAAGGTTCACTGCAGGCAAACGTAAAGGGCGTAGGTCATGGCTATGGCTTAAGCCAGGCGGGGGCGGATCATATGGCGTCGTCAGGCTGGAGCTTTGAGGAGATTTTGCAATATTATTATAAAAATATTTCTCTTGTTGCTGAATAAGAAGTTTTACTTTGGTAAGAATAGTACCGAGGTGATAAACGGTGAAAGAGAGAATGAATCAGATGTTCAAGGACAAATTATTCCTTGTCATGTTGGTGCTTGGTCTGCTGACTATGGTTGCTGCAGCAGGCGTTGTTACAATTCAAAGAGGAAACGGGCAGGAGCAGCCGTATGTGGACATGCAGGGTCAGGGAGAGTTTCTCGCAGAAGAGCCAGGCGTGACACCGCAGGTTGCCGGGGAGTCAAATGCGCAGGAATCTGTGCCACAGGTGGCTCAGAATGAGACCATGCGTCAGTCGGAAAATCCCGATACGGCAGTGTCCGAGAAGAACCATGAGATGGCACAGGCTCAGAGAGACAGTGATGCCAAGGCAGTAGGAAGCGGTCCGCTTTCAGCCACAGCTCTGGTGTTGAACTTTACCGATACCAGCAAGATGATGTGGCCTGTAAGAGGAAATGTGGTGCTGGATTACAACATGGAATCCACCATTTATTTCCCCACACTGGATCAGTACAAGTGCAATCCAGGACTGGTTATACAGGGTGAGGTCAGCCAGCCGGTCTATGCTCCGGCAAATGCACGGGTGACAGGCGCAGGCTCCAATGAGGAGATCGGCAATTACCTGGTGCTTGATTTGGGAAATGATTACTCCATTACCTGCGGCCAGTTAAAGGAAGTCACTGCCGTGGAGGGAGAATATCTGGAAAAGGGACAGCTTATGGGCTATGTGGCAGAGCCGACCAAATACTATACAGTTGAGGGAAGCAATATATTTTTGGAGATGCGCTGCGGTGAAACTACAATCGATCCGCTGGATTATCTCGAGTAAAAGGGAGGCGTGAGCCTTCTTTTTTTGCCGTAATTTATCATACATATTGACTTTTCTTTTTTTTGTCCTAAAATATAAGTATAAGACACTTTTTTACAATTTTGGAAGCAGGCTGTTGACTGATGAGAAAGGAAGGAATGAAGAGGAAAAAGAGGAGAGGATTGCTGACGGTTTTAGGATTGCTTTTTCTGGCGGCAGGCTTCTGCGGAATGATGGCTTACAGGGAGCTTAAGCCCCGGGTAGAGGCGGAACGTTTTTATCAGGAGGTGCGCAGTGCGGCGTTTGAGACCGAGGAGACGGCCGCGGAGACCGGACAGGACAATTCTGAAAAACATGCGGTAAGGGGCGTCCCTGACTGGGAAGCCTTAAGAAATTTAAATCCTGATATTTGCGGCTGGATTTACGGACCTGGAACGGTCATTGACTATCCCATCGTCCAGGGGCCGGATAACGACTACTATCTGACACGCACAGTAAATGGAGCGAACAGTATTGCCGGTTCTATTTTTCTGGAGAGTGGAAACAGCCGTGATTTTACGGATGATGTGTCCGTGTTGTACGGACATCATATCCGGGGCGGAAGGATGTTTTCCTCCCTGTCGGGCTATAAGAGGAAGGGCTATTACGAGCAGCACCCGGATTTATACCTTTACTTGCCGGAGGAGACCTTTCGGATTCGGCTTTTCGCAGGGAATGTAATCAGCGGATACGGCAGCTTTCCTTTGCGCTTTGCCGGTCAGCAGGAGCGGCAGTCGTGGCTGGACAGCATTATTGCCGCCAGTACCTTTGCCAGTGGAATCAGACCGCAGGCTGCGGACAGAATTCTTGTTTTGTGCACCTGTTCCTACGAGTACCAAAATGCCAGATACGCAGTGTATGGGATTATGGAGGAGCTGGAGCCGGAATGAACCTGGGTTTTCCCCTGGGGCATTGCTTCGCCGTATGGGTTACATAAATGAAATATTTTTTAACAAAAATTGCAAAAAAGATTGATTTTTTTTTACTTTGGGATTATCATAGAATAAAAGGTATCCTTTTACAGTTATGGATAAGCGTGGTTGGAGAACCTGCCATCGGAGAGCAAATAAACGGTTTCAGACAGGTTACATAAAAAGCGCAGTATGGTTTTGCTGAGGACGGGAAAGTACTCCAAACGTGGGTAACATAGCTGGTACAAATTCAGATAAAAGAGGTTCGCCATTCCTCTTTATCATAAAAGTAACATATGAAAATGGACTAAAAAGGAAAAGGAGAGAAAGTAACATGAAAAAGAGATTAATTGCAGTAGCAATGACCGGCGCGCTGTGTGCTGGTTCTGTACTTCCTGCTTTGGCTGCAACTGGTGGAGGAAGCACCACCACTGAATCCGGTACCGATATATACGCAGGTATTACAATAGATGATCCGGATGCAAAGATTAAGGTGGAGGTGCCAACCCTGTTTGCGTTTGTTGTAAACGGTACTGTAGATAGCGGCGCTGCTGCTAATGCTGCTGTAAAGAGCCAGATTACTTTGGGAGATAATTCTAATGAAACGGCGACTATCCTGCTGCCCAATGTTAAAGTAAAAGTAAATAGTCCGTCAACTACTACTCAAGCTCCACATGATGGTGGATATTCACTGCAGGTTGTGGGAGACGGCAATATGAAGTTTACCAACTATTCCACCAAGTATAACGCAGGCGCAGATAGTGTTGAGAACAATATTGCGAGCAATCGTGAGGGTCTTCAGGTATTTATTTCAGGCTCTATCGCGAATGAAGGAACTGACCAGTCCAGAAATTACTGGCGGCATGTAAATAACGCAGATACCCTTGCTGGTAATACAGTGGGATTCAAGAGATATACTCTGGAAATTGATGGTATTAAGTTTAATACTGTCAATTCTGATGGTAGCTGTGCAATGGGAACTCTGCTGGCTCTGGATGCTCCGATTCTTACCAGCAACCTGGATACTACCACCAACTTCGCAATCGCAGGTGAGGTTCATGAGGCTAAGTTCAACGTGCATGTGGGCGGTCAGCGTGGGCAGTATAATCAGGTTGAGGAGTCCGCAAAGGTCGGCACCATTGTGTGGACCGTGCAGGCAGAGCAGCAGAATGGTGCCCCGACAGCTCCGGATAGAGACTATCTGCAGCCATAATTGGTTTGTGACTTTTTTGGAAGAAAAGATACTGAAAGATTAAAAATGGCGAACTGACTCTGGAACCCCTTTTCGGGGTTCCGGAGATTTGTTTCAGAAGGATCAGAAGCGACTGTTTGGTCTTTCTAAAAGAGGTCTCCGGAGTATGAAATCAGCAAGAGAGAAAGTTGAGGAATGGGAAATGAGGAAAGAAAATGGCAGAAGGCTGGGAGTTCTGGCGGTGGCAATGGTCACAAGCTGCTTCGCTGCTTTTTCCGCTTGGGGAGCGCCGGGGGATTCCGGCAGCAGTACGGAATACAACGAAGGCCCTGCTTCCAACCTTTGGCTGACCGTTGTGGAGACGGCCAGCCAGGCAAGGATTTCTGTGACTGTGCCTACCAGTTATGGATTTGTGGTAGTGGGGAGTGTGGAACCGACGGATAGCGGTTCTGTGACTTCCGAAAATGGGAAGGTGCTCCTGCCAAATGTGCGGGTCAACGTGACGAATCCAAGCACCGGTCCGAACCACACTGATGGTGAATATGTGCTGTCTGTGGACGGCCCGTCCCAGGTACTGATAAAAAATTATTCCACGGATGTGCCTGAGGATCAGTTGGATCTTGACAATCCGCAGCGTTTTGGAATTGGGGTTAAGGTGAGACCTTATGTGCAGGAGATTGAACAGTTCGAGGCTTTGCCGAATGTGCTGAGGAGGCATTACTGGAAGCCGGTTACCACGGGAACGGACCCCAGTGGAGACGCCAGTTTGTTTAAATATTACCGTTTGGGGATGCGTTTGGGGATGAATGAAATGTGGTGTGATATTCCCGGTTCTATCAAGGAGGGAGGCGTCACTAAGCGGGTGTACAGCCTTGACGGCATCCTTGAAATTCCCGCCCCGCCTGATTTGGAGCAGAATGGCTGGACTGCAGGCGGAACGGCGCTTGTGCCGTATATCACGGCGTTTGATATGGATGTTCAGGTTGGCGGTATTCAAAATCAATACAAGCAGGTGGAGGAATCTGTGAGGGTTGGACAGATTGGATGGCAGATTGTTCCAGACACCTGGCCGGATCCCAGTCCGGGACCGGATCCGGGGCCGCAGCCGCCTGAGACAGAGTCAGGACCGACCATTTCCGGTGGAGTTACCGATCCGGGCATTGATTGGGAGGATGAAACGGAAACGGATAACAGTACTTTGGAGATATGGGTAACCAACCCGGATGCGTTTATAGAGGATCCGTAATACTGTTAGTATCAGAAGCTTTGCAGCTTTATAGTAAACTTTTATAAAAATGCAGGAAAGCGAAGAGAGGAAGCATAAGGGAACATGGTTGATGAGAATGGAACAAGAAGCCGGGCAGAAAAAAAAGAGAAGAAGGGCAGGGCGAGATTGCTGGTGATTTTGCTGTTGATACTCCTGCTTCTGCTGGGTGTGTGCGGCGGAATCATTTATAAGATGATGACAACAGAAGAAAAGAGCAGGCTGGCGCGGGATGAACTGGCGCTGGGAGGGCTGCTTCCGGGGAAGACGCCGGAGGAGATCAGTGATCTGTTGAATGCAAAGATTGAAGAGGGCATGGTCAATATTGGTATTGCCGCAGAGCCGATCTTTGAGGAAAACGGAAAAAAGGGAAGAATCGGTATTGAAAATATTGAGGCGAACCGTTACTCCTTCCAGGTGGATATTATTCTTGATGAGACCGGTGAGAAGCTTTATCAATCAGGACTTATTGATCCGGGCTACTATATTGAATTTATCGAACTGGAGCGTCAGCTTCAGGCGGGGGATTATGAGGCGACAGCAATATTCTCCACTTACTCTCTGGATGAGAGTGAGGACAGAATTGCGGAGACAAGGGTTAAACTGACGCTGCATGTGATGGATGGAATCTTTTACCGATGATGAGGGGGCGGCGCCTGCTTCTTTTGATGGCTGGTTTGGTTTTATTTGCGGGAGCTTTTTTCGCGGGATTGGGGATTGGAAAAACGCTGATGAATGTAAAACTCCGGCAGTCATACCGTGAGTCGGAGGTGGAGTGGCGCAAGGAGCTGGCTGCAGGCGTGGAAAAGTCGGAGGTCAGGGATAAAAGAAATGCGGAGCTGTCCAAAAGCATGGGAAAGGTGTCCATGAAGCAGGAACTTTACTTCCCTCTGGATAATATGACAGCGAATGCAGATATTATTGTTGGGGAAGAGTCTGAATATGGCTGTATTGTTTCGATTATTCGTGATGCAACCGGAGAAACTCTGTACCAATCCGGACTGATTGAACCGGGAAAAGGGATAGAGGAAATCACATTGAATACATCCCTTAAGGAAGGATGGTATCCTTGCACGGCAGTGTGGGAGTTTTATACAGCCGGAGATGAGTATGTGGGGGAGACCGCATGGAAGGTAGTTGTCATTACCATCCAGCAAGACAGTTAAGATTAAAGGAAAGGACAGGGAGAAATGAACAGGAGACGGATACTTGTTGTACTGCTGATGTGCATGTTCCTTTTGTTGTCTGCTCAGACCGCCTTGGCGGAAACCAGCGGCGGAGCATGGAGGGATCCTTCGGGAACTCATATCACGGCGGGCGTGATGGTTGACTATATGGGAAAGCTGCGCTTTACTATAGTTGATGCTGACACCGGAGAGCCGATTCCCGGCGCTTCGATCGAAATCTATATCGCTACGCTTGATCGTTATGTGCTGGTTGGAGTGACAGATGCAAACGGAAATCTGGAAATGGATGTGGCATATGGAGGCCGCAAAAATATGACGCATGGGGAGGATGGTAAACCTGTTTTTTCGGGACCGCTGGATCGCATCGACCAGTTTGCCTACAATAGCGGTCAGTTTATGCTTACACAAAACCCCCTGTTCTTGACAGATAATACTATTACTTACCGTGTTTATAAGGCGCAATGGTTGCCTTACCCCCACTCCGGCAAAATGACTCTTGATATAAAACAAATTCCTTATGAAATTCCGGTTCGCCTGTTCCGTCTGACTAAGGACAATAAACCCAGCAATGTGGGTGGTCCAAACGGAGGCGGAACGATTGGCACAGGTCAGGTGATGACAATGACAATGATGCCGCTTATCACCCCATTTCCGGGAGAGGCAACGATAGAAGAAGCAATGCAGGAAGGAATCGAGACGGGGCAAATTCCAAAGACAGGTGTTGAAGGCACAATGTGGTACTGGATTATTGCAGCAGTGTTTTTTGTTGTGGCAGGACTTATTATCATATATCTGATGCGTGCAGAGAATGACAAAGAGAAAAAAAGAGAGTTTTCTCAAAAATCTGTAAACTAGGGAGGAGAGGTTACGAGTGGAAGAAATAGTGGAAGAGAAGGATGGTATGACATCTGCCCAGAGCAAATTGAGGCAGGGGAGAAGAAACAGACAGGACAAACGGAAGACTATAGTTTTGGCGTTGATTTTACTTCTTCTTGCTGCTTTGGGAATTGGTGGTTATTTGTTCTGGAAAAGAACACAAGCTGTGGACGATACAACCAAGTACTGGTTTGATAAAATGGCACAGGATGGAACGCTGGAGGGAAAGACCCCCCAGGAAATACAGGGAGTGCTTAATTCGATTGTTGAGGAAGGAATGTTTAATGTCTCCATTAATGCCCGGGCTGTTTTTGAGGATGGAAAGAGCGAGGGGTCTTTGGGAATGGAGAATATACCGGAAAACCGCTATTATGCCAGAGTGACTCTGCTCAAGGATGATGATGGAACGGTACTGTATGAGAGTAAAGGAATCAAGCCGGGGCAGTTTATTGATAAGATTAAACTGAAAAGTAATCTTGATCCGGGAGAGTATGAATGTACAGCCAAGATTATTGCCACCGATCCTACCACATTGGAGGATATCGGTCAGGTTCGTGTTAAGGTTAAGGTAATTGTAATCAACTGATAAAGTAAAATGGATAAAAGAAAAGAGGCGTCCGGGTGTTAGACCCGATGCCTCTTTTCTTTTATCTTTGATGTTTTTTTGATTCATTCTTTCATGAAAGCTGCTATGTATGACATATGAGCCGGGAAATGTAAAATTTGTGGTAAAATAAGAAGAATGATAAAAAGTGAGGGAACTGCATTGTGAGGGTTAGTATGAAGAAAGTTGCTGCAACGGTTTCAGAACGCGGAGGCTGAGGGAAGAGGTCTTGGAAAGGGCCATAAATATCAATGAAGGAATGAAAAGGGAATGGGACTTATACTTCCAGAATGTGGAGCGGGGAGTGACACAAAAGAGGGGGCGGTTGGGTATTACCTGATGGATTGGGATTCGGCTTTTGACACACTGGAGATGATTCTGCGGATGAGAAGGACTGTTGCGGAGTAGCTGCCGAATTATGGAAGCGCAAAGGAGAGTTATGAGCAAATCCGAGGATGGGTCATGAAACTGGGTGACAATATAGGAAACAGTTTCTATAATAAAGACATTCCGTTTGTTTCGGATTTTGTTGGGGAGGCATTCCATTCCAGTGACCGGGAAGAGGCATATGTGATGATTAAGGAAGCGGCGATGAAGGCGGTAGACGAGAATCTGATTCACGGAAGCTGGGAAGACCGGAGCCGTGTGGCAGGCTCTGTTGTATTTGAGGTGTTTTCAGCCATATACTCTGCAGGGGCGTTATCAGCGGCAAAAGCCGGGGACAAGGCGGGAGATGAAGGGAGGACGTCAAAGCTGTTGAACAAGGTATCGGATGTAGGAGGGGAATAAAAAGGGGGATTTCCAAGGGAGCTAAGAAGGCGTTTGGAGGGAAAGCAGCAGAAGAAGCAGCAGAAAAGGCAGATGATATTTTAGGTGAGCTGGCACGGAGGATGAGTGGATCGGGGGGAAATGGGACAGCAAAAAGTATAGACAAATTAAGCAAAGAAATAGAAATAGTTGATTCAAAGGGTAAATGTTTAGGAGAATTTGATGAAATAGATATTGGTAACAAGATATTCTATGAGGATAAAACTGCTAAAGGATTAGATACCATTAACCCTAGAACTGGTAAACCATCTCAAACTCCTCAAGAATTTGCCAATAAACTAATATACGCAAAGACGAAGAATAGAATCAATAATTTATTAAATTCTACAGGAACTCGGCAAGCAAAGACTAATATAGTGGATAACGTACTTGATATAAAAACATTACAAGAAATAAAAACATTTATTTTTCGTCTGGATGGAGATAGTGCTGAGTTAAAAAGAGCTGTACAAGAGAGTATAGAAAAATTGCAATTAGAATTTCCGGACTATACTTTTGATGCAACATTTGGAAATCATTAGGGGGAAATTATAACATGTCAGTAAGTTTAATAATAAGCAATTCTATTAACAAAGAGGAAAGTGATTTTAATGTGCCTATTTCAACCGAACAGGTATTTCAAGAGTTTTGGATGCCAATAATTGAAACTTTAGATTTACAATGGGCAAAATGCTTTCAAAGTGGAATAGAGATTGAGAAAGAGAACTTTGAACCAATGCTAAAAGAACTAACAGCAATTAAAATATGGATTGGTAAAAATATGAACAATAAAAGAGGAAAACAAATAATTGAGAGGTTGGATAATTTGAGTAAAGAATTAATTGCACTATTAGAAAATACAAGAGGTGATTTGAAAGTATATATAGGCTAATTACAAAAGGGATGATTGGGGGTACTTTGGGAGAACTACTGTTTTAGGTGGTTAGTAAAGTCTCCATTTTCATCTTGGCGCTGGTGACGTTTGGGCTTGTCCGTTGACATTTTAGGGAGATACATATGCTGCATCAGGTGGTACACTCTGCTGACACTGATGCGGATGCCATAGTCACGCTCCAGGATATATCTGGTCTTGTAGGCGACGAGTCGTTTATCATAGTCTGCATAGATATGCAATATTGAGAAAACTTATCCTAACGGAGTTAGAGTGGGGAATGTACCAGGTCATAAACAAGAGCTTAAAAGAGTTGGGGAAAATCAATCATGGTTTCCTGAAAGTTGGGATTCTAAAAAATTCAAGATGCTGGTAATATGGAAAGAGAAAAAGTTATAGATTTATTATGTGAGCGAGCGTTCATGGAAGACAATGATCCTGCTATTGGTAAAGTGTGGAGCGAAATAACTAAGCTATTAAGTGAAGATTCTCAAGAAACAATAAGTTTTTTACTTGATTGTACAGAGCAACAATTATTTTATATGAGTGAGGTTATTGAAGATGTTTCGTATAACCTTCAAAGTCAGGAATATATAGATACATTGTTATTCCTAAATGATAAATATCCTAAATTACACATGGAAGAAGATATTAGAATAGCAAAGGATTATATGAAGGAGTAGCTGTAATTTATGAGTGATAGAGATTTTTATTTTTTCCGTACAGAATTGCGAAAAAAATTAGGGAGAATTCTATTTTACCCACAAAATATTGATGAATTTATAGCTAACAGTACGAAAAATGAAAAAGAAATGCTAATAAAAATAATAAATTATCTAAAAGAGACACATGAAAATACATCTATAGTGAAAAACTTGAAAGGTACGATAAAACAGTATGGTAAAATTTTGAGGGGTTAATATAAACTAAAATGTCGTTCGTCTTTGCTGGGACATGTCCCTTGTCTGTGTGGATTCACACCGCCTGCAAAACTGTTTGTACAAGAATTTCAGACGCCATCAGATGAGAAGATAGATGGTTAGAGTAAAGACTCAAAGTTTCCCAATATAGAGTTAAACATATTTGTAGAGCTGAGAGGTGCATAATGATTTTTCAGTATAAGGAATTAAAAGAATGTGTAGAAGAGGATTTTGAGCGGTTTTATAAAATGGGGTTTAATGAAAAACAGATTTTTCCTGCTGTTTTAAACGAATATGAGCATGGAGAAGATTTTTGTTTAGTAGAAAATATTTGTATTCACATTTTGTTGGTCTTAAGTTATGCAGAAAAAAATTTAAATTGTGAAGAAATAATTGAAAGATTAAAACAATTAATGAATGAGGAAGTTGAAAATAAGGTAAAGGTTGAGCTTGGAAGTGAATATACGAAGTTTATGACAGTTTGTTATCAGAATACTTGATGATCCCCAAATGTCCATATCACAATGATATGTAAGAGGAGCTCTAAGGGGAACAATTCGTTCCCCTCAAATGGTAGACAAAGTCCCAGGCTTCCGCCTTGGTTTTTTCTTTTTAATGATACAGTTTTTTAATCTCGTAAACAGGTTCGCTGGTCAGCTCCAGCCCCAGTTTTTTAAACATTTTGATGTCCACAGAGGACAGCATAACAGAGGTGTGCAGCTGGCAGCCCCGCAGTTTGGGGAGCTGCTCTAAAGCCAGTCTGGCGTTTTTGTCAGTGGCGGCGCACATGGAGAGTGCAATCAGCACTTCGTCTGTGTGGAGACGGGGATTTTTGCTTCCCAGATACCCGGTTTTCAGCCCCTGGATTGGCTCGATAAATGCGGGGGAGATAAGGTGTACATCGTCCGCAATGCCGCCCAGCTCCTTGACTGCGTTTAAAAGTACGGCGGCGGAGGAACCCAAAAGTGCGGAGGTCTTTCCGGTGACAATCCGTCCGTCCGGCAGCTCCAGGGCAGCGGCAGGGGAGCCGCTCTGACTGGCCAGTAAGTTGCAGACGGGAACCACCGGACGCAGGTCGGCAGTGATTTTTGCCTGCTTCATCAGAAGTTCAATTTTGTAAACCTCCTCCTTGCTGGTCTCATCTTTGCTCAGCCGGGTTAACGCCTGATAGTAGCGGCGTATAATTTCCTGACGTGACGCCTCCTGACAGACTTCATCGTCTATGATACAGTTGCCTGCCATATTTACGCCCATATCTGTGGGGGATTTGTAGGGACAGTGACCGTAAATTCCCTCGAACATGGCGGCAAGCACAGGATAAATTTCCACATCCCGGTTATAGTTGACAGTGGTTATGCCGTAGGCTTCCAGGTGGAATGGGTCAATCATATTTACATCGTTTAAGTCTGCGGTCGCCGCCTCATACGCCAGATTTACCGGATGCTTTAAAGGGACATTCCAGACAGGGAAGGTTTCAAATTTTGCGTACCCTGCCTTGATTCCCCTCTTGTTGTCGTGGTAGAGCTGAGACAGGCAGGTGGCCATCTTGCCGCTGCCCGGTCCGGGGGCAGTGATGATTACCAGGGGTTTTGTGGTCTCAATGTAATCATTTTTTCCATAGCCCTCATCACTGACGATATGGGGAACGTTGTTGGGATACCCGTCAATCGGACAGTGGCGATAAACCCGGATTCCCAGATGTTCCAGCTTTGTTTTGAACTGGTCGGCGGCAGCCTGTCCGGTATAGCGTGTAATTACCACGCTTCCCACGTAAAGACCTGTGTCACGGAATTCCTGAATCAGGCGAAGCACGTCCACATCGTAGGTGATTCCCAGGTCATGGCGTACTTTGTTTTTTTCGATGTCTGCAGCGTTGATGACCACCACAATTTCAGCCTGATCTGCCAGCTGCAGGAGCATTTTCAGTTTGCTGTCGGGAGAAAAGCCCGGAAGCACGCGTGAGGCGTGGTAATCATCGAACAGCTTTCCTCCGAATTCCAGATATAGTTTATCTCCGAACTTATTAATCCGCTCCCGGATATGTTCAGACTGCATTTTCAGATACTTTTGATTGTCAAATCCAATTTTCATTCTTCTGCGCCCCTTTCCATGCAACGATTGTAGCACAGAGCAGAAAAAAATGCACCTATTTTTGCCTATTTTGAAGAAATGTGGTATAATCTTCGCTGTATAGGAACGTGTTTGAAGGTAAAAACTGTAAAATACCAAGGATAGAGGACCAAGAGATTATGAAAAACAGATATGTAAGGCTGCTTCTTGGCCTGCTGCTTTTGACCAGCGTATTGTCCGGCTGTGAGAAGTTGAAAAATGTGGAGAAGATTGCTACCAGACCGGCTCCCGTAGTTGTACAGAATGGAGAAACGGCAGAAGACAGCGTGCAGGATGGGGAAGAATTGGCTTATGCCTCGGATAGCATTGTGATTGAGACAGAGCCGGAGCGGGTTCCGGTGAAGGTGAAGGGGATTTATGTGTCCGCTTATGTGGCGGGTACCCCCAGCATGGTGGATAACCTGATTGCGGAGCTGGATCGGACGGAAATCAATACGCTTGTTATCGACTTGAAGGATGATTTTGGAAGGATTGTCTGTGAGATGGACTGCGCGCCGGTTCAGGAGATTGGCGCTGTTAAGATTTATATTCAGGATATGGAGATGCTGATGGAGAAATTGCGGGAGCATCATATCTATACTATTGCCCGCATTCCTGCGTTTCGTGATTCCTGGCTGGGGGAGGCGAGACCGGACTGGTGTGTGAAAAAGGCAGATGGCTCTCTGTTTAAGGACAGAGACGGCAATGTCTGGGTGAATCCTTATAAGCGGGAGGCGTGGGATTATCTGGTTGAGATTGGAGTTCAGGCGAAAAAGCTGGGATTTCAGGAGGTGCAGTTTGACTATGTGCGGTTCTGCACCGAGAAGGGAATGAAGGATGCGGTATTTGACGAGGCGGATGTGCAGGGACGCTCACGCACGGATATTATTCTGGAGTTTATGGAGTATACCTACGGCAAGCTGAAGGATGAGGGACTGTTTGTGTCGGCTGATGTGTTCGGCGCGATCATCAACAGTGGAGTGGATGCAGATTCTGTGGGACAGATTTACGGAGAGATGGCGAAATATCTTGACTATATCAGCCCAATGATTTATCCTTCCCACTATGCAGATGGAAATTATGGCATTGACCACCCGGATATGCACCCTTATGACACGATCCGGGCGGCTTTGGCGGAATCCCGCATGGAGCTGTATTTTGCAGGTCTGGATGGAGGACATATCGCCACAGTGCGTCCATGGCTGCAGGATTTTACGGCTTCCTGGCTGGCAAATTATATTCCCTATGGGGGACCGGAGGTTCGTGCGCAGATTCAGGCGGTCTATGACAGCGGTTATGATGAGTGGCTTTTGTGGGATGCGGCGTGCACCTATGACTGGAGCGGTCTTATGACGCCGGAGGAGGCTGCAAGGGAAGAACAGAGGATTGAGCAGTCCAGGGCATTGCTGCCGGAGACTACCTATGCGCCGGAGACCACTGCGCCGGCTTCAGCAGCGGCAGCGGCGGTAATCGTGGAGGGTGAGGAAGGGATAACAGACCCGGTGGAGGAGTTGGGACCGCCTCCGGAGACAGGGTCTACCCTTCCGCAAAGGAATCAATAAGGGGAGTGAAATATGGAGAGAGTTGTAAAGCCGGGAGAATTTTACCGGCACTTTAAGAATAAGCTGTATCAGATTTTGGCAGTGGCAGAGCACTCGGAGACAGGAGAGCGGCTGGTGGTATATCAGGCGCTCTACGGTGATTTTGGCGTGTATGCACGCCCCTATGAGATGTTTGTGAGTGAGATGGAGCCGGTGGAAATGGGTGGGAATGGGCGCTTGGCGTCTATTCAGACAGAAAATGAGGGAAACGCCGGGGAAGACGTACCAAATCAGGCGTTTCTCCGTTTTCTTGACACGGATTGCTTTGATGTGCGTATGGAGTGTCTGAAGGCTCTGGAACAGACTGCAAGCCAGCGTGAGCTGGACAGTATCTATGTGGTGCTTGACATGAAGCCGGAGAGCGGTCCGGTTAAGGAGCAGGTTGAGGCAATCCGCCGTTTTCTCACGATGCAGGAACGTTTTGACGGCAAGAGGCTTCGCTAGGAGGCAGATGTGTTCAATATTGAGGAAGAATTGAAAAAGCTCCCGGCCCAGCCGGGAGTATATCTGATGCACGATGCCCGGGATGAGATTATCTATGTGGGAAAAGCCATAAGTTTAAAAAACCGGGTGCGCCAGTATTTTCAGAGCAGCCGGAATAAGACTGCAAAGATTGAGCAGATGGTGTCACGGATTGCCAGGTTTGAGTATATTGTAACGGATTCGGAGCTGGAGGCTCTGGTTTTGGAGTGTAACCTGATTAAGGAGCACCAGCCCCGCTACAACACCATGTTAAAGGATGATAAGGCGTATCCTTATATTAAAGTGACCGTTGGGGAGGATTTTCCGAGAGTTTTGTTTGCCAGAACCATGAAAAAAGACAAGAGCAAGTATTTTGGCCCCTATACCAGTGCAGGAGCGGTTAAGGATACGATAGATTTGATTCATAAGCTGTATAAGATAAGAACCTGCAGCCGAAATCTGCCGAAGGATATTGGAAAGGAGCGCGCCTGTCTGAATTACCATATTAAACAGTGTGATGCTCCCTGCCAGGGCTATATTGATAAGGAGAGTTATGGACAGCATGTGGCGCAGGCGCTGGAGTTTTTAAATGGCAGGTACGACGGGCTTTTAAAAACTCTGGAGGAGAAGATGAAAGCTGCTGCCGGGGAGCTGGATTTTGAGAAAGCGGCGGAGTACCGGGATCTTTTGGACAGTGTGAAAAAGGTGGCGCAGAAGCAGAAGATTACCAGCAGCAGTATGGAAGACAGGGATATTATTGCGATGGCCCGGGATGAGAAGGACGCGGTGGCGCAGGTGTTTTTTGTGCGTGAGGGTAAACTGATTGGACGGGATCATTTCCGCATCAGTATTGGCGCTGAGGAAAATAACGGGCAGATATTGACCAGCTTTGTAAAGCAGTTTTATGCCGGAACACCGTTTTTGCCGAAGGAGCTGTGGGTTCAGGAGGAGCCGGATGACAGAGAGGTGATAGAGCGATGGCTCGCCGTTCGGAAGGGTCAGCGTGTGCGTATCGTGGTGCCGAAAAAGGGGGAGAAGGAACGGCTTGTGGAGCTGGCTCAGAAAAATGCAGAGCTGGTGTTAAGCCAGGATAATGAGAGGAATAAGCGTGAGGAGCTCAGAACGATCGGAGCGATGAATCAGGTGGCAGGCTGGCTGGGGCTCACAGGTGTGCGCCGCATGGAGGCATTTGATATTTCTAATATTTCCGGATATGAGTCAGTGGGTTCTATGGTGGTCTATGAGAATGGAAAACCGAAGCGAAGCGATTACCGGAAATTTCGTATTAAGACGGTGATCGGACCAAATGATTATGCTTCCATGAAGGAAGTGCTGACCAGAAGGTTTACACACGGTCTGGAAGAACTTCAGGAGTTAAAGGAACAGGGGGTGGAGGAGCGGTTTGGGAGTTTTACCCGGTTTCCGGATCTTTTAATGATGGATGGAGGGAAGGGGCAGGTTAATATTGCTCTGGAAGTGCTGGGAGAGCTGGGACTTTCTATTCCTGTCTGCGGTATGGTGAAGGATGATTCCCACCGGACAAGAGGGCTCTACTACCAGAATACGGAGATTCCCATTGACCGCCATTCGGAAGGGTTCAGGCTGATTACGCGAATTCAGGATGAGGCGCACCGGTTTGCTATTGAATATCACCGAAGCCTGCGCAGTAAAAGCCAGGTGCGTTCGGTTCTGGATGATATTCCGGGGGTGGGCGACACCCGCAGAAAGGCTTTGATGCGCCATTTCAAGTCTCTTGAGGCGGTGCAGGAGGCATCTGTGGAGGAATTGGCAGATGTGCCGGGAATGAACCGCCGTGCTGCGGAGAGTGTCTATTTGTTCTTTCGTGAAAAGCACAAGGATGCGGTTATTGTGGAGGAATTGGGAAGCGCCGCAACAGACCCGGGGACAAAAAACTGGTGATGACAATCCTGATTGGATATGGTAGTATGAATGTAGTTGTCACGGACAGGACGGATGAGAAAAGAGTAAATGGATAAGGAGCAGAAAGCCATGTACGGTGTTACAATTACAGAATTAATTAATAAGATGAATCTGAAGAATATTGTGCCGGATGTTGATACGGATAAGGTGGTGCTGACCCACCCGGATGTCAACCGTCCGGCATTGCAGCTGGCAGGTTTTTTTGAACATTTTGACCGGGAGCGGGTTCAGATTATCGGATTTGTGGAGCAGGAATATATCAGGACACTGACCAGAGAGCGGAAGGTTGAGGTGTATGAAAAGCTTGTCTCAAGTGAAATCCCCTGCGTGCTTTACAGCCGTAATCAGATTCCTGATGATGATATGCAGGATTTGTGCCTCCATTATCAGGTTCCCTGTCTGGTGTCGGAAAAGAGTACCTCGGATTTGATGGCGGAGGTAATCCGCTGGCTGAAGGTGAAGCTGGCGCCTTGTATCAGTATTCACGGCGTTCTTGTGGATGTGTTTGGCGAGGGCGTTCTTATTATGGGTGAGAGTGGAATCGGAAAGAGTGAGGCGGCGTTGGAGCTGATTAAGCGGGGGCATCGTCTGGTTACGGATGATGTGGTTGAAATCAGGAAGGTCAGCGATGACACTCTTGTGGGCAGCGCTCCTGATATTACAAAACATTTTATTGAGCTTCGTGGTATCGGAATTATTGATGTGAAGGCTCTGTTTGGAGTGGAGAGCGTGAAGGACACCCAGAATATTGATATGGTAATTAAGCTGGAGGATTGGGATAAGGATAAAGAGTACGACCGCCTGGGACTGGAGGATCAGTACACCGAGTTTTTGGGAAACAAGGTGGTGTGCCATAATATCCCCATTCGTCCGGGAAGAAACCTGGCGATTATTGTGGAGTCGGCAGCAGTCAATTACCGCCAGAAGAAAATGGGGTATAATGCGGCGCAGGAGTTGTATAATCGGGTACAGGCAAATCTGGGGAAGTCCGTCTGAGGGTAAGTGGATAAAAGGGGCAGAGAGGGAGTTTGATGAAGGATTTGACGGAGAAGCTTAAGCAGGTTCTTGGAAATGGAGCAGTGCGCTTTAACGAACCGATGAGCCGCCACACCACCTTCCGGGTGGGAGGTCCTGCAGATGTGTATACGGAGCCGGCGACGGTGGGACAATTGGCAGAGGTGCTGCGTATGTGCCGGGAGGAGAAGGTACCCTGTTGTATTCTGGGAAATGGAAGCAACCTTCTGGTGGGGGATAAGGGCTATCGCGGCGTTGTGGCTGCCATGGGTAAAGCGTGGAGTGAGATTACTGTGGAGGGAGTTGCGGTGCATGCAGGAGCCGGCGCTCTGCTGCCGTCGGTGGCGAAGAAGGCGCTTGCCGGGTGTCTGACAGGACTTGAGTTTGCAGCCGGAATTCCCGGGACTGTGGGCGGCGCGGTGGTGATGAATGCCGGCGCTTACGGCAGGGAGATGCGTCATGTGCTGGCCTCGGTGACAGTTCTGACAACAGATGGTGAGGTAGAGGAGCTTTCTGCATCTCAGTTGGAGATGGGATACCGCACAAGCTGTGTCCAAAGCCGCGGGTATACGGTGCTGGGAGCGGTGTTCTCCCTGGAGACAGGCAGTCCTGAGGAAATCCGCGGCTATATGGAGGAGCTGGCCCGGAGGCGGAGGGAGAAGCAGCCTTTGGAGTATCCCAGTGCAGGGAGTACTTTTAAACGGCCGCAGGGATATTTTGCAGGAAAACTGATTCAGGATGCAGGACTTGGCGGCTTTACCATTGGCGGCGCGCAGGTCTCCAAGAAGCATTGTGGGTTTGTGATTAACCGGGGCGGAGCTACTGCAAAGGATATTATCACTTTGTGCGGTGAAGTGCAGAGGCGGGTACGAGAGCAGTTTGGCGTAAAATTGGAAATGGAGGTAAAGACGCTGGGGGAATTTTGATGCCCTGCGCCTTTTGGGAGAGTGGACGATGCAGTTGGTCATTGTAACGGGAATGTCTGGCGCAGGTAAGACGATCGCCTTAAAGATGCTGGAGGATTTGGGTTTTTATTGTGTGGATAACCTGCCGATTTTCCTGATGGAGCAGTTTGTGGAGCTGGCGATGAAGATGCCTCCGGCGCATGAGCAGGTGGCGCTGGGCATTGATATTCGCAGCGGAGAGGAGCTTCCTCAGCTTGCCAGTGTGCTGGAGAAGTGGAATAGCCAGAAGGTTCCATACAAAATCCTGTTTTTAGACTGCTGTGAGGAGACGCTGGTGAGACGTTACAAGGAGACGCGGCGTTCTCACCCCCTTGCAGGGAAAGGGCGTGTGGACAGTGGAATCCGGATGGAACGGCAGAAACTGGAGTTTTTAAAGAAAAAGGCGGATTTTATTATTGATACCAGCCAGCTTCTGACTAAGGAGCTGAGGCAGGAGCTGGAGCGGATTTTTACAGGCAATAAAAAATACAGCAATCTCTTTATTACGATTTTGTCTTTTGGTTTTAAATATGGAATTCCTACGGATGCGGATCTGGTATTTGACGTCAGATTTTTGCCAAATCCCTATTATAAGGAGGAGCTTCGGCGCCATACGGGGCAGGAGCTTGCGGTACAGGAGTATGTGAGGCTGGGGGGAACGGCGGATGAGTTTCTGCAAAAGCTTTGTGATATGATTGATTTTCTTATTCCCAATTATGTGAAAGAGGGGAAGAATCAGCTGGTGATTGCCGTGGGATGTACCGGAGGCAGACACCGCTCCGTGACGATTGCCACCGCACTGTACTGTCATCTGAGCAGCAGTGAGGAGTATGGGATAAAGCTGGAGCACCGGGATATTGATAAAGACAGAGCGCAAAGAAAATAGTTATGGTTTAGTTGCGTGGAACGGGGGGTATGATGTCGTTTTCCTCGAAAGTGAAGGAGGAGCTGTCCAGACAGTTTTCTCCTGCAAGGCACTGCCAGATTGCGGAGATTGCTGCAATTATCAGCCTGTGCGGACGGATTCAAATATCTGAAAGGGAGCAGTATCGTTTAAAAATCCACACGGAAAATATTGCAGTTGCAAGAAAATACTTTACATTATTGAAAAAAACATTTAATATAAAAGCGGATATTTCCATCCGGCAAGGCATAGAAAAGCACAAAAGCCGTACTTATACGGTGTGTATCAGCGCTCATGAGGATGCGCTGAGGGTGCTTCAGGCAGCGAAACTGCTGGACAGGTACGGGAATGTAGAGGAAAATATGTCTCTGGTCCAAAATGTTGTGATTATGAGAAACTGCTGTAAGCGCGCCTTTATTCGGGGGGCATTTCTCGTGGCAGGTTCCGTCAGTGACCCGGAAAAATTTTATCATTTTGAGATTGCCTGTACCGAGTATGCCAAAGCATTTCAGCTTCAGGGACTGATTCTCACGTTTGGTCTGGATGCAAAAATCGTGCGGCGGAAAAAATATTTTGTAGTGTATATTAAAGAGGGAAGCCAGATTGTGGATATTCTGAATGTAATGGAGGCGCCGCTTGCCCTGATGGAGCTGGAGAATATCCGGATTGTTAAGGAGATGCGCGGAAGCGTGAACCGTCAGGTGAACTGTGAGACTGCCAATATCAACAAGACGGTATCTGCAGCAGTCAGACAGATGGAAGATATTGCTCTTATTAAAGATATATTGGGTTTTGATAAACTGCCTGATAATTTAAGGGAGATTGCCGAGCTTCGTCTGTTAAGACCGGAGGCCACCTTGAAGGAGCTTGGCGAGACGCTTGACCCACCAGTGGGAAAGTCTGGCGTGAATCACCGTCTCAGGAAGCTGAGCGGTATGGCGGAAAAGCTAAGAGGAGGATAATTATGGTAAAGAAGACAATTACAATTGGACTTTCGTCTGGGCTGGAGGCCAGATCGGCGGCGATGCTGGTACAGGTTGCCAGTCAGTATGACAGCCGTATTTATGTGGAGAACAATACTGCGCGTGTTAATGCAAAAAGTATTATGGGAATGATGACTCTTGGGTTGGATACAGGTGAGAATATTACGATTTCTGTGGACGGCTCGGATGAAGATGAGGCAATGGATAATATTGAGAAATACTTAAATGGTGGCAAGTAAGATATTTGGAGTTCCGTGAATGGAACTCTTTTTACTTTATAGGAAGTGTCCTATAAAGTAAAACCCTCCGGGGGATGCGCACTTCGCGCCCAGGGAAAATGGAAATTTTGGTGGAATTTTCCTGTGGAAGATAGTATAATAAAAACCGGACATGACGGGTTTTTAACATAGGAGAAAGAGGAGAAAACAGTGGCGTTTACACATTTACACGTCCATACGGAATACAGTTTATTGGATGGTTCCTGTAAGATAAAAGAGCTGGCGCTCCGGGTGAAGGAACTGGGGATGGACAGCATTGCAATTACGGATCATGGCGTAATGTATGGGGTAATTGATTTTTACAAAGCGGCGAAGGAGGCGGGAATCAAGCCAATCATCGGCTGTGAGGTTTATGTGGCGCCTGTTTCCCGGTTTGATAAGGAAAACAGTACTGGAGAGAACCGCTACTATCACCTTGTGCTTCTGGCAGAGAATGACCGGGGATACCATAATCTGATGAAGATCGTATCAAAGGGCTTTGTGGACGGTTTTTATTATAGACCCCGTGTGGACTATGAGGTTCTTAAAGAGTATCATGAGGGGATTATTGCCATCAGCGCCTGTCTTGCAGGGGAGGTGCAGCAGTATCTGTCACGGGACATGTACGATGAGGCATGCCGCTCTGCGCGTCATTATGAGGATATTTTCGGAAAGGGTAATTTTTTTCTGGAGATGCAGGATCACGGAATCTCCATGCAGAAGATGGTAAACCAGGGGCTGATGCGTATGAGCCGCGAGCTTTCCATGGATTTGGTTGCCACAAATGATGTTCATTATATTCTGGAGGAGGATGCTGTTCCTCACGATATTCTGCTTTGTATTCAGACCGGGAAAAAGGTTGCTGACGAGAACCGTATGCGCTATGAGGGCGGGCAGTACTATCTGAAGTCTGAGGAGCAGATGAGGGAGCTTTTTCCTTATGCGCAGGAGGCGATTGATAATACTCATAAAATTGCCGGGCGCTGCAATGTGGAGATTGAGTTCGGCGTGACGAAGCTGCCAAAGTATGATGTGCCGGAGGGCTATGATTCCTGGGGGTATTTGAATAAGCTGTGCCGGGATGGTATGGAGAAACGCTATCCGAAGGATGACGGGACGCTTCAGAAACGGCTGGAGTATGAGCTGGGCGTAATCAGGGACATGGGCTATGTGGACTATTTTCTGATTGTGTGGGATTTTATCCATTTTGCCCGCTCTCACGATATTATGGTGGGACCGGGGAGGGGATCAGCGGCGGGCTCGATTGCGGCATACTGCCTTGAGATTACTAATATTGACCCGATTCGCTATGATCTGTTGTTTGAGCGGTTTTTAAATCCGGAGCGTATATCTATGCCTGATATTGATATTGATTTCTGCTATGAGCGCAGGCAGGAGGTTATCGATTATGTGGTGGAGAAGTACGGTAAGGAGCAGGTGGTCCAGATTATTACGTTTGGTACGCTGGCGGCCAAGGGTGTGGTTCGCGATGTGGGCAGGGTGCTGGATATGCCTTATGCCAGGTGTGATGCCATTGCCAAGATGATACCGGGGGATTTGGGCATGACGCTGGACAAAGCGTTGAGGCAGAGCCCGGAACTTCGGGCAGCGTACCAGCAGGATGAAGAGGTAAAATATTTAATTGATATGTCAAAGCGTCTTGAGGGGCTGCCAAGGCACACCTCCATGCACGCGGCCGGAGTGGTGATTGGCCAGAGCGCCATGGATGAGTTTGTTCCGCTTTCCAAGGCCGCTGACGGCACGATTACGACCCAGTTTACCATGACCACGTTGGAGGAGCTGGGGCTTTTAAAGATGGACTTTTTGGGACTCCGCACATTGACGGTAATTCAGAATGCGGTTCGTCAGGTGAAGGAAAACTATGGGCTTCAGCTTGATATGGAGCAGATTGACTACAACGACAAAGAGGTGCTTGCATCTATCGGAACGGGAAGGTGCGAGGGTATTTTCCAACTGGAAAGTTCAGGCATGAAGAGCTTTATGAAGGAAATGAAGCCTGAAAACCTAGAGGACATCATCGCAGGCGTTTCCCTGTACCGCCCGGGTCCCATGGATTTTATTCCAAAATATTTAAAGGGAAAGAATGAGAAGGCATCCATTACTTATGACTGTCCGCAGCTGGTTCCGATTCTGGGGCCCACTTACGGCTGTATTGTGTATCAGGAGCAGGTGATGCAGATTGTGCGGGATCTGGCCGGGTACACCATGGGGCGAAGCGATTTGGTGCGGCGTGCCATGTCAAAAAAGAAGACTTCCGTTATGGAGAAGGAGCGGCAGAATTTTGTCTACGGCAATCCTGACGAGCAGGTGAAAGGCTGTGTGGCAAACGGGATTGACGAAAAGACTGCAAATCACATTTATGATGAGATGATTGATTTTGCCAAATACGCATTTAATAAGTCCCACGCGGCATGTTACGCCGTGGTGGCTTATCAGACAGCGTTTTTGAAATACTATTACCCGAAGGAATTTATGGCGGCGCTGATTACTTCGGTTATTGACAACATTACAAAGGTATCGGAGTATATCCTGACCTGCCGTCAGATGGGGATTCAGATTCTGCCTCCTGATATTAATGAAGGACAGAGTGAGTTTTCGGTGTCGGGGGATGCGATCCGATATGGTCTTTCCGCTATTAAGAGCGTGGGCAGGAGTGTGGTGGATTCTATTATTGCAGAGCGGACAAAGAACGGACCTTATCTTTCTGTGGATGACTTTGTGGAGCGTATGAGCTGTAAAGAGGTGAATAAGCGTACCCTGGAAAATTTCATTAAGTCGGGGGCGTTGGATTCCATGCCCGGCAACCGCAGGCAAAAAATCGAAGTTGCGCCGGATCTGCTGGAGCAGAGGAACAAGGAGAGAAGGAACGAGCTGGAAGGACAGATGAGTCTGTTTGATTTTGCAGCCGAGGAGGAAAAAAATCAGTTCCGAATCAGCCTGCCGGATGTGGAGGAGTATTCCAGGGAGGCGCTTTTGGCTTTTGAGAAGGAGACACTGGGCATCTATATCAGCGGTCATCCTATGGATTCTTATCTGGAGGTATGGAAAAGCAAGATTACTGCCATGACCACGGATTTTATGGTGGATGAGGATACCGGCAGAGCAGCGGTTCAGGACGGCTCAAGGGCAACCATTGGAGGAATGATTACCGGGAAGGTTGTAAAGACTACGAAAACGGGACAGATGATGGCGTTTGTGACTGTGGAGGATATGGTGGGGTCTGTGGAGGTGCTGGTATTTCCGCGGGATTATGAGAGTAATCGGAATATGCTGAATCAGGATGATAAGGTATTTATCCAGGGGCGGGTCTCTGTTGGGGATGATCCGGTGGGAAAGCTGATTTGCGAGCAGGTCATTCCATTTGATGTGTCCCGCCGGGAGCTGTGGCTCAAGTTTTGCGACAAGGGACAGTATGATGAGCTCTGGCCGCAGGTATCTGGTCTTTTGAAGGATACGGAGGGAGATGATACAGTTATTATCTATCTTGAGAGGGAACGTGCAAAAAAGGTTTTGCCTTCCAACTGGAAAATATGTGCAAATGGGACAATTCTGCAGACGCTGAATCAAATACTTGGTGAAAGAAGTGTCAAACTTGTGGAAAAGGGATTGAAAAGATAGGGAAAATGATTTAAACTCTAATAAGCATGTAACAGGAGGGAACGATAATGGCAAAGCAAGTAAAAACAATCGGTGTTTTAACTAGCGGCGGCGATGCGCCGGGCATGAATGCGGCTATCCGCGCAGTGGTTCGGACTGCAATGGCTAAGGGAATAAAAGTAAAGGGGATTATGCGCGGATACGCAGGTCTTTTGCAGGAAGAGATTGTTGATATGAAGAGCACTGACGTATCAAATATTATTTATCGCGGCGGAACAATCCTGTACACAGCGAGATGTAAAGAGTTTACCACGGCGGAGGGGCAGCAGGCAGGCGCTGACATCTGCCGCAAACATGGTATCGATGGTATTGTGGTGATTGGTGGGGACGGCTCTTTCCGGGGAGCGGGAAAGCTGGCATCCCTTGGAATTAACACGATTGGTGTGCCGGGAACGATTGATTTGGATATTGCCTGTACCGATTATACGATTGGTTTTGATACGGCAGTCAATACGGCGATGGAGGCCATTGATAAGGTGCGTGATACCTCCACTTCCCATGAGAGATGCAGTATTATTGAGGTTATGGGACGAAATGCCGGTTACATTGCGCTGTGGTGCGGAATTGCCAACGGTGCGGAGGATATACTTCTGCCGGAGCGTTATGACGGCAGCGAGCAGGCGCTGATTAACCGGATTATTGCCAACCGCAAGAGCGGTAAGAAGCACAACATTATCATCAATGCAGAGGGAATCGGACATTCCACTTCCATGGCACGGCGGATTGAGGCGGCTACGGGTATTGAGACGAGAGCCACAATCCTGGGACACATGCAGCGGGGCGGAACTCCTACTTGTAAGGATCGGGTGTATGCGTCTATTATGGGAGCAAAGGCAGCAGAGCTTTTGTGCGAGGGAAAGAGCAACCGCCTGGTGGCTTATAAGGGCGGAGAGTATGTGGATTTTGATATTCAGGAAGCGCTGCAGATGAAGAAGGATATTTCCGATGACCAGTACGAGATTGCGAAGATGCTGGTTCGTTAAATATGATATAGAGGGTTTTTTAGGGTATATGCCCTTCATTCGCCTGGCGGCAGACTCCGCCGGGCGTTCTTCGGTTTTTGAAGGGGAGCAGATAGGAGAGAAATATGGTGAAACAAAGTGAAAATACAGTACTTTGCGGTTCTAACGGCTACGAACGGAAGTACTATTTTAATGAGGAGTTTGACAGTCTGCCGGAGGCTGTGAGGAAACAGCTTCAGGTAATGTGTGTCTGGTTTACAGAAGAGTGCGGCGGTATCCTGACTCTGGAGTTTACCCCGGATGGTATTCTGGAGTTTAAACATACTACGTCAGAGTACGACGGATATTATGATGAAATCGGTGCGGATTTGAAAGTTAAGCAGTTCCGGCAGGAGGAAAGGGAATTTCTGGAAGCGCTTGAGCTGTATTACAAAGTGTTTTGTCTTGGGGAGACATTAGATGAGACGGCAGCTAATGGGAAGGCTGCCGGGACAATACCGGAGGACGGAATAAAATGAAATTGCGAATAGGAAACGTGGAGTTGGAGAACAATCTGATACTGGCGCCTATGGCGGGGGTGACGGATTTACCGTTCCGCACGCTGTGCAAGGAGCAGGGCTGCGGACTTCTCTGCACGGAAATGGTGAGTGCAAAGGCAATCCTCTATAAAAATCGCAATACCAGAGAGATTTTGGAGGTGTGTGAGGAGGAGCGTCCTATTGCTGTGCAATTTTTTGGCTCAGACCCGGAGATTGTAAGCGATATGGCACACCAGATTGAAGAGGGACCATACGATATTATTGATGTTAATATGGGCTGTCCTGTGCCGAAGGTGGTAAATAACGGGGAAGGTTCGGCGCTGATGAAGAACCCGAAGCTGGTGGAGCAGCTTTTGACGGCGCTTGTAAGGAAGGTGCGAAAGCCTGTGACGGTCAAATTCCGGAAGGGATTTGATGATAATCATGTTAATGTGGTGGAACTTGCAAAGCTGGCGGAGAGCTGCGGCGTATCTGCCATAGCAGTTCACGGACGTACCAGGGAACAATTTTACTCTGGTCAGGCGGACTGGGATATTATCCGACAGGTGAAAGAGGCAGTAAGGATTCCTGTAATTGGAAATGGTGATATATGGGGACCGGTGGAGGCGAAGGGTATGCTTGATGAGACAGGTTGCGATGGGCTGATGCTTGCCCGGGGAGCCCGGGGCAATCCCTGGATTTTCCGGCGCATTAATCACTATCTGGATACGGGAGAGCTGCTGCCGGAGCCAAAGCCTTATGAGGTGGGGAGGATGATTTTGCGCCACGCAGAGCTTCAGACGGCGAAACAGGGTGAAAGTCTGGGAATGAAGGAGATGCGAAAGCATATCGCGTGGTATACCGCTGGATTGCCTCATTCTGCGGTGATCCGAAGGGAGTCCAATACCCTGGAAGCTCTTGAGGAATTAAGGAAGCTTCTGATGAGGCATGGCATGTTGGAGGAATAACGCTGAAATGGGGGAAAACGGGTTTTTTCGGTTATTGACAACTGTGCCTCTTTAGTATATAATGTCTTGAACGTGAAGCGTATAAAGGTTGTGAAGGAAGGAATTGAGCATCATGGCAGAAAAGAAACACATTTTAACCTATGCAGGACTGAAACAGTATGAGGATGAATTGCAGGATCTGAAGGTGAACCGCAGAAAGGAAGTAGCCGAGAAGATTAAGGAAGCAAGAGAGCAGGGTGATTTGTCAGAGAATGCAGAGTATGACGCAGCCAAGGATGAGCAGCGCGATATTGAGCAGCGTATAGAGGAACTGGAAAAGCTTCTGAAGAATGCAGAGGTCATTGATGAAGATGAGATTGATTTGGATAAGATCAACATTGGCTGTAAGGTAAAGGTGTATGATGTAGATTTCGATGAGGAGATGGAATTTAAAATAGTCGGCTCCACTGAGGCGAACAGTCTGCAGAACAAGATTTCTAATGAGTCCCCGGTTGGACAGGCGCTTCTGGGAAAGAGCGTGGGCGATGTGGTTGATGTGGAAACCCAGGCGGGTATCATGCAGTATAAGGTTTTGGAGATTCAGAGAGTATCGTAAAACAAGACGAACAGGCAGGGAAAAAAGATGTCAGAGCAGAATACAAAGCAGCAGAAGTCAATACAGAATCAGGAACCGGATTTAAATCAGCTCTTAAAAGTGCGCCGTGAGAAGCTGTCCGAACTGCAGGCGGCAGGGAAGGATCCGTTCCGGATTACAAAGTATGATGTGACGGTACACAGCGCAGATGTGAAGGAAAACTATGACCAGATGGAGGGTAAAGAAGTGTCTATCGCCGGACGTATGATGTCAAAGCGTGTGATGGGCAAGGCTTCCTTTTGTAATATCCAGGATTTGAAGGGAAATATCCAGTGCTATGTGGCGAGGGACGATTTAGGCGAGGAAGCCTATAAAGAGTTCAAACGTATGGATATTGGAGATATTGTGGGTATAAGGGGTATCGTGTTTACCACCAAGATGGGGGAGATTTCGATCCATACGAAGGATATGGTGCTGTTGTCTAAAAGTCTGCAGATTCTGCCGGAGAAGTACCATGGTTTGACTAATACGGATATGCGTTATCGTCAGCGTTATACAGACTTGATTATGAATGAGGATGTAAAGCGGACCTTTGTGATGCGCTCAAGAATTATTAGCTGTATCCGCCGCTATCTGGATGGTCTTGGGTTTTTAGAGGTGGAAACGCCGATGCTGGTTTCCAATGCGGGCGGTGCAACAGCCAGACCCTTTGAGACCCATTATAATGCCCTTGATGAGGACGTGAAGCTCCGCATTTCTCTGGAGCTGTACTTAAAGAGGCTGATTGTGGGGGGCCTTGAGAAGGTTTATGAGATTGGACGTGTGTTCCGCAATGAGGGGCTTGACACCCGTCACAATCCGGAATTTACCCTGATGGAGCTTTATCAGGCTTATACTGATTATTATGGCATGATGGATTTGACGGAAAATATGTTCCGTCATATTGCAGAAGAGGTGTGCGGCACTTCTTTGATTCCCTATGCGGGGGTGGAGATTGATTTAGGAAAGCCCTTTGAGCGTCTGGCGATGATTGATGCTATTCATAAGTATGCCGGCGTTGATTTCAACGGGATTCAGACCACAGAGGAAGCTAAAAGGCTTGCTGATGAGAAGGGAATCCACTATGAGGACCGTCATGTGCGGGGGGATATTATAAACCTGTTTTTTGAAGAGTTTGTGGAGGAGCACTTAATTCAGCCGACTTTTATTATGGATCACCCGGTGGAGGTATCTCCACTGACCAAGAGAAAGCCGGATAAGCCGGAGCAGGTGGAGCGCTTTGAGCTGTTTATCTATGGGCGTGAGATGTGTAACGCATACTCGGAGTTAAATGACCCGATTGATCAGAGAGAGCGCTTTAAGGCGCAGGAGGCTGCGCTGGCTGCCGGTGATGAGGAGGCTAATACCACTGATGAGGATTTCATGAATGCCTTGGAGATTGGTATGCCGCCTACGGGAGGCATCGGGTATGGTATAGATCGGCTGGTGATGCTGTTTACTGATTCACCGGCGATTAGAGATGTGCTGCTGTTTCCGACGATGAAGTCACTCGACAAATAAAGCCAGTGTTTATGCGGGTTTGCGGTACTTTCATTAAAGGTTTGACATCAAATTGACATCAAATTTTACATCTTTTGATGGACTAATTTGGACTTATACGGTATGTTTTAGAAATTTGAACCTTTCAAAACTTAATAGTTGAATGCTATTAAAAGGACATTTTCCAAGAT
>CANPMS010000009.1 GCA_947575275.1 uncultured Clostridium sp. | reverse complement strand
CGTTCTGCACCAACTTAGCCAATGCCGGAATGAACCCGAAAGCGTTACAGTACATTATGGGACACTCCAATATCACCATGACGCTGAACTACTACGCACACGCTACATTCGCTTCCGCAAGGGCTGAAATGGAAAGGCTGATTGCATAGCCATAAGCAGAATTTACTACTTCTTTTACTACCGTTGAGAGGGAAAACCTAAAAGGTTTTGAGAGTATATGAGAACTTCTCCCCATATCTAAAATGCCGGGAAAGCCCGAAAATACGGGCTATACCGACATATAAGAACTTCTAAAGAGATAATCTAAATTCACCCATAATTTTCTTAGCAAAATTATTTCTCTTTGATGCCTCCACATTCTCTGTCACTCTGGTAAACAGTGGCTTTCTGCCGCCATCCGCCGTATCAATGCTAAATTCTTCATTTTCCGGATAATTAGAAATCCTCTCCAGTGCATCATCAAAAAGCTTATAAAAATCGTTGCTTCCCACTTTATTAATCAAACACTCAATTGTATCCTCATATTTAAAAGCTACATCCTGTGGATATGTATCATAAAATCCCGCCAGCATATCCTCATCCTGCAAAATTTTTTCTGTACTCATATCCATATCATGTGCAAAATCTTTCATATTTGCCATAAACTTATCATTTAGAAACTTGTAGAGAAATACAGAAGTAATTACCACTTCTTCACTTGCCTGATTTGACAATCCGTTAGTCTGGCAAAGTCCCTTCATTTCATCAATCATCTGTTTTATTTTGTTCTCTAACGTAAAAATATCCGACATTGTAATTTTCCTTATTTGAATAACTGTATATTCGTGTATAAATCATTCAGCAACTGTACATAGAATCCCTTTATTTTTCCATACAATTTTTCTTTTAAAAGAATCTTTGTAACCTTTGATTTTATGGAATCTGCAAAATTCTTTCTTCCCTGAATTGTGACTATTTCTTTATCTAAAGCACCTTCTAATGCGCTATATATAATAACTAAAGTACGCTCAACCTCCGATTTATCAGCAGGATATATTTCTATTGCATCCTGATAGGTTTTCACAAAAGCATAACTGCCACCATAAATCTTCGATAATCTTTCATTTTCATAATTAATATTTCTCGCCCTTTCAAGAGCCTCTAACAGTTCATCTGTGATAGAATCCAAATCATTTAAATCAGAAATAGATAAATCATTGAAAATCTTCTGCAATAATTCATCCAGTTTCCTGATTTTAATATCGCCTTTATTTTTGTTTTTCTTTATCTCATTTTGTATATCCCTGACAACTTTTGAGAATCTCTGAAACTTAGGATTATCCTGTGTCATCTGTCCGAGGTCCATAATGATAATTTTCACTTTTATAAATTCATATAAAATCTCCACTACTTCTTCATTCGAGATCACATCCATCATATCAACAGTGTTCTGAGAAAGATTTATAAAATCAATGCTCTCCTGTGTTGATTTCAAGAGTTTTTTATTTTTATCAGAATCAATCTGCGCTGCATAATCCATAGCCCTTGAAAGAATAAATTCTGTCTGGCACTCTTTGATGCCATTTAAGAGCCTTCTAATTTTAAGCAATGTCTCTTTATTATAAAAAGTAAGCTGTTTTGAAAACCTTTCCAAATTATCCGTCGAAATAATATCTTCTAACTCATCTACATACTTGTGATATTTCCTATTAATATCTTCTTTATCAACAACCAATCCCGAAAGAGAACCTTCATTTTCTCCATTTTCATTAAGGTCTGCTTCAAGCTCTTTTATGTAGGCTTCTATGGTCTTGTCATACTCCTGTTCTATATCTACAAAATCAACAATATAGCCATATTTATAAATCTTTCCATTGGGCGATTTATAAGGTCTATTCACTCTTGAAATCGTCTGTAAAAGCGACTGTGCATGTGGTCCCCGCAAAAGATACATTTTTTTCAAACGCTTCACATCATATCCTGTCGTAAGCATGAAATTTACAACTAAAATGTCAGGAGCAAGGGTCTCTCTAAAATCTATCTGGTTATTACGATTTATTTTCTTCTGTTTCGGATCGTCTGAATCTGTGATAACAAGTCCTGTATTCAGCTTGGAATTATCTTTGAACCATTGATGTACCTTTTTCGCCTGTGGATTTGTCCGGCACACAATCATCCCGCCAATAGATGTATCTGCGTTCTGAAGCCTGAAATTGACAAAGTCTTTTTCTATAAAAGCGCCCAAAGCATTTACATAAGCATCAGATTCGTAAACATCTTTATCTTCAAGCTGTTTATCTTCTATTTCCAGATTCTTTTTAATTTCAGTTTTTGCAACAGTATCAATATTTTCCTTCTTAATTCTAAGTGTATATCCATCAGCAATGGACTTATCATAAAAATATTTATGTATATAATCACCAAACTTCAAATTAGAGCGCTCTTTCTTTGAAAGTAACGGTGTCCCTGTAAGAGCAATATAAATAGCATCCATATCACAAATCATAAGATTTTTGAAAAATTCACCTGTGGAAGAATAACTTCTGTGGGCTTCATCAACAAAAAAGATACGTTGCACTTTTGCGTTATAATCATTCTTCGCCTCTGGCATCTTCCCCTCAAATTTTTGTATATTTACAACGCATATTTCACCAATCGCCTTACTACCAACATCTGTTGAAAGAGGCTTATTCAGCTCTTTGCTAAAACTTGTCTTATTTTCGCAATTAACAGTATTCAATCCTCTATTGGTAAACTCAATACTGGCTTGTGTGAGCAAATCAAGTCTATCCACCACAAAGAAAAATCTTGTGCTGATGTCTTGCTTAGAATAATAATCCCTGATAATGCGATTAGAAAAGGCTGCTATCGCTGTCTTTCCAGAGCCCTGTGTATGCCAGATAATGCCGCCCTTACCGCCAGTTTCTAATCTTTTAATGATTTTTCTGCTAGCAAAAAACTGAGGATAGCGCATGATATGCTTCTCCGGAATCTGACTACTAATAAACATAATCCCATACTGTAAAAAATATAAAAGTCTTTCCTTGTCAAATACGGAAGTTACAAAACTATTACAGGGTGTTCCTGTCTTTAAGTTCTCCGCAAACTCTGGCGTATCTGTTTCATCTGGATTATAACCGCAATCTTTCATTACATATTTGATTGTATCCTGATCAATATCTTTGTATGGATACGTTAAATGATACTGTTCATTATCCTCTCTGAAAAACGAAAAGCTAGTATTATTTCCATTTGGTGTTGTATAAAATGAACCCGCCTTTACATCTTCCGCATCATCATCTTCTTCATATTCCATATTATTAGAAAAAGATACCAACTGAATCAGATTAAAAAATTTCTTGTAATCCGGATTCTGTAGTCTTTTATTTATCATTCTATCAAATTCTTTCTGTATTCCACCCTCATTATTGGGCTTCTTTACCTCCAGAAATGCAAGCGGCATACCATTAATCAAAATATTGATATCAGGTCTGAAAGATCCTTCCTCTGTTCCTTCCACAATGCTAAACGGTAATTCATCCACGACCGCAAAATCATTTTTTGTTATTTCCTCAAAATCAATAAGTTTTACCTTATCCTTTGGATCAATAAGCCAATTATAAAACTCTTTTCCCAAATCATTATTCTTTAGCACATTATGAATATCTGTAACAATAGCTTTAATCTCATCATAGGTAAATTTTTTGCCATTAATGATTTCAAGCGCAGACTTAAATCTATTTACAAAAATCTTTGTATTAAAATCTATATCAATGTCATCTGCTTTCAACGACTGATAATTATAGTCCAGCCGGAGAAATTGAATTGTAGCAGGAACTTTTACCCTTGTATCTTCATTAAATGTCAGCATTTTTGACCTCCGCTTTTTATGTATTAAATCTCCTGATATTCTTATGTCATGTACTTAATTCCCCTAACTACTTTCTTGATATCCCTTGTAGGAGCATTTAATTCATTTTTTCTGATAATTATTTTAAAAATTAAATCATCCTAAAATATCTCAGTGCCGCATTGATAGCCTTTTCTTTCTCTGGCGGACACTTTGGCTGCATGGCATCCTCAGACTTTGCCTTATTATAATTTTCTCTTTCGATTATACCACATTTCCGCTTTACTTGCGCAATATACAGATTACTAACATGTAACCCCATCTTTTCTTTGACATACTCCCTAATCTCCTCATAAGTCGCCTTACTCTCCGCCGCCGTCAAATCCATCTCATCCATATACAGCTCCACCTCAATATGATGCCCGACATTGAGTTTGGACAACAAGCACACAGTCTCCACATTCGCAGTCGCCGGAAACATATCCACACAGCATACCTTCTCTACCCTATACCCTCCCTGCTGCAGCACAGACAAATCCCGCACCAGGCTGGTCGGTTTACAGGAAATGTAAACCATGCGCTCCACACCAAAATCGATAATCATATCCAGCGCCTTCGGATGTATACCGTCCCGGGGCGGGTCAAGAATAATCAAATCCGGCTTGTCCGTCAGGCTGCTGAGAACATTTCGCACATCACCTGCAATAAATTCACAGTTGGAAAGACCATTCTTTGCCGCATTCTCACGGGCTGCCTCCACAGCCTCCTCAACAATCTCCACACCCACTACCCTTTTCGCCACAGGAGCAATCATCTGGGCGATCGTGCCGGTGCCGCTGTACAAGTCAAACACCACCTGATTCTTCGTCTCCCCCACATACCTGCGGGCGGTCTCGTAGAGCACCTCTGCACCAAGAGAATTGGTCTGGAAAAAGGAAAACGGCGTAATCCGGAATTTCAATCCAAGGAGCTCCTCATAAAAGAAATCATGACCATACAATATGGTAGTCTCATCACTCTGCACCACGTCCGCAAGACTGTCATTGCGGATATGCAGAATACCGGCGAAACTTCCCTGGAGGAGAAGTGACAGAAGCGCCTCTTTCCAGCCTGCAAGCAGTGACCGCTCCTGTTCCCCCATCTGTCCCGAGGTCACCAGAGCCACGAGAATCTCCCCTGTCTTCACAGCACGCCGCACCAGCAGATGGCGCAGATAACCGACATGCTGTAATTTCCGATAATGACATACATTCCTCTCTGCAAAATAGTTCAGAGTAGCACTCAGAATCTTCTGAAAATCCTGGTGCACAATCCGACATTCCGGCGTATTGACAATATCATAAAAGCTGCCTCGACGGTGCATTCCCAGAGCCAGCGGCCCATCCTTATATTCGTCCCCAAACGAAAATTCCATCTTATTACGGTATCCGTCAGAAACAGGACTTTCCTTGATTCCCTCAAACTCATAGGAATCACATACCTGATCAAGCAATGCCTTAACCTGATTCTCCTTGATTTTCAGTTGTTCGGTATAAGGCAGACTCTGGTACAGACAGCCTCCGCAAACGCCAAAATGCGGACATACCCCCTCACTCTGCTCCAGGGGGGATGGCTCAATCACCTTTAAAAGCCTCCCTTCACAACGTCCTTTGCGCTTCTTATTTATCACAAAGCGGACTTTCTGCCCGGAAATGGCATTCTTCACCACAACACGCTCTCCGTCTATATGGAGAACACCCTTATTTGGAAATTCTATTGCCTCAATCACTGCCTCATACATATCTCCCTTTTTCACAATCAAGTAGCTCTCCTTATCCTATAAAATTGCGTTCTATAAAGCAAAACCCTCCAGGGGATGCGCACCTCGCGCCGGACTCTTTGTTCCAGCCGCAAAAAACGCGCCTCGATATGAGGCGCGCCCGGCACTTTTATTTTTTAGCGTTATCTTCCTCTTCCTCGAAGAAATCATCATCAAAATCATCATCGAAATCGTCCTCAAAGTCCTCCAGATAATCCGGGGTAAAGAAGCGATACACACCATATGCGATTGCGGCAATCGCAGCTACTGCACCAATAATTGCCAGAACCCAGAGAATACAGGTTTTTTTCTTTTCCTCCTCCTCTTTTCTGTGTAAAAATTCATTTAATTTGGTGGAATTCATAATCTCCTCCACACGGCTCAAAGCATCTTTGCTCATCGCGTCAAATCTGTTCATAATCTCACATCCCTTCTGCTTTAATAGCATAATTCCATTTCCCTTCTTTTTATTATACCATTACTTTTTCACTTTTACTATCCTATTTTATTCAATTTCTTTAAAATCATCACACCTTTTGTAATTTTGCAAAAAATGCAAACATTTTTTTAACGCCTGCGCAGTCAAAATCCACTGTCACCTCAAAATCCTTGGGGCCATCCTTGATCTCCTGCACGATTCCCTCGCCAAATTTTACATGGCATACCCTGTCGCCCACTCCATAATCCAGAACCGCCTTCTTTTGTACAGTAAAAGCCTTTCCAAACCCCGGACTTTTTGAAACCGCGCTGACCGGCGGCTTATCAAAATAAGAGTTAGACTTCATGCCGAACTTGCTGACCCCCAGCTTGCGCTGTGCCTGATTCCACGGAAGATCACCGCTCTCATATTGATCGCTGCTCCCTCCCCTTCCAAGTCTCGGTTCCAGTTTGTCTGATTCCAAAAGCTCCCCGGGAATCTCCTCCACGAAACGGCTTACCTTGGAGTATCTCGTCTCACCGTTGACCATGCGCATACGCGCCGCCGTAAGCACCAGCCGCTCCATAGCACGGGTAATTCCCACATAGCAAAGCCGTCTCTCCTCCTCGAGCTCCGACCTGTCATCAGACATAATGGACATCATGCCAGGGAACAGCCCATCCTCCAGGCCGCTTAGATGCACCACAGGGAATTCCAGACCTTTCGCGCTATGTAATGTCATCAAAGTTACTCTGTTTTCCCCTGACTCCATGCGGTCCACATCAGCCACCAGCGCCACCTCTTCCAAAAACTCATCCAGATTTGGCTGTTCACTGCTCTCACTGTAACTGACCGCCTTATTCATCAGCTCCTCAATATTTTCCAGGCGGGTCTGCGACTCAATCTCACCTTCGGTCTCCAGCTCCTGGCGGTAACCTGTGTCCTCAAGAATTCCCTCTATCAGCTGCCTCAAACCATACCCACTCTCTCTGAGCCTGCTGCGAAACTGCTCAATCTGCTCCACAAAACCCGCAATCTTTGCAGCCGCCTTTGAAAGACCGGGAATCTCCCCTGCCCGCCTGCATGCGTCATAAAAACTCAAGCCCTGTTCAGCCGCCCAGGCTGTCATCTTTCCAATGGATACGGCGCCAATTCCTCTTTTCGGCACATTGATAATACGCTGTGACGCCAAATCATCCTGTCCGTTGGCAATCGTCTTTAAGTACGCCAGAATATCTTTAATCTCTTTTCTCTGGTAGAAATTCACCCCTCCCACCAGCCGGTAAGGCACATTGTATTCAATGCACTTCTCCTCCAGAAGCCGGGACTGAGCGTTCGTGCGGTAAAGCACCGCATAATCCTTAAATTCTCTCCCATCCGAAAGAATATCCCGTATAATTCCATCCGCCTCTTCATACGCCTGATCATACTGTTTAAACACCACCGGAACACCCTCACCATTGGCAGTCCACAAAATCTTATCCTTCCGCCCTCTGTTATTCCGGATCACTGCATTTGCAACACCAAGAATTCGACTGGTGGAGCGATAATTCTGTTCCAGCTTAATTACCTTCGTTCTGGGAAATGAGCTCTCAAAATTCAGAATATTTCCAATATTTGCCCCACGGAACTTATAGATAGACTGGTCGTCATCTCCAACTACACACAGATTCTCATATTTGCCCGCCAACAGGGAAACCAGCCGAAACTGTGCTGTATTCGTATCCTGGTACTCATCCACCATAATGTACCGGAAGCGTTCCTGATAATACTCCAGCACATCTGAGTTTGAATGAAACAAATCCACCGTCTTAAAAATCAAATCATCAAAATCCAGCGCGTCATTCTTCTTAAGCTCACTTTGATACGTCCGGTATATCTCTGCGATCTTCTGCTCCCGCCAATCCCCCTGAGCGCTTATCATAAAGTCTTCCGGGCTGATCAGTTCATTCTTGGCATTGGAGATTACAGTCAGCACAGCGCGATCGCGAAACTGTTTCGGATCCAGCTCCATTCTTTTTAAAACCTGCCTCATCAATGTTTTCTGGTCATCCATATCATAGATTGTAAAATTCGTATCATATCCAAGACTTTCAATAAAACGGCGCAGAATTCTCACGCAGGAAGAATGGAAGGTAGATACCCAGACACTCTCCGAGCCGAAATCCACCAGCTTATCCACCCGCTCTCTCATCTCCCCCGCTGCCTTATTGGTGAAAGTGATTGCCATAATATTCCACGGATTAACATGTTTTTCTTCAATCAGATAGGCAACACGATGGGTCAACACACGGGTTTTCCCTGAACCTGCTCCTGCCAACACAAGAAGCGGTCCTTCCGTATGGAAGACCGCCTCCTTCTGCCTGTCATTTAATGTATCATAAACGGCCATCTTAAGTAACTCCCTTTTTACTCTGCGTAAGCAATCGCTTCAATCTCTACCAGCGCACCCTTCGGAATTGCTGCCACCTCAAACGCCGCTCTCGCGGGGCATACACCGTCAAAAAATGTCGCATACACCTCATTCATCGCACTGAAATCGTCAATATTCTGAAGCAAAACAGTAGTTTTCACCACATTCGCCATAGTCAGCCCGTCACTCTCCAGGATATGTTTAATATTAGTAAGAGACTGTCTTGTCTGCGTTCCAATATCATTTCCTGCAAATTCACCGGTAGCCGGATCAATCGGCAACTGACCGGATACGAATATCATCTTATCTGCACGAATTGCCTGCGAATAAGGCCCGATTGCAGCCGGAGCCTGCATGGTTTCCAATGCCTTTTTCATATCTTATCCCTCCTGTACTGTCATCAATATCCTGCCACATTATTATACAGGTTTTTCCAGGATAATTCAACGAAATCCGAAAAATCTTCTATGCAATCTGCTCCGGTACCTCATTCCCGCTCAGCATTTCCTTTAAATCATCCAGTGTCATGTTCTGACCCTCCAAAAGTTCGTTGACCTCCTTGAATTTTTCCATGAGAATCTGCTCTTTGAGCTGCTTTTCTTTCTCTCTCATGGTCTCCAGACAATTCTCATACTGGGAAATGGATGAGGTCACACTCGCCAATTCCTCCTGATATTTCTCCAACATTGTTCTTCTCGCACGTCTAGCCACAGCAAATCCCTCCTTAAACAAATTTTTCCATTGCTAAAGTATATGTACTTGCTGTGCTATTTATTCATCTGTGTGGACAAAGCAGGATTTACAGAGAAATTTTTACATTCCCTCTTGTCATCTGGTTTTCATCACTATATAATAAGGTAAGAGGTGACAAAATGAAAAGCAACGACGAAAGATTAACTGAGATTCTTAATCGACTGGATACTATGTCCTATATCAAACTGGAGAAAATACCTGAGATCGATCTGTACATGGATCAGGTAACCTCCTTTATGGAAGAACACTTAAAAAAGGCAAAGCGAAATCCGGAGGACAAGGCTCTCACCAAAACGATGATCAATAACTATGCCAAAAACAATCTTTTGCCTCCGCCGATTCGGAAAAAATACAGTAAAGAGCATATCCTTCTTCTGCTGTTTATCTACTACTATAAGAATCTGCTGTCCTTCAATGACATCGAGCAGCTTCTTCGTCCGATTACAGAAAAACACTTTAACTCCTCCAGTCATTTGACCTTAAGCGCAATCTATCAGGAAGTATTCTCCCTGGAAAGCTGTCAGATGGATCGCCTGAAAGCAGATGTAATGGCAAAATTTGAAGCATCACAGAACACCTTTCAGAATGCCCCTGATGAAGATAGAGAATATTTACAACTGTTCGCCTTTATCAGCGAACTCTCCTTTGATGTTTATCTGAAAAAACAGATGATTGAAATCATGATCGACCAGCTTCGCGCAGAACACCCGCCTGAAACCGCTGGAAAGAAAAAGCGCTAATATAATAAGCGCATTCAGTCAAAACTTCTGAATATCCAAATCCGGGAGTCAAAAAACGTCCTGCATATCAACTGAGACTCCTTTTGACACCCGGATCCTATCAGCAAAAGCATAGAACCGGCAGCTTTGAGCCCAGATAGCAATGAACCTTCAATCTGAACTGCCGTTATGCAGCCTGGTAAATACCATATCATATCCGTCATTTCCATAATTGAGCGAACGGTTGACGCGGCTGATGGTCGCCGTCGACGCCCCTGTCTTATCTGCAATCTCCAGATAGGTTTTCTTTTCCCGGAGCATCTTCGCCACCTCGTAGCGCTGAGACAGTGATAAAAGCTCGTTGACCGTACAAACATCTTCAAAAAATCTATAACATTCCTCCGGTGTCCTGAGCGTAAGAATCGCCTGGAACAGATGATCCACCGCTTCCATCTTAATCTTCTTATTCATACGAACAGTATCTCCTTCTTCCCTCTCCATATTGACCATAAATCCTGTCTTTTAGTTTAGCACAGTAAATTTGTAAAGTCTATACTTTATAACAAAAACTTTTTCATTGTATCACTCCATAGGTTAAGGAATCACAGCCATGTACAGCGTATGTACATGCACCAATTCCGTTTTTTCCTATAATATAAACCATAGTGATAAACGATCCAGGAGCAAATTATGAAAAAAACGCTTTCTATTTTCCTCACTTCCGCCCTGTTTGCAGTCTCTTTATGCGGCTGCCAGGGCAGCTCCAACTCAAAAGACTTAACTCCGGTAACATTAAACGAGGTGGCACACTCTATCTTCTATGCCCCTCAATATGCTGCCATTGAGCTGGGATACTTCGAAGAGGAAGGGCTTAAGCTCACCCTGGTCAACGGTGCCGGGGCAGACAAGGTAATGACTGCACTGGTATCCGGCGATGCTGACATCGGCTTCATGGGCTCGGAGGCCAGCATTTATACTTATAGCCAGGGTGCGGAGGATTACGCTGTGAATTTTGCACAGCTGACACAGCGTGCTGGCAATTTCCTGGTGGCCAAAACCCCCGATGAAAGTTTTAACTGGCAGAAATTAAAAGGCGCCAAGGTACTGGGAGGGCGCTCCGGCGGTATGCCCCAGATGGTTTTTGAGTATATTCTGAAGAAAAATGGCATTGACCCAAAGGCAGATCTGTCCATCGACCAGAGTATCAACTTTGGTCTTACTGCTGCGGCTTTCACCAGCAGTGATGCTGACTACACTGTAGAATTTGAACCTTTTGCAACAGGGCTGGAGCTGGGAGGAAACGGCTATGTAGTAGCTTCTCTGGGCACTGACTCCGGTTACGTTCCATACACCGCTTACTGTGCAAAAAAAAGCTATATGGCATCAAACCCAGAGGTGATTCAAAAATTCACCAACGCAATCCAGAAGGGCATGGACTATGTAAACAGCCACTCCTCCGAGGAAATTGCAAGAGTAATTCAGCCACAGTTTAAAGAGACTCCGCTGGAAAACATCATTGTGATTGTAGAGAGGTATAAATCTCAGGATACATGGAAGAACGATACGGTATTTGAAAAAGACAGCTTTGAGCTTTTACAAAACATTCTGGAGGAAGCAGGGGAACTGGAAACACGTGTACCCTATGAGGAGCTTGTGACTACAAAGTTTGCAGAAAAAGCTGCAGGTAAATAAAAACAGGGTGTAGTTATGTGGATACGGTGTAACCACGTGAGGGGCTGCACCGTTTTCCTTTGTCAATCTGTTTAATTGTAAACCAATATTATTTTTATAGTTGACATTTTGCAGGGTTTGTGATATACATAACTGGTGCTTTAAATTACCATAAAATTTACAAAAAGGAGTACATTCCATGCGTTCTACAAGCACAGATTCTGCAGTCCATACTATTAGCACACAAAAAAGCCTGGGAACCCACGACCTGGTTTTAGGAGGTATGTTTGCCGGTTTGCTGGCAGTGATTTCTCAGCTCTCCATCCCCATGCCCTCTGGGGTTCCCATCACCATTCAGATGTTTGGCGTAACCTTAGTGGGCGTAATCCTCGGCTGGCGGCTGGCGCTTCTGGCAACGATCACCTACATTCTGATTGGCGCGGCAGGTCTTCCCGTATTTGCAAACTTCCGCGGCGGTCTGTCCTCTCTGACCGGACTTACCGGCGGTTACATATGGTCCTGGCCGATTATGGCTGCTCTCTGCGGAATCCGCCCCATAACAAGAAAAAAAAGCAGGGACTTCACTCTCACTGTGATTTTCTGTCTGGTGGGACTGATGATTTCCGAAGCTGTCGGCGGGCTTCAGTGGGCAGCGCTGTCCGGCGACATGACGATGAAAGCTGTTTTTCTGTATGCAGTTATTGCTTTCATTCCCAAGGACATCGTTTTGACAATCCTCGCCGTCTTTGTCGGCATTCCCATGCGCAGAATCGTATTCCGCCGCGTGGTATAACCTCTTGTAAATCAAAAGCAGAGAACTTCCCAATCCGTCAAACGGACATGGGCTGCTCTCTGCTCTTTTTTACAGACGATTCACGGTCTAAGCCATTCCTGCAAACTGGTTCTTTACCTTCTGAAGCTTTTGGGCCTCTGCCTGCTCCATCTGGTACCATCCCTTTGCCGACATCTCCTTGTAAATGCTGTCCTGCATGCAAATACTATCATCCAGCGCCTTCTTAAATGCCTGGTGCACATTTGCAGTGGAAGACTCAATCGCTCCATGCATATACAAATCACATACTCCCTTCTCAGTCAGGAGAAGGTTCTCCATAATACATTTGTCGTCCATGCTCCTCTCCTCCTTAAATGAGATTGTAAAAGCTGTCAAAAATCTGCTGGTGCCTCTGTTCCATCTGCTGCGCCTGCGCCTTTAACTCTTCACTTTGCAGATTCTTTATGGCCTCCTGGCACTGAGTCTTTAAAAATTTCTCATGGCTTAACGCATCTTCAATATAAGTCAACTCTTTTGGACTCATTTTTTCACCTCCTGTATGGACATAGTATAAGCAAAGAAGTGAAAAAGAATACTCAAGTTACTTAAGCATTGTTACAATCGCCGGACGCAGCCGTGCTGAAACTGTCACTGCCAACATACACAGGAGAATATCCGGTATCATAGTGGGCAAACAATAAACTGTAACAATCATCTTCCATCCTATGGGATTTTTTGTCACTGTATGGGTAATAAAATAAAAATACAAGATTCCCATTCCATAATAACACCCATATCCCGCTGCCACTGCCAGAAAATCCATTCTGATTTTTTCAAACCACACTGCCTGGCAAAGTTTCCCCGCCACAAATGCTGCCGGCAAAAAACCCAGCAAAAATCCGAAGGTGGGTCGTAAAACATACGCAGGCCCTCCGCCCCGGGCAAATATCGGAATTCCCAGAAGCCCAATCACAAGGTAAACCGCAACAGAAAATGCGGCGCGCCTGGAGCCAAGAAGAAGCCCTGCCAGAAGTACAAAAAACCACTGAAGCGTAAGGTTCATCGTATCTGCTCCCACTGGAATCACAATTTTGATGAATGCTCCAATTGCAATCAGTGCAGCGAAGAGTCCGCAGAGCGCCATATCTTGTGCAAGACCGCGCCGCTGTTCCCTTGTCAATCCCTGTACCAAAGGTATCTGCTTCATTCGCTTTCACAGACCTCTCTTCTCTTTCATTACTCCCAATTCTGCGTGAAACAGTTTGAGGGCGTCATTTTTTATGGCGCCCCCGTCCTATTTTCTCTCTGAACACATTATTGAATCCATGCGCCGTCGCTCTCCACCCGAAACGGTTTTTTACTTTCCCTCGTTAATCGCCGCCTGGGCCGCCGCCAGTCTGGCAATCGGAACACGGAACGGGCTGCAGGACACATAGTCCAAACCAATCTTATGGCAGAATTCTACGGAGGAGGGATCGCCGCCATGTTCGCCGCAGATACCTACATGAAGCTCCGGACGTACCGGCTTTCCTAACTTAATTGACATCTCCATCAGCTTGCCTACACCAATCTGATCCAGTTTTGCAAACGGATCGTTCTCGAAAATCTTGGTGTCATAGTAGGCGTTTAAGAACTTACCTGCATCATCACGGGAAAAGCCGTAGGTCATCTGAGTCAAATCGTTCGTACCGAAGCAGAAGAATTCAGCCTCCTTTGCGATTTCATCAGCGGTCAGCGCTGCTCTTGGAATCTCAATCATTGTACCAACCTCATACTTGAGATTAATACCTGACGCCGCAATCTCTGCGTCTGCAGTCTCAACCACAATCTTTTTAACAAACTTCAGCTCCTTAATGTCACAAATAAGCGGAATCATAATCTCCGGGCACACATTCCAGTCGGCATGCGCCTTCTTCACATTGATCGCCGCACGGATCACTGCTTTCGTCTGCATCTTCGCAATCTCCGGATAGGTGACAGCAAGACGGCAGCCGCGATGCCCCATCATCGGGTTGAACTCATGCAGCCCATCGCAGATAGCCTTAATCTGCTCCACAGTCTTACCCTGAGCGTCAGCCAGCTTCTTGATGTCCTCCTCCTCAGTGGGAACAAACTCATGCAGCGGCGGATCCAGGAAACGGATGGTAACCGGATTGCCCTCCAAAGCCTCATAGAGCTTCTCAAAGTCGCTCTGCTGCTCCGGCAGGATCTTCTCCAGCGCCGCCTCTCTCTCCTCAAGAGTCTCGGAGCAGATCATCTCGCGGAATGCGTCAATACGGTTGCCTTCAAAGAACATATGCTCAGTGCGGCAAAGACCGATACCCTCAGCGCCCAGCTCTCTTGCCTTCTTTGCATCAGCCGGGGTGTCCGCGTTCGTCCTTACTTTCAGTTTTCTATACTTGTCGGCCCATCCCATAATTCTGCCGAACTCGCCTGCAATCGTTGCATCCACAGTCGGAATCAAGCCATCATAAATCTTACCGGTGGAACCGTCAAGAGAAAGGGCATCACCCTCGTGGAATTCCTTGCCGGCAAGTACAAACTTCTTATTTGCCTCATCCATCAAAATCTCGGAACAGCCGGATACACAGCACGTACCCATACCACGGGCAACAACTGCTGCATGGCTGGTCATACCGCCGCGGACAGTCAGGATACCCTGAGCTGCCTTCATACCCTCAATATCCTCCGGGGAAGTTTCAAGCCGAACCAGAACGACCTTCTCACCTTTTGCAGCCCAGGTCTTGGCATCTTCTGCGGTAAATACAATCTTACCACAGGCAGCGCCCGGAGAGGCAGCCAGCGCCTTTGCAAGCGGTTCAGCCTTCTTAAGCGCCTCAGCGTCAAACTGGGGGTGAAGCAACGTGTCCAGGTTACGGGGATCTATCATCTGAACTGCCTTCTTCTCGTCAATCATACCCTCGTCAACCAAATCGCAGGCAATCTTTAAGGCAGCCTTAGCAGTTCTCTTACCGTTACGGGTCTGGAGCATATAAAGTTTTTTGTTCTCAATGGTGAACTCCATATCCTGCATATCTCTGTAATGATTCTCAAGAGTATGGCAGATCTGCACAAACTGGTCGTAAACCTCCGGCATAACCTCTTTCAACTGATCAATCTTCTGAGGGGTACGAACACCTGCCACCACGTCCTCGCCCTGGGCGTTCATCAGGAACTCTCCCATCAGGTGTTTCTCACCGGTAGCAGGATCACGGGTAAATGCAACGCCGGTTCCGGAGGTCTCACCCATGTTGCCGAATGCCATCATCTGCACATTTACTGCAGTACCCCAGGAGTACGGAATATCGTTGTCACGGCGGTATACATTGGCACGGGGGTTATCCCAGGAACGGAATACAGCCTTGATTGCCTCCATCAGCTGCTCCTTCGGATCAGTGGGGAAATCTGCCCCAATCTTCTCCTTGTATTCAGCCTTAAACTGGTTCGCCAGCTCCTTTAAGTCATCTGCACTCAGATCCACATCCTCGGTCACTCCCTTGGCAGCCTTCATCTTATCAATCAATTCCTCAAAATACTTCTTGCCAACCTCCATAACCACATCGGAGAACATCTGGATAAATCTGCGATAGCAGTCCCATGCCCAGCGCGGGTTGCCGGATTTTGCAGCAAGAACCTCAACTACCTCCTCATTCAGACCCAGATTCAGAATCGTATCCATCATCCCCGGCATAGAAGCTCTTGCACCGGAGCGGACGGAAACCAGAAGCGGATTCTCTTTATCACCGAATTTCTTACCAGTAATTTCTTCCATCTTGGTGATATGTTCCATAATCTGGCCCATAATCTCATCATTGATTTTTCTGCCGTCCTCATAATATTGAGTACATGCTTCCGTAGTGATAGTAAAGCCCTGGGGAACCGGAAGACCTAAGTTAGTCATCTCTGCCAGATTCGCCCCTTTACCCCCAAGCAGATTTCTCATGGTGGCATCACCTTCGGTGAATAAGTATACCCACTTCTTTGCCATTGGTTTTTCCTCCTCAACTTGTGTGTAGATTTATCTCTACTGATTTTCTTTCCGCCGCAGCCTTTACATACCAAGAAAAAGACCCTTTGACGGTTTATTATTAGTATAGCATATTTTTCCTTTCAGTAAAGTTATTTTCTTACAAAAATGGGAAAAATATGCTATCTAACCGCATATGTGAATCTTCCTTCTCATTTATACTGAATCCGCTTTCTCATATCCTCTGCCACATCTCTGCCTGACAAAAGACCGGCAAGCTCCAGCCCCAGATCCAGCGCAGCCCCCAGCCCCTTTGCGGTAGTGATGCTGCCATCAGTCACCACACTTTTGTCTATATACTCTGCTCCCACAAGCTCCTTCTCAAACCCGGGAAAGCAGGTCGCCTTTTTCCCTTTCAGCAGTCCGTGCCTTCCAAAAACTACTGCGGGAGCCGCGCAGATTGCCGCGATCCTTCTTCCCTCTGCATCTGCTTTCTTCAGCGCCGTAATCAGCGGTTCGCAGGCTGACAGATTCTCTGAGCCGGGCATACCGCCAGGCACAAAAATCACATCTCCGTCTGAAAAATCAGTCTCCGCCACTGTGACATCCGTCTTAATTGCGATTCCGTGAGAGCTTACCACCCTGCGGGTCTCACCCGCTGAGACAAGCGCCGTCTCAATCCCGCATCTGCGCAGAATATCCACCACTGCCAGACACTCCACTTCTTCCGTTCCGTCTGCCATTACCGCATACACCTTTGCCATCACATTTTCCTCACTTTCCCGTCAAAACCATGTGGGGATTAAAACCGAAATTTATCTTCAAAATAGCTCTTCAACTCTGTAATCGGCACACGCACCTGATCCATAGTATCCCGATCACGGACAGTCACTGCCTGATCTGCCTCTGAATCAAAATCATAGGTGACACAGAACGGAGTGCCAATCTCATCCTGTCTTCTGTAACGTTTTCCAATATTTCCTCTGTCATCAAACTCGCAGTTGTAATATCTGGAAAGCTCCGAATACACCTTCTCTGCACCGTCGTTCAGCTTCTTGGAGAGAGGAAGGACGCCAATCTTCACCGGTGCAATCGCCGGATGGAAGTGCAGCACAGTGCGCATATCACCCTCGCCAATCTCCTCCTCATCATATGCGGCGCAAAGAAACGCCAATGTTACACGGTCAGCGCCCAGAGACGGCTCAATCACATACGGAATATACTTTTCCTTGCTCTCATCATCAAAGTAGGACATATCCTCACCGGAGGTGTTCTGATGCTGGGTTAAATCATAATCCGTTCTGTCAGCAATTCCCCAGAGTTCTCCCCATCCGAAGGGAAACAGAAATTCAATATCAGTGGTCGCCTTGCTGTAAAATGCCAGCTCCGCCGGATCATGATCCCGGTACCGCATTTCATCCTCCTTGATTCCAAGGGCTTTCAACCAGTTGATACAGTAATTTTTCCAATAATTAAACCATTCCAGATCCGTTCCCGGCTTACAGAAAAACTCCATCTCCATCTGCTCAAATTCACGGGTACGGAAGGTAAAGTTGCCGGGGGTAATCTCATTTCGGAAAGACTTGCCAATCTGACCAATTCCAAAGGGCACCTTTTTGCGGGAAGTACGCTGCACATTCTTAAAGTTTACAAAGATACCCTGCGCCGTCTCCGGTCTTAAATAAACGGTATTCTTCGCATCCTCCGTCACTCCCTGAAACGTTTTGAACATCAGATTAAACTGACGAATATCGGTGAAATCATGCTTTCCGCAGCTTGGGCAGCAAATGTTTTTCTCCTCAATGTACTGCTTCATCTCCTCCTGAGACCAGGCGTCAACAGAGCCCTCGATTACAATGCCGTTCTCAGACATATAGTCCTCAATCAGCTTGTCGGCGCGGAAACGCTCCTTACAGGATTTACAGTCCATCAGCGGGTCAGAAAAGCCGCCCAGATGACCGGACGCCACCCATGTCTGGGAATTCATCAAAATTGCGCAGTCCACCCCCACATTATAGGGACTTTCCTGCACAAATTTCTGCCACCACGCTCTCTTTACGTTATTTTTAAGCTCCACCCCCAGGTTGCCGTAATCCCAGGTATTTGCCAGACCGCCATAAATCTCGGAGCCGGGATACACAAAACCTCTGCTCTTTGCCAGAGCAACAATTTTCTCCATCGTCTTTTCCATCGTCAGATAACCTCTCATTTGGTTTATTTAAAAATAATACAGCTCTTTCCCTCTCCGGTCATAACTGCATAACTGCTCTTTAAGGTAACAGCCGCGTCTCCTCCGGACAGGTAGGCGATCTTCCCCTCTGTATACACGGTTCCCGCGCCTTCCACCAAAACCACTACACAGTCGCCGGAATTTGTCACGGTTCCCGCATCAGCAGCCTCCCCATTCGGTGTCACAAACGTAAACTCTGCCAACTGATCCGCCGCCTCAGACACACGGTTTACTGCAATGGACTGGATACTGTGGGTATTGTCACCAATCTCCTGGGAGAACTTTACATAATCCGCCGGCGTTCCATACTCGAATACCAGAGTCCCCTGCTGATCTTCCAGAATACACTCTTTAAACGCCACCGGAAGCTTTGCAGAACCTTCCGCGTTTTCCGCAGACGCTGCAGCGCCCTGCTCCGCATTATACTCAGAAACTCTTTCTTTAGCAAACGCTGCAAGCCCTTCCTGACTGTACAGCTCATTTGCCTTTTCCGATGTGTAGACCATAGCGCTCTCCACACCCATCGCTTTTGTCACATAGACGCCGTTCTCAGCGGCATCCCATGCCCCTGCCATAACCTTTTTACCGCAGCTCACAGTAAAAATCGCTGCTGTCAAAGATATTGCTGCCAGAGCAGCTATTTTCTTATTCCTGTTCTGCCTCATAACACCTCCGAAACCCTTGCTTCCACGCTCTAGGCGCAGGACTATCTAGGATTATACCTACAAATTCCAATATTTTCAATACCTACATAAAAATTCCTTCAGCATTCCATCATCTTCAGGATCTCAAGAGAGTGGAACATTCGGTCAATAAACCTTTTTTTATTAATCTCTACGCAGGCTTTCAGTTCCTGCTGCACCTCCTCCTTCAGAATAAACGTATACAATGACTCAATCGGAGATGCAATAATGTACTCCCAGGCATAGCTGGCAGAATCACTGACCGGACGAGGGGGCTTCTCGGTATACTCACCATTGGCCACCATGGCGCGCAGCTCAAATATCAGCTGAACCAGGGTATTGGGCAATGCCGGTTTCATCAGGGCGCGCATAGACTGGTAAAGCAAAAGAAGCATCTCTGTGCCATCCACGTTCTCACGACAATAGTAATCGGTAAGCTCCAGAAAATAGGAGCCGTAACATGCCGCTCCCATATCACCGGTAAGCTCCGCAAAATAATTAGAGATTTCCGCTCTCTGCAGGCTGTACGACTCACGCCCCTCAAACAGGAAAAACTCTCCAAATACAAAAGGACGGCTTACTGCCATAAGCTGATTGCCGGGACGCTTCGCCCCTCTTGCAAACGCGGTAATCTTCCCCCTCTCCCGCGTCAAAATAACCAAACGCCGGTCATATTCCCCTATTGGCGCGGTCTTGAGCACCATACCAGTCAGATTTGTCGTCTCTCTCAAAGCTCCAACCGACCTTTCGTCCTACTTATTCTGGGAATCGTAGCCATAATTCTTCATCAGCAGCTCACTGTCACGCCACTCTTTCCTCACCTTCACCCAAAGCTGTAAATTCACCTTCGTCTCCAGCATCTTCTCCAGCTCACGCCGGGCAGCGGAACCAATACGCTGCAGCATAGCGCCGCCCTTGCCGATAATAATGCCCTTGTGGGACTCCCGCTCGCAGATGATAGTCGCATCAATATCCATAAGTCCATTTGGTCTCTCGGACATCTTTTCAATCGTCACTGCAATGCCGTGAGGAATCTCCTGGTCAAGAAGACGCAGCGCTTTCTCACGAACCAGCTCCGCCGCAATCTGGCGCATCGGCTGATCCGTAACGGTATCTTCGTCATAAAATTGGGGACCATAGGGCAGATACTTAAAAATCTGCTCAACCAGCCGGTCTGTATTCTGGTTTTTAAGCGCCGACACCGGAACAATCTCCGCAAACTCACATACATCTTTGTAGGCATTGATAAAGGTCAGAACCTCATTCTGGTTCTTCACCGTATCCGTTTTGTTAATCACAAGAATCACCGGTGTGTTCACTCTGCCGAGCTGCTCGGCAATATGCCGCTCCCCCGCGCCGATAAATGTGGTTGGCTCCACCAGCCACAGCACCACGTCCACCTCTTTTAAAGCATGCTCCGCCACATTCACCATATATTCACCCAGCTTATTCTTGGCTTTGTGGATTCCCGGCGTGTCCAGGAAGATAATCTGTCCGCGTTCATCTGTGTATACGGTCTGGATCCGGTTTCTAGTAGTTTGGGGCTTATCGGATGTAATGGCGATTTTCTGGCCGATCAGATGGTTCATCAATGTGGATTTCCCCACGTTTGGCCGTCCAATCAGCGTCACAAAACCGGACTTTTTTTCTGTGTTTTCCATAACGATTTATCCTCTCGTAAGATTTGACACCTGGCCAAACAGGGAGCGGTTGGTCTCAATCTTCTCCTCATTTCCCACCGCACACAGGCTTCCGGTATCAAGCACTGCACGAATCAGTTTCGCCAACGCCTGAATATCCTCCTTAGCCGCGCCCAGAACCTGATCACGCTCCTTCTGCATCATCTCTTCCGTCACACCGGACAGATATGCAGAAAGTCCCCTGCTGCCCTTTGCAGATGGCGTCAGCGGTACATCCAGATTGCTGATCGTGCCAATCACATATTTTGTCATATCCCGCTCATCAGGACTGAACTGCTCCAGATACGCAGGAATCCCCTCATAGACTGCCATGGTCTCTTTTAAATTGGGGTCTCGGTAAGACACCAGGTAGCCCTCACCAGAACGCCCAAAACCGCTCATGCAGCCATACGCGCCGCCCTTTACGCGGATGTTCAGCCACAGATAATCGTAGCTTAAGATTACCTGCAGAATTTTCAAAGCTCCCGTATATTCATAACCTGCACTGCGGAAATTGCCGCACCGCGCCACATAATTTACCTGAGATGAAGTTTTTAATCCCTCATTTTTATTTTCTGCGGTGTAAATGAATGGATACCTCTTTCCCGTGCCTTCCGGCAGCTTATCTGCCAGAGTTTTTAATGCTCCCGGAAGCCCCTTGTAGCCATCGTCATCCGCCGTATAACTCACCAGCATATTGGACCGGGTAAAGAGCTTTTTGCTCACCTCCTGAAGCTTGGCAATAATCCCAGTCTTCTCCGCATCATAGTTCTTTGCAAGCTGCTCCAGAAAATGGTAGTATGCCGTTCCGCCTGTCATCTCATTAAAGTACGATGTTGCAGAGAAATAGGAGGTTGCGCGGGAAACTGCCGTAGCATGACCGGCATTTTCCAGCTTCATTTTAGCCCGGGAACGGGTCTCATGAATAATCTCTCCAAGACGCTTCTCATCTGTAAACACCGAGTGGTTCAATATTTCTTCTAAAATTCCAAAGCCAAAATCCAACTTATCATAAAGCACACGGGTGCTTGCCACAAACGCACCTGTAAACTGTCCCGGCTCCTTAAGATTTGCAAAGGAGCTGACAGAAAATTCCACGCCGCCGCTGTTTAAATGGATTTCACTTGTCAAATCCGCATAACTGTAACGCTCCGTATCCACGCTTCCCAGCACAGACTTTAACAGCCCCACATAAGGAAGTTCCTCCTGCGGCACCGCATCTGTTGTAAACAGCACCTTTAAATAGCCGATACCTGATGTAAAGAAGTTATGGTGAAGAATTTTCACTCCACCCTCTGTTTTTTCTGTCCAGAAAAGCCGCTCTGCCTTCTTCTTAATATCCTTCCGCTCAAGCAGCGGAATTTTTGCAAGCACCTCAGGCGTGGAAGGCGTGTCCTGATACTCCTTAAGCTCCCTGGTGTCACGAATCAGACCCGCAATCTCCTCCTGACTTAGGGAAGCCTTGTAATCTGCAAGCTTATTGCTAATCCGTTCCTCCTCTCTGGCATTGAGGTTTTTCTTCGGAGTAACTACAAGCACCGCCTCAAAGGGATTATCCAGCAGGTAGTCACGAATCAGATGTTCAAAAAATCCCTGATCCACTGCCTTTTTTAAATAATCAAAAGTGGCCTGATATTCCAGGTGCATCATGGGATCACCATCGTAAAGCCAGCTGTCCAGGCTCTGAAGCCCATACATCAGTCCCTTGGGAGCAGAGCCGTAATCTGCCTCCCGGTATTTAAACTCGTAATAGTTCATTCCAGCAAGAAGGCTCTTCCGGTTAATCCCCTGATCCGCCAGTTTGCGAAGAGTTCCCTTGACCACGGACAAAAACTCTCCCTTCTGCTCCCGTCTGGCATCCTTTGCAATCACACTGAAAAACGGCTGTAAAATTCCATTCTCATATCCCCCCAGCACATCCTTTCCAATTCCGGCATCAATCAGAGCCTGCTTTAAAGGAGCGCCCGGCGCATCCAAAAGCGTGTACTCTAAAATTTGAAACGCCACATATAATTTGGGATCCAAATCAGTCCCTACCACCGTGTTGACAGAAAGATAGGCGCCCTCCTCCTCGCCCTCATCCCCAGTCACAGAATAGAAAATCTCACGCTCCACCGGCTCTTTAAACGGCTTCTGCTCCGGAATCCGGGAATCCACCTGTTTCTCCTCATAATGGCTCAGGTATTCCTTGTCTAGCCAGTCCAGCTTCTCTGCCATATCCATATCACCATACAGGTAAATATAGCTGTTGGACGGGTGGTAATACGTCCGGTGAAATTCCAGGAATTTCTCGTATGTCAACTCTGGAATATACGCCGGGTCTCCGCCCGAATCCTTCCCATAACAGTTATCCGGGAACAACGTCTTCTGTGTCCAGCTGTCTAAAAGGCTCTCCGGCGAGGAATATGCACCCTTCATCTCATTATAGACAACGCCATTGTAGATTAGGGGATTATCCTCAGACTCCAGCTCATAATGCCAGCCCTCCTGACGGAAAATTTTTTCTTCCCGGTAAATATTGGAGTGAAGCACTGCATCCATGTAGACATCCATAAGATTATGGAAATCTTTATCGTTACAGCTGGCCACCGGGTACACAGTCTTATCCGGGTAAGTCATGGCATTTAAAAACGTATTTAGGGAGCCCTTCACCAATTCCACAAACGGATCCTTCAGAGGGAACTTCTCTGAGCCGCAGAGTACACTGTGCTCCAGGATATGGGGCAGACCGGTATTGTCATCCGGCGGCGTTCTAAAACCGATACAGAACACCTTATTTATATCGTCGTTAGACAACAGGAACAGCTTGGCTTTTGTCTTTTTGTGCTCCAGCACAATTCCTTCCGACTGTATTTCCGTAATCATTTTATGCTCTGTAACTCGGTATGCGTCCAATTTTTTAATTGATTCCAGTTGATTCATAAATGTATTATCTCCTTTTATCTCCTTTTCGTTGTTACACAAATTACAGGTTGCCCATCAATCGGTCCTTTAACAGCGCAATTCCATCCCTTAAGCAAAAATGGATAAACAGTATCTTATCTGACTCCGCTGCAATTCCGCTCACATTATCCATGCCACAGTGCTTCGCTATCAGCTTTGCCCGATACAAATGAAAATTGTTGGTAAGAATCCCAATACGCACAGGGGTATTCTGCTCTGCAGAAACCTTCTGTTTCTGCCGTTCCTCAATCAGAATATGGCTGTAAACGATATTTTCAAGAGTACTGCGGGAATTCTCCTCCAAAAGCAGCTGCTTCTCCAAGATGCCCTGTTCCAACAGATAATTCCGCATTGCCTCCGCCTCAGTGGAAGGCTCATCGCTTCCCTGCCCTCCGGACAACACCAGAATCGTATCCGGGTTCTGCACAGCATATTCCGCCGCCTTGTCAAGACGCAGCTTCAAAGTTTTGCTTGGTCCCTCCGGCTTCACCTGTGCTCCCAGAACGATTACATAGTCCAAATTCGGCTCTGCTGTGGCGGGAATCTGCCCTAAAATCAGTATCTGCGTTATAACCAGGACAATAAAACCTAATCCACAGAGCGTTACAAAAGAAACAGGAACCCAAAGCTGCATCTTCTCCGGATACCTCTGATAGTAGCGCACACCTGCCGCTGCAACGGCAAAAAATCCCCCAGCCAGCAGCCAAATTGACGCGAACGACGCACCAAAACCGGCACACACAACAATCACGCCATAATAAAGCAGGCAGGCAGCCGCTGCCACAATGAGAATCCATACCAGCATATCCGCACCTCCTCCAATTTTTTAGGTGAAGCTCTCCTTCCGTCTCAATATATCATACTCACAAAGCTCCGTACCCAAGTCCACATACAAAATCTGCTTTGCATGAGGTGCGCTGTCCTGCGGCACGCCATCTGCACCGGTGATGGCACGGACAGCAGCAATCACATTCCGGCCGTCCGGCTTCATTACTTCAATCTCCTCGCCTACCAAAAATTTATTCTTCTGTTCAATACGGCAAAAACCGTCCTCACGCACCTCCTCCACTGTACCTAAGTAGGTATAATTCTTGATATAAGTACTTTCATTGTAAATCTGGCTGTCGCTGCCTGCTTTCCCAAAGTAAAAGCCTGTGGTAAACTCCCGGAGCGTGCACTTGGCGATCTCATCCCGATACCAGTCCATGTTTGCCCTATAAAGCGCCGGGTCTTTCAAATAATCGTCAATCGCCCGGCGGTACGTCCGCGTCACCGCCGCCACATACAGAGCAGTCTTCATGCGCCCTTCAATCTTAAAACTGTCAATCCCCGCCTCTATCATCTCCGGGATATATTCAATCATACACAGATCCTTAGAATTAAAAATAAAGGTTCCCCTCTCATTTTCATAGACCGGCATGTACTCTCCAGGGCGTTTCTCTTCCACAACTGAATAATTCCAACGGCAAGGGTGGGTGCATTCCCCCTGGTTGGCATCCCTTCCCGTCATAAAATTGCTGAGCAGACACCGTCCTGAATAGGACATGCACATAGCGCCGTGGATAAAACTCTCAATTTCCATATCCTCCGGTATATGATCACGGATTTCCCGAATTTCTTTCAGGGACAGCTCCCTTGCAGAAACCACCCGCTTTGCACCAAGCCCGTACCAGAACAGGTAAGCGCCATAATTCGTGTTATTGGCCTGGGTGCTGATATGGATTTCCATATCGGGAATCACACGGCGCGCAATGGCAAACACACCCGGATCGGAAATAATCAGCGCATCAGGACGAATTTCTTTTAGTTCCTCAAAGTACTCTTCTACGCCGCTCAAATCGTCGTTATGTGCCGCAATATTGGCAGTAATGTACACGCGGACGCCATGTTCATGGGCAAAAGTAATGCCCTGCCGGATTTCATCATTAGTAAAATTTTTCGCCTTGGCACGCAGCCCGAACGCTTCCCCTCCCAGGTATACTGCATCTGCTCCATAAATCACGGCGGTCTTTAAAATCTCCAGACTTCCCGCCGGAATCAGTAATTCTGTCTTTCTCATTTTATCCTTCCTCTTATTCCTCTCATGTAGTTCTGCAGAGATTATCTCTGCGCTCACCTGCGAACACTTAAACATACTCCGTCACCAATGGGAATAATGCTGGTCAAAAGCTCCTCCGTGTGGGTAAGTGTGTACAGATATTCCCTCATTCGCCCATGGATTGTACGGTTGCGCCGCTCCACCGCAAAACGGGATTCCACAATATCCCCGTCCTGCAGCACATTGTCGGAAAAAAGCACGCCATTTTTCTCCAAAAGCCTCAAAATCTGCGGCAGCCAGTGAATATACTGTCCTTTTGCAGCATCCATAAAGATAAAGTCAAAGGTTCCGGAAAGTACTTCCAGAACCTCTCCTGCATCTCCCTCAAGCAGAGTAATTACCTTTTCAGCCTCGGCCTGAGCAAAATGCTCCCGCGCTTTCTCGATGCGCGGCTTATAATTCTCTATCGTAGTAATATGAGCCCCCTCCGGCATCACCTGAACCATCAAAAGTGACGAGTAACCCACAGCCGTCCCTACCTCCAGAATCCGCATAGGACGCCGCGCGGCGACCATCGTCTGCAAAAGAAGAGCAGTCTCCCGGCGAATGATCGGCACATGGGCAGCCCTCGCCTCCCTGGCAATTATATCGCAGAACTCTCCATGACCCTGATCCAGCGAATTAATATAGGCCGCAATCCTGTTTTGCTTTGTCATTCGTATCTACCACCTTCCCGGTCCGTCATCTCATCTAACATTCCCTGCAGTCTCTCCATCCTCTGCATTTTCATAATTCTCCTGATCTTCCTGCCCCTCCCAGTTCTGTACCTGGGGCTGAGCTGCAGCTTCCTGGGCATCCGTACCGGCGGCGCCGACAGACCCGCTTTTACTGTCCTCGCTTTCCGGATTCTCGTTAAGCATCTGCAAAATTTCCTTTGCAGACATGGACGTATTAAGTATATACGTTCCGGGATGGATTTCATAATCATAAAACTTTATTTGAATCTGCATTGCCAGCTCATTATCAATCAGTCCTGCATCCTTCAGGTTTCGGATGGTGTCTGACTCTTTCTGTCCCTGGGGAATCGTGACTGTTTTGTCGGTTCCCGGCGGTTCCTCCATGGCAGATTCATAAAACAGAGAATGCCCGAAAGCATAGCCCCGGGATATTCCCTCCGCCAGCAGCAGAATTGCCACTGCATACAGAATCAGTTTTCCCGAAACTCCAATAATGGTTCCCGTTATCTTATTGATGTCCTTTGTAATCTGGCTCATGGTCTCACTCCCACCTCATTCTTACTAGCTCTCTGCAGAATATTTTATTCTACTTCCATGATAATTGGAAGAATCATCGGGTTACGCTTCATACGTTTCCACATGAAATCGCTTAAACTGTCGCGAATCATGTTCTTAATCTTCCCCCAGTCATTCATATGATGGTCCAGACAATCCTGCACTGCATCATCAATCACCTGCTTTGCCTCGTCCATCAGATTCTCAGACTCCCGCACATAGACAAAACCGCGGGACACAATATCAGGTCCTGCCAGCAGCTGGTTGCTGTAACGCTCCAGCGTCAGTACCACGATAATAATGCCGTTCTGCGCCAGATTCTGACGGTCACGCAGTACAATGTTGCCCACATCGCCCACTCCAAGACCATCCACCAGAATACCGCCTGACTGCACGTGATCCACCACCTTGCAGGAATCCTCTCCAAGCTCCACCACGTCGCCGGGAGATATGATCAAAGTATTCTCCTTCGGAACACCCATGGAGATAGCGATAGATTGGTTTGCTACCAGATGGCGGTACTCGCCGTGGACAGGCAGCGCATACTTGGGGTGCAAAAGAGAATATATCAGCTTAATTTCCTCCTGACAGGCATGACCGGACACATGAGTATCCTGAGTAATCACCTCCACCCCGCGCATGGACAGTTCATTAATAACCTTGGAAACTGCCTTCTCATTGCCGGGAATCGGCGTGGAACTCAAAATCACCACATCATTTGGCTTAATGGATACCTTCCGGTGCATACCTGACGCCATGCGCGACAGCGCCGCCATGGACTCACCCTGGCTTCCGGTGGTAATCAGCACGGTCTGTTCATCAGGATAATTCTTCAACTGGTCAATCTCAATCAAAGTTCCGTCCGGAATATTAATATAGCCCAGCTCACTGGCTGTGCCGATGACATTCACCATACTGCGCCCCTCAACCACCACTTTTCTTCCATACTTCTCCGCAGAAGAAATAATCTGCTGCACCCGATCCACATTAGAGGCAAAGGTCGCCACAATAATACGATTGCTCTTGTGCTCCGCAAAGATTGCGTCAAATGTCTTGCCCACAGTTCTCTCGGAAGCGGTAAAGCCAGGGCGTGTTGCGTTGGTGCTGTCGGACAGAAGCGCCAAAACCCCCTTCCTTCCCAGCTCCGCAAACCTCTGCAAATCAAAGGAATCACCAAATACCGGTGTATAATCCACCTTGAAATCACCGGTGTGTATAATCACGCCTGCAGGGGTAAAAAGCGCAAGCGCTGCGGCATCCGTAATACTATGGTTAATCTTAATAAACTCCACACGGAAGCATCCCAGGTTAATAGACTGGCCATGTTTCACCACCTTGCGCTTAGTACTCTTCATCAGGTTATGTTCTTTGAGCTTGTTTTCTATCAGTCCCACAGTCAGCTTAGTGCCATATACCGGGACATTGATTTTCTGAAGAATATAAGGCAGCGCGCCAATATGATCCTCGTGTCCATGGGTAATCACAAAACCCTTTACCTTATCAATATTCCGCTCCAGATAGGTCACGTCCGGGATTACCAGGTCAATTCCAAGCATATCATCTGTGGGGAACGCAAGACCGCAGTCCACCACAACAATGGTATCCTCATACTCAAAAGCGGTAATATTCATTCCAATCTGTTCCAGACCGCCCAGCGGGATAATGCGCACCTTCGGCTTTACACCGCCCTCCCCCTTTTCGTTTCTTACCGCCTTTTCGTTTCTCACTGCCTTTTCTGTTCTCACGGTCCGCTCTGTTTTCCGCGCTCTGACAGGCGCCTTTGCACCCTGCCGGGACACATTTTTTGCAGTATAACCATCACTTTGCGTTTTCTGTTTCTCTGTTTTCAATCGTTCTTCCTCCAAATTCTGTTTTCACATTCCTTTATCACTATTTTTCAACCGCTCTGCACTCTTGCGGCTGTTCCTCCCTGTTTTCCTTGCTTCTGCACATTCTGCAATACCCGTAGAGCTTGACCTCATGGTCAGTTACACGAAATCCGATAGCATCTAACACCGCCTGCTCCAAATTGTCCAGTAGGTCATCCTCAAAAGACAGCACTTCCCCACAGCTTTGGCAGATGGCGTGGTGATGGTGGTGGCGCTGCCCTGCTCCTTCCGTCCCCAGCTCATACCTGATAAAACCGTCATCAAAGCTTATTTTGTCAATGACATGCAAATCGACCAGAACCTGAACTGTGCGGTAAATCGTTGCCAGTCCGATCTCCGGATATTTTTCCTTTGCCAAGTCATAAATCTCTTCTGTTGTCAGATGCTCACCCGGGTGTGACGCAATGGTTTCCAGCACCAGCAGCCTCTGATTTGTCACCTTCAGCCCTGTTGCGCGGAGCATCTGCTTAAAATGTTCCTTCTCCATAGACAGCTCCTACTTCCGGAGTTCAACTTCCGCATCCTCCAAAAGCTCCGAAAAAATCTTAAACATGTAATCCAGCTCGTCATCATTCTCCACAAGCTCATAGACTGCATCCTGCTCCTCCGCCCGGGACACATCTTTTAAAATATAACATTCGCCGTCCTCATGATCCGATTCAGCATCGGTCACCAGAAGATAATTCATTCCGTTAATCCGCGTCTCCTCAAGCACAAAAAAATCCACGTTCTCCCCGGTATCCGTCTGCAATGTAATCTTCTCTTCCTCTGTCACGTTCTCACCCCTGTATGGAATTCAGGTAGGATTCCAGAATCAGTTTTGCTGCAACCTGATCGATAACCTTCTTCCTGTCCTCCCTTCGGATTCCATTCTGTATTAAAATCTCATTTGCCTCAATAGTCGTCAGACGCTCGTCCCACAGAATCACGGGAAGCTTTGTCCTTCTCACCAACATATCGCGGAATATTTCCGTTTTTCTAGCCCGTTCACCAATGGAATCATCCATATTTTTAGGATAACCCAAAACAATCGTTTCAATCTCATATTCAGAAATCAGCGCTTCAATACGTGCAAGGGTTCTGCGCAGCTTATTCTCCTCCCTGCGGGTGATCGTTTCCACCCTCTGCGCCGTCAGACCCAGCGGGTCGCATACTGCTACCCCCACGGTCTTGGAGCCGTAGTCCAGTCCTAATATTCTCATCATTCTCCAAGCTCCGAATCCCGCTCCAAAGAGGCTGCCAGCCCATCTGGACGGATATGGCTGGCAGTCTCTTTAGTCAACTATTAACAGACACACATTTCCTATTATTTCAACTTCGCATTGATATAAACGGACATCAATTCCTCCAGAATCTCATCTCGCTCCACCTTCATAATGAGACTTCTGGCGCTCTTATGGCTGGTGATATAGGTCGGATCTCCTGACATAACATATCCCACCAACTGATTCACCGGATTGTATCCCTTCTCTGTAAGCGCTGCGTAAACTTGTTCCAAAACCTGGCTGACATCCATCTTATTCTCCTGTACTGCCTGAAAAAACTGTGTATTATGAATTTCGCCCATGTTCTTCACGTCCTTTAACTATTCCATACTATTCTATACCACTTTTTCCATTTCGGCAAGGGGGATTTTCTTAAAATATTGTTACAGCTCTGACATGCCCACAAAAGCGCTCAGGATAACAGCAGTATCTCGTCCGTCAGCATTCCAGACAGCATTCCCTCTGACATGGTATTCTTAAGCCCCTCGGCAAAGGGCACCGCCGCCTTCACATACTCTTTTGTGTGACCGACCATATACTCTTTTCCATCAACTGTTTTTCTCTCCTCCAAAAGCACCCATCCCATTTTCCCTAAAAAGCTCCTGCGGTACCGGGCTGACAATTCTTTGTCCATTTTTAAAAGCTCTTCACTGCGGCGGCTCTTCACTGCCTCCGGCACTTGGTTCGGCATCTTATCTGCTCCGGTTCCCGCACGCCTGGAATATTTGAAAACATGTATCTCATAAAGACCGGTCTGCTCCAAAAAGCGCTTTGTCTGTGCAAATTCATCCTCAGTCTCCCCGGGAAATCCCACAATCACATCCGTAGTGATGGCAGGATTGTCAAACACACTTCGCAGAAGCTCACAGCCCTGAGCATACTCCTTTGTAGTATAGCGGCGGTTCATGCGTTTTAAAGTTTCATCACAGCCGCTCTGCAGGGACAGATGGAAATGGGGGCAGAACTTTTCCAGTGATGCCAGTTCCCTGACAAACGCCTCTGTAATAATACGCGGCTCCAGAGAGCCCAGACGAATTCGCTCAATCCCGTCAATTCCGTGGAGATGCTTTATCAGCCCCAGTAAATCAACCGGCTTATCACCAGAAAAATCTATCCCGTAAGAACTTAAATGAATGCCGGTCAATACAATTTCCTTGTAGCCTGCCGCTGCCAGGGAACGCACCTCCGCCTCCACATTCTCAACTTCCCGACTACGCACACGCCCACGGGTGTATGGGATAATACAATAACTGCAGAACTGGTTACAGCCGTCCTGCACCTTCAAAAATGCGCGGGTATGATCGGCAATTCGAGTGAGCCTCAAATCTTCATATTTCTTCGTCTGACCAATATCAATCACATGAAGCCCATTATCCTGATTTCGGAAGTATTCCTCCAAAATCGGAACAAGCTCCTGCTTTTTATTATTCCCAATAATCACATCCACGGACAGATCCCGCTTAAGCTCCTCAGAGGATGACTGGACATAGCAGCCTGCTGCAACCACCACTGCCTCCGGATTCTTATTCTTAGCCCGGTGAAGCATCTGGCGGGATTTTTTATCTGCAATATTTGTCACAGAGCAGGTATTGATTACATATACATCAGCACACTCCTCAAACGGTACGATCTGATACCCCGCCTCCTCCAGAAGCTGCTGCATGGCCTCCGTCTCATATGCGTTTACCTTACATCCCAGATTATGTAATGCTGCAGTCCTCATCTTTTATTCTCCTCACATCATTCTACAGATTCTTAATCTGCTTTTTCAGCTGCTTTTCATAAAAACTACCTATTGACTTTTCCCCCATATCTGGGTAGTATTAACTAAAGGCAAGAGCAGATGCAATTTCTGCGCCAACATAAAAGAACTGCCATTAAGGAGGTTTCTCATATGAAAACAGTGCGTATTTCTTTAAATTCCATTGATAAAGTTAAGTCCTTCGTAAATGACCTGACAAAATTTAACATTGATTTTGATTTAGTTTCCGGTCGGTACGTCATCGATGCAAAATCCATCATGGGCATTTTCAGCCTGGACTTATCCAAGCCCATTGACTTAAATATCCATACCGAGACCGAAATCGACGAAATTTTAGAGGTACTCTCTCCCTATATTATTGAATAAAACAGCTTACGGACGATTGATAACGGATACTCCCCGCAAGGGATATCCGTTTTTTAGTCACACCATACAACTTCAGCAGTCTCAAGTGCAGTCTTCACCATCGTATCAATCTTCTCATTTAAGTTCTCCTCCGACTTGCGAATCATATTCAGATTCGGTTTGATAACGGGATGCTTCGCCACAAAAATTGTGCAGCAGTCCTCATAGGGCTGAATGGACGTCTCGAACGTTCCGATTTTTTCGGAGATATGAATAATCTCCTGTTTGTCAAAGCCAATCAGAGGACGGAACACCGGCATAGTGCAGACCTCATTGGTTGCTGCCAGAGAGTGAACCGTTTGAGAGGCCACCTGACCGATACTCTCCCCGGTAATCAAAGCCAGGGCTTCATTCTTCCGTGCAATTTCTTCCGCAATTTTCATCATATATCTGCGCATAATGATAGTCAATTCTTCATGAGGACACTGCTCGTAAATATAAAGCTGAATTTCTGTAAAATTGACAATGTGCAGCGGAATCGGACCGGAATACCGTGCCACCAGCTTTGCCAGGTCGATAACCTTCTGCTTTGCCCGGTCACTGGTGTAGGGGGGCGCATGAAAGTATACTGCGTCAATCTTAACGCCGCGCTTTGCAATCATATAGCCTGCCACCGGACTGTCAATGCCTCCGGACAAAAGGAGCATTGCCTTCCCGTTGGTTCCAACCGGCATGCCGCCCGGTCCCGGAATCATCAGTGAGTACAGATTGACCACCTTGCGGATTTCCACATGAAGCAGCACGTCCGGCTTGTGGACATTAACCCTTGTGCCGGGAAACGCATTTAAAACCGCTTCACCCAAATCACGGTTCATCTGCTCAGAGTGAACTGGATAATTCTTATCAGCGCGGCGGCTGTCCACCTTGAAGGTAAAATTCTTATCCTGATACACCCGGTCAATGTAATCCACCACCACCTGCTTCAGGTTTTCAAAATCCTTCTCTTCAATCTGTACCACAGGGCAAATCCAGGCGATGCCAAACACCCGGCTTAACGCCTCAATAACCTCATCATAATCATAACTGCCCTGGGCCTGCACATAAATGCGCCCCGACTCCTTGGAAGCAACAAAGGAGCCTTCCACCCGTTTCAGCACGTTCTTGATTTGCTTAATCAACGCATCTTCAAACAGATAGCGGTTCTTCCCCTTCGTTCCAATCTCCGCATACTTTATTAAAAATGACTGGTATACCATAATTTATCCCCTGCCTCTCTATCCTCTCCGGTATTTTCTAAGCACCGGGAGCAGTTCTTTTAACACGCCGATACAATAGTCCACTTCCTCCCGGGTATTAAAAATCCCAAAGCTAATGCGGATTGTGGACTCTAAAAGCCGTGGAGAAACGCCAATCCCTTTTAAGGTTCCGCTGATTGCCGGATGATGAGAGGAGCAGGCCGAGCCGGATGACACGTAAATCCCCTTATCCTCCAGTGCATGCAGCAGCACCTCACTGCGAACGCCCTCAAAGCTGACACTGACAATCTGCGGTGCGCTTCCATCACCCTTTTTACTGTTGACCACCGTATCCTCAAGCTCCCTCAGCCGGTCAATCATGTAATCCTTCAGCTCCGCAATCCTCCGGATTTTTTCCTGGTGATCCGTGTACATTTCCTTTGCCGCAGCGCCCAGACCTGCAATACCGGGAACGTTCTCCGTCCCGGATCTCATATTATTCTGCTGACCGCCTCCGTAAATCATTGGTTTCACCTTAACGCCGCTTCGGATATAAAGAAATCCCACACCCTTTGGTCCATGAAGCTTATGACCGCTGGCAGACAGAAGGTCCATTCCCTGCTTGTTGGGACGAATCACATATTTTCCATATGCCTGAATTCCATCCACATGGAACAGCGTGTTTTTATTTTTCCCCTTGATGACCTTCGCTATTTCCTCAATGGGCTCCACCGCCCCCACTTCATTATTCACATACATCACAGACACGAGAATGGTATCCGGGCGGACAGCGCTTCCCAGTTCCTCAAGACTGATATGCCCGTTATGATCCACAGGTAAAACTGTCACCTCAAAGCCCAATTCCTCCAGATATGCCAGAGGATTATAAACGGAAGGGTGCTCCACAGAGGTGGTGATAATGTGCCTCCCGGCCCTTTTGTTGGCAAGCGCCGCGCCGATTAACGCCATATTGTTTGACTCAGAACCGCCTGAAGTAAACAAGATTTCCTTTTCCTGTACCTTTAAGGTATCGGCAATAGTACGCCGTGCCTCCCGGACATACAGCTCCGCCTCCATACCTTTTCTGTGCTTCGCAGCCGCATTCCCATAATCCACAGTCATGGTCTTTACTACAATGTCTTTTACACTGTCCAAAACCCGGGTGGTAGCTGCGTTGTCAAAATATACTTCCATCTTCGTCCCCTTTTTCTGCCTCCAGGCTTCCTTTACTGCTCCAACTGAAACATCAGAATTGACAAAACTGCCATACCTGCCGTCTCCGTCCGCAAAATCCTGCGCCCCAGCGTGATAGGATGGAGACCTGCGCTTTTCGCCTCCTCCAATTCCTCCATGTCAAAGCCGCCCTCCGGTCCAATAAAAATCCCTACTGACATGCCTGGCCGGACGCAATTTAAGATTTCTCTGGTCTCATCCATCCCCTCTGCCAGCTCGTATGGAATCAGGTTAAAATCGAGGGTGCTGGCAAACTCCAGCGCCTCTTTTAAACTCATCACACCGTACACCCGGGGAATTTCCATACGCCCTGACTGTTTAGCCGCGCTCTCGGCAATCGCATTCCAGCGCTTTCCCTTCACCTCTGATTTCTTTTTATCCAGCTTCACCACGGTGCGCCGTGTATTTACCGGGATAACCCCGCAGGCGCCCAGCTCTACCGCTTTCTGGATTACCAGTTCCATCTTGTCGCTCTTTGGAAGTCCCTGAAACAGATAAAGCTTCGCAGGAAGCTCTGTAAAACCGGTCTCCTCTGAGAGAATACGGGCATAAATTTTATCGGGTTCAAACCTTTCCAGCTCACAGATATAGCTGCGGGAAATTCCGTCCCGAACACCGATCTGCTGCCCCTGCTTCATGCGCAGCACGTTTTTTATATGATTTACATCTTGTCCGGTAATAACTGCGCAGCTATCTGCAATCTGCTCCGGCATCACAAAAAAATGGTACACGTTTCCCGCTCCTTTACCGTTTCCGTGCGGTAATAGACACCCATTCTCCCTGGTAAGTGGTTCCCACAATCTCCAGCTGTGGATTTGCCTCCATAGCCTCCCGCACCTCCTGCTCCTTCGTATTAATAATTCCCGATGTAATAAAGATTCCGCCTGACTTCAAATGATGGGTAATCTCAGCCTGAAGCAGAATAATCACCGGCGCCAGAATATTTGCAACCGCAATGTCATAGCAGGCAAAACCCGCCTCTCTTTGTACCTTCTCATCGTTGATAATATTGCCCTGAATCATCCGAAATTTCTCCCTTAGAACACCGTTTGCCTCCAGATTCTCAGCCACAGCCTTCACTGCATTTTCATCCAAATCTGTCCCGAACACGCTGCCTGCCCCCATCTTAAGCGCCGCAATCCCCAGAATTCCGCTTCCCGTACCCACATCCAGAACACGACAGCCTTCACTCAGATAATTTTTGAGCTGTCGGATACAGAGCTGGGTGGTTTCATGCATTCCGGTTCCAAAGGCGGTACCGGGGTCAATCTGAATTACCAGCTTGTCCGCATGCTCTTCGGGAATTTCCTCCCAGGTGGGCTTAATCAGAATATCATCCACCGTGAAGGGCTTAAAATATTGTTTCCAGTTATTAATCCAGTCCTTATCCTCCGTCTCGGAGACAGAAATGGTACACGCCCCCACATTTACAAACTGCTTAAGCTCATCAAGCCCATTCTCCACCCGGTGCATGGTTTCCTCCAGTCTGCTTAAATCCTCCAGGTAAAAGCTCACCTTCGCGGTGCCGTCATCTGGAGGAAGCTCCGGCAGAATGTCAATAAACATTCCTTTGGTATCTGACTCCGACAGCGGTACATAATCCTCAATCTCAATGCCCTCAATCCCAATTTCATCCAGCATGCAGCTGATTAAATCCACCGCTTCCGTGGTAGTCTGCAATGTAAGTTTCGTCCATTTCATACCATGAAATCTCCTTAATATGTATCACTTTTCCTGAGAGGTTCCATTCTCTATCCATAAAACCCGCCAGAAAAACTGGCGGGCATACCCTCTGTTCTAAAGCTAACTGTTATCATATCATAGAATACTTTGCTTTACAAGGAAAAAAGAGCGCCATGAATTCCCTCTGAAATTGTGTAGCTCAACTGCTTGATCGTTTCATCAATGTTGGGCGGCGTCACATAAAGCGATCCAAATTCCGGCTCCAGCAGCTCCCGAATCAGACTGTACTGTTCATCTGATGACATGGACTGGATAAAGTCGCTGGTTCCCCGTGTTGCCTCACTGACACTCAGCGTCTGAATAACAGTGTTCACCGTGTCGTGGACAATCGCGGCAGCTCCCACCACCGTAGGTACACCGATTGCAAGCACGGGTACACCCAGGCTGTCCCTGGTCAGGCTGTGACGGTGATTTCCCACACCGGATCCCGGATGGATTCCTGTGTCCGTCAACTGAATTGTAGTGCCAAGCCGTCGGATGCTCCGGGCCGCCAGGGCATCAATCGCAATTAAAAGATCCGGCTTTGTCTCATGAATCACTCCTTTTAGAATTTCTGCCGTCTCCATTCCCGTCTGTGCCATAACCCCCGGCACAATACCGCTGAGTACCGGGAGCTTCCGCTCCCGGCAGAATCCTGCTCCGTACTGTCCATCCAGATGACGTGTCACCTGCAGGTTGTCCACCACTTTTGGACCCAGCGCATCAGGAGTAACATAGAGATTTCCCAGCCCTACCACAAGAATTTTCAAATCTTCCGGATTTCCACTCTTTCCCCCTTCCTCCCTCATCTCGCGCTTCATCAGACTATCTGTCAGCTTCCGTATATGCTTTGCCAGCTCAATGGATACCTCTTCATGATAATCCTCGTCTTTCTTTGCCATCTGGTCTGCCTCCATGGTCAGATAGGTTCCCATGGGTTTTCCCATTGCCCGCTCTCCGCGCTCATCCAGAATCTTTACCTCCGTTAGCTTCACACCGGATTCTTCTGAGTTCCATTCCCTGAGGGACACGCCGGAAATTTCCCCTCCGTCTCCCGGAAAACTCTCACGCTGCTCCAATGCCAGGTCTGTTCTCACCTCAAAATCCGGCTTTTCCTTTTCTATTACATAATCCTTCATATTTGAACGTTCCTCTTTTTCTGTATTTCCCCTATTTTACCTCGATATTTGCTAAATTATGTATTGACATTTCCCTCCATATTGAGTAGAATACAAAAGTATGTTTACATTAAACTGTCCGTGTCCAGACTTTGATGCAAACCAAAGACTATGAATAAAATTTATAACTTGGAGGTGTCCAGATTGGCAAATATTAAATCTGCTAAGAAGAGAATTTTAGTAAACGAAACCAAAGCTGCCAGAAACAAAGCGATTCGCTCTAAAGTGAAAACCGCTTGTAAAAAGGTAGAGGCTGCTGTAACCACCGGAGACAAGGCTGCTGCTCAGGTGTGTTTAGTTGCTGCTATCTCAGAGATTGACAAGGCCTGCACGAAGGGTGTGTACCATAAGAACACTGCTTCCAGAAAGGTATCCCGTCTGTCCAGAGCAGTAAATGGCATTGCTTAAATCATTGGCTGGAATAACAATATAAATAACAGAGGCTCTGATTCCTTAGGTGTGGGGAATCAGAGCCTTTTTTGCTGCGGCAACCGCGCTCCGGCGCAAGAGTCCGGCTTGCCGGACTCTTTATCCTAAAATACCATTCTTCTTCGCATACATATTCCAATTATGGGTAATATACATTTTTGGGCAATGCTGATTTAATAGAAGCGGAGGTGAGCATCATGGTAGTTTATGACCGACTTTGGGAAACAATGAAACAAAAAGGCATTTCACAGTACCGTTTAATTAAATACTTTAAATTCAGCGCCGCTCAGATTAACCGTCTGCGCACCAATTCCTATGTATCCACTCACACCATTGATATACTATGCTCTATTTTAAATTGCAGAGTGGAGGATATTATGGAATTTCAGAATGATCCGTCCATCCAGAGGGAGGTGGAAATATCCCGGCAGAATGGAGAAAAAGCACGACAAAAAGCAGCAAAACAAAGTATCTCTCAGCTGTACGCTGATGAGGATGAAGTTAATGCTGATTCAGAAAGCACAAAGGAAAAGCTTTAGTTTTATCTAATATCACCAGTTATAAGCAGCTCTACTGCCAGTTGGTCAGCAAGCCTTCCGCTCTTAACCGCTTCCTCTGAATCCACACAGAGCTTTATATAAGACAAAATCTGTTCATGGGAAAACCGATGGGTCTGAGGCATAACTTTTCCCACCACAAACGGTTTTAAACCAAGCCTGGATGCTATGGCTCCCCGATCAAGCCCCTTTGCCATCAATTCCTTCACCTGAAGCATCTGATTAAACTGACGGGCAATCAAAAACAAAATCCTCATGGGCGGCTCTTTCCCTATCAGAAGATCCTCATAGAGCTCCATTGCCCTTTTTATTCGTCCATCCGCAATCGCCGAAACCATCTCAAAAATCTTATTTGTCACCTGAACGGTGCAGATTGCCGTCACATCATCATTGGTGATAACCTCCCGCCCCATGGTATAAGAAATCAGCTTTTCCAGCTCCATATAAATATGTTCCATATCATCCCCGGTCATCCCAAGAAAATATTCCATAGTCCGGTTTGTAATTTTCTTTCCCTCGCCGGCCAGAATTTTGCCTGCCCAGCGGCCAAGCTGCACCGCGTCCTGACGCCCCAGCTCCGCTGCGTAACCAAACTGCTTCACTGTTTTGTAAAGTTTCCCACGCTTATCCACTTCGGACTCCACAAACAAAAGCACCGTAGTATCCGGCATAGATGGAAGGTATCTGACCAGCTCCTCTGCGGAGCCCTTAAAAAATCCGCTGTCCTCCACAAGAATCAGGCGCTTCTCAGAAAAAAGCGGCATTGTATCTGCCAGGCGGATAATCTCATCCAAATCCAGCCCTTTTCCTTCAAAGCGTGCAAAGTTCATGGTGTCACCGCTTGTGACGACCTCCGTCAGACGGTTTTTATAACTGGTTTTTAAAAACGCTTCCTCACCGTAGAGCAGATACATCCGTTTGAACGTGCGCTCCTTAATATCCTGTTTCAATGTCTGCATGGTATTCTCCCAAATTCCTTTCTGCGTCTATTATACCGGATTTCCTTCCAAAAAACCACCTGTTTCCTGTTACTCTTCCAACCACTTTTTCCACCATATCCGCCTTCCATCCGTGCGCAGATAAACTGCTCCGCTCTTTGCTGTTTCAAACACGGTGACACCATACTGCCCAAGCGCTCCCATTACCTCCTTATGGGGATGTCCATAGGGATTCCTTCTCCCATAGGAAAGCACTGCCCAGACCGGACGAACCGCTTCCAGCCACTCCTGTGTCGTAGATGAGCGCGAACCATGGTGAGCCACCTTTAAAACAGAAACATCTTTAAAACATATTCCCTCCTCATTCATAAGTCTGAGCAGCCGTGCCTCTCCCTTTCCGCTCATATCCCCTGTCAGCAGCATATGAAAATCCCCGTATGTAACCTGAAATACCAAAGAATGCTCATTTCGCTCCGATAATACAGATAAATCTTCTCCGTTATCTCTCTCTGGGAAAAGGCACGCAAGCTCCAGCTTCCCCATCTGAATCCGGTCTCCACGTCCCATCCAGTGCACCATGCAGCCATGTTCCTTCGCCAGCCGTTCAAGGGTTAAATATGCCTCATCCTTGCCACCGGCGGCAGGCAGCACCAGATGGTTCACCGTGATTTTTTCTTTCCCCTCCAAAAGGCAGCGAAGCCCGCTGATATGATCCTCATCCCCATGACTGACAACCGCATAATCCACCTGACGAATCCCGTGACTGGCAAGAAATGGTGCAAGACTGTATGCTCCCAGCTTCTTCTGGTCTTTACTGCCGCAGTCCATAAGAATAACTCCTTCTGCTGTCTGAAGGCAGATTCCATCCCCCTGCCCCACATCAAGGAACGTTACGTGCAGTCCCCGGACAGGAATCGGAAGAAGCAAAAAGACTGCAAGAACAAATACGGCCGCCCCCATTCTTTTCCTTTTTCTCATAATACAGATTGCCAGTGCAAAAAGTCCATAATACACCAGGATCTGCCAGGGTTCGGGCCTTCCAAACAGGATGTCGCTGCCGGGAAGCAGCTGGAACCATCTGCAGCACCAGTCATACCAGTCCAGTACCACTCGCCCACCTCCTGTCAAAAATCGCCCTGCCGGAAGATAAAAAGCGGAAATCAGGACTCCGAAAATACCGGTCCCGATTACGATTCCAAGAAGCGGAACGACCAAAAGATTCAGGAAAATTCCATACAACGGGTACCAGAAAAAATGGTACAAAAGAATCGGAAGCAGCATAAGCTGCATGCCTATACTTACAAAAAACGCCTGCTCCGGTCCCCTGTGCCATGTTCCGGTCTCCTGTGCCAGACCGATTCCAAGAACCGCGGCAAAGGAAAGCTGTGCCCCCGGCTGGCAAATCAGATATGGACTATCCCAAAATAAGAAAAGCGCAGACATGGATAAGGCAGATAAAAGGTCATATGTCCGTCCCAGATACGATGCAAAAAAACCGCAGAGCATCATTACCATAGCACGCATCACTGAAGGGGATGAGCCGGTCAGGACCGCATAGCTTATAAGTACAACGCCACCAAAAAGTCCCGCAACTGCGTAACCTCCCCCCAGCTTTCGCACGGTGCCATATATAGCTGCCCCCACCATAGACAGGTGAAGTCCACTGACTGCCAACAGATGGGCAATTCCGTTTTTCCGATACATATCTCTAATATCATCAGACAGCTCTGTCTTATCACCGAGAATAATGGCCTGAAACAGTCCTGCATCCGTTCCTGTAATCTGCTCCAGACGCTGCCCTGCCCACTTCCGCACGCTGCACAGCGCCTCCCCATACACATTAAGGGAATCGTCCTGGACTTCGCAGTAGCGGGCTAACATCTGATAACTGATTCTCATCGAGCGGTAATAAAGACGGCTGTCAGATTCACCTGGATTGCGCGCTTCAGAAGGCAGTACGCAATCGCCCCATACTCTTACCCGGTTCCCAAGCTGCAGGGGAATCTCATCTTTCGCATATACCAAAATCCTCTCCAGCCGATGGCTGCCCTCAGGCGCCGCCCGGCTGGAAAGCACCTCACAGTCATTTAGAACAAAAGAGAACCTGCCCTCCTTTTCCTTCGTCTCACAGACTGTTCCCACAACTGTAACCCTCTGCCCTTCGAGACCCAGAGCAACCTCCCGGTTCCTGGCTTCGCGCACAATCATACCCCGTCCCAATCCTGCAAAGAGAAAGACGGGCAGAAGCCACAACCATATGCTCCTGCCTTTAAAAAAACAAAATGCAAACCAGAGCACAGATACCAATACAGCGGCCCCCATCAGCTCCATAACCACGCTTCTCTGCAGGATGACTGCCTCTCCAAGTACGAATCCTCCTGTTAAAATCAGCAGTGGCCGTTTAATTATCACATTCCTCCTATATAATCAAGATTCCTCTCAAACATGCTGTTTAAAGGAATTAAATCCCGAAAAACCTCATTCTGAGACCCATTCACCGTAATCTGAACTCTGCTGACAGAGGACAGCTCCGAGAGAGAATTTACGATAGAATAAATCGGGATATATTCCCTTACTTCCAATGGATTACTTAAAAAAGAAGCGTCAAAATTTAAGTAACATACATTTTCATTCACTGAAACATTTAAAAGCTTCGTGCCGGAATCCAGAGTAGGCTTTAGCCCTGATGTCTCCGGACCGCTGAGAAGCTCCTCCAAAATGACGCGCTCCACAGAGGTATTGACACTGTGCATAACCGTTCGCTTTTCCGGATACAGAAGCTCCCCCGTTTCATCTGTAAAATACAGTGTCAGTTCTTCCCGGTCATACGCATTGACATCAGAGATACTGTCCACAAAGTCCGTGGCCGACAAAGCCCCCACCGGCATTCCGCTGGCATTAAGAAGCGGCTGATCCCCGGAATAAATACTAATATAATCCACCCCCGGAATCTGGGTCAATGTCCTGGTCAGCGCCGCCCGGCTTAAAATTTCCCGGTAGGGTTTCATGCTGGTATAGTTATTGTCAAAAAACAGATAGAGAACCATTCCTTCTTTGCGGCAGCCCTGATACACCACCTTCTCCGAAAGAGCCACCTGCGCCTCCAAATCTGCAGGTACATTCATCAGGCTCTCCATCAACTCCTCCACAAGAAACTTCGTATCTACCGTCTTTGTCCGGTATTCTCTTTCCACCAGCCTGGTCATGGAGGAATTCAGATAATAGACCTGATAGGTATGCTCATCCTCACTCAACGGCTCTTGCTGTCTGCCACAGCCCATTAGCCCCACAGCCAGAAGAAGCGCTGCTAAAAGAAGACCGTTCTTCCACAATCGTCTCATCATATTCCTCCTGCTATACAATATAATTTAACGGAATCCGAACCGTAAAGGTACTCCCCTCTCCCTCCTTGCTGTTCAATTTAATTGCTCCCCGGTGCATTAACACTACATTCCGCGTAATGGCAAGCCCCAGTCCGCTTCCGCCGGTCTCACGAGAACGGGCCTTGTCCACACGATAAAACCTGTCAAAAATCCGTCCCTGTACCTCCTCGGGAATTCCGATTCCCGAATCAGCAACTTTCAGGTAGAAAAATTTATGGTCAGCATCCAGGGTTACCCGAACCCATCCCTCCTCCATATTGTATTTAATGGCGTTTTCCACCAGATTGGAAATTGCAAGGGACAGTTTCATCTCATCCACATCAGCAGTCACTTCCCGGATACTCTCAAAAATCAGCTCCACCTTCTGCCTGTTGGCAATGGGTCTTAAACGCTTTAAAATCTGCTCCACCAGCATATTCAGATCCACCTGAGTAATATTTAACTCTGCCTCAGACTTATCCATCTTTACCAGCGACAGTAAATCATCAATAATCTTGCTCTCCCGGTCAATCTCATCGGAAATATCCTCCATAAACTCCCGGTACAGCTCCACCGGCACCTCACCCATCCCCATTAGAGAATCTGCCAGCACACGAATGGAAGTAATTGGAGTTTTCAACTCATGGGACACATTGGACACAAATTCCTGCCGGGACTGATCCACCTCCTGCAATTTGGTAATGGTACGCGCCACCGATTGGGAAATCTCCCTTGTCTCTCGGTATGTATTGGCGCTGATGTCCGTGTCAAGCGCCCCCTGCTCCACATGATTTAACTTTCCCTGAAAATCCTTAAATGGCCGAACCAGCAGCACTGCCGCAGTAGCCGCCAGAATAACCAGCAAAAGGGACACAATAATCTGAAACAAAAGCACTTTACCCTCTACTGCATCTGCCAATTGAATAATTGATTCAGTGGAGGCGGTAATCACCAGCACACCCTCAATATTTTTGTCCTCAGAAGCCCCATAAATGGGAAGCGCCTGAGCAAAATAGCATTTATCCTTATTATATTTGCTGCTTCCCTCTCCCTGAAAGCATCGGATAACCTCTTCTGCGATATGCATCCGCTTCTCGGCTATATGAAACGTATCCTGAACAATGCGGAAATCCCGGTCGACCACCACAATACGACCACTATACACGTCCGCTATGGTCTCAATTTCACTGTTTAAGCTGCCGCGATCCTCCCCGGTCAAATACCCTGATCTGGTCATCTTACTGCTCAAAATCTGACACTGATTCTGAACCTCTACCATATGCGCGTCAATCTGATTCTGACGAATGGAACTTAAAACAGTCTTTGTGCACAGAAACATCGGAGCTATACCAAACACCAGAAGAAGCGCCACAATGGGCACTTTCAGGCTGACAGTAAACTGCTGTCTAAAGAAAAACAGCAGCTTTTTCAGATTATAAACCATAATTTTTACGTTCCGCCTCTATATCCAGTTTTTTCGTACATGCGATTGCCAGTGAACCAGGACCAATGTGACAGGCAACACTTAAGGAAAGCGGCGCCACATAGATCCCCACATTTTTCGGAAACAGCTCCTGAAGCTGCTGAGCAAAGTCCTGGGCCGCCTCATAGTTCATGGTGTGAGCCACTGCAATCCACACATTTGAAGCGTCCAGATTGTCAAACCGTGTCTTAAGGTCGTTCTCCACCGCACCAATCATGGCAGCACGGGCCTGCTTCATGGTTCTCACTTTTGAAAAAGAATCCAGCTTATCCCCCTGAATTTGGAGCACAGGCTTAATTTTTAAAAGTGTGCCAAGCGCAGCAGCAGCCGGTGTAATCCTGCCTCCCTTCTTCAAATACTTCAGTGTATCCAAAGTGATATAGATACTGGAGTCCATCTTTGTTCGCTCCAGAATTTCCTTAATCTGCGCCGCCGAAAAGCCTGCCGCCGCCAACTCTACAGCGTCCAGTGCAGACTGACGCTGGGTAATGGAAATTCTCTGATTGTTGACAACACTCACCTTTCCGTCATAATCCTCCGCCAGCATCATAGCAGTCTGACAGGAGCCGCTTAAACCGCTGGACATGGGAATATGCACAATCTCATCATACTCCTGCAACAGCCTGTCCCACAGCCCCATCACTGTTTCTGGGGAAGGCTGGGAGGTTGAAATCTCCGCACCCTCGTCAAGGCGCGTGTAAAATTGCTCCTGGGTCAAGCTGATGTCCTCCTCGTAGGTCTCACCATGAATCATAAATGGCATGGGCAGTACATACACACCCAGCTCACCTGACTGGGCCTGGGTAATTCCACTGTTGCTGTCCGTTACTACTGCTGTTTTCATATCATTCTCCTTCCGCCAGAAATCCATCTGTCCGGTTCTGCACCGACATATATAATTGATAGTAAATTCCTTTTTTCTCCAGCAGCTTTTGATGGCTGCCCTCCTCCGCAATCTTTCCATCCGAGAGCACTAAAATCCGGTCTGCATTCTGGATTGTGGTCAGACGGTGGGCGATGGTTACAGTCGTTCTGCCCTCTGCCAGACGCTCCAGAGACTGGGAAACCACATACTCACTCTCATTATCCAATGCTGAGGTCGCCTCGTCCAAAATCAGGATTGGCGGATTTTTAAGGAATACACGGGCAATGCTGATGCGCTGCTTCTGACCTCCTGACAGCTTCACCCCCCGCTCGCCCACATAGGTATCATAACCGTTTTTCAGCTGGCTGATAAATTCGTGAGCGCCGGCAAGCTTCGCCGCCTGCACCACTTCCTCCCTGGAAGCCTCCGGGCGTCCATAGGAAATGTTATCATAAACCGAACCTGAGAACAGGTAAACGTCCTGCTGCACAATTCCGATATTGGAGCGCAGACTTTGCAATGTAATTCCTTTTAACTCCCGCCCATCAATATAAATCTTGCCTCCAGTGGTATCATAAAACCGCGGGATCAGGCTGCAGAGCGTTGTCTTTCCTCCGCCTGAGGGTCCCACAAGCGCTACCTTCTCTCCCGGGCGAATATCCAGGGTGATGTCATTTAAAACCGGGGTGTGGTCATCCGGATACTCGAAACTCACATGGTTAAAGCTAATCCCGCCCTCAATGTGCTCCATAGGCTCTGCGCCCGGCTCATCCAGAATTTCTACCGTGGAGTCCATGATTTCCACAAAACGCTCAATGCCGGTCATACCGCGCTGAAACTGCTCCGCAAACTCAATAATTCTTCGGATTGTTGCCAGCAGTGTGGTTACATACAACGTGTATGCTACTAAATCCCCCGGCTCAATCAGCCTCTTCACCATAAAGATGCCGCCGGCAAGGATAACCACCGTGTACATCAGACCGTCAAACATGCGGATCGTATCCTGAAACGCCGCCATATACTTATAAGTCTCCCGCTTGATACCGAGAAATGCCTGATTATCCTCCCGGAACTTTTCAATCTCAATATCCTGATTAGCAAAGGCGCGCACCACCCGGTTCCCCAGAAGATTGTCCTCTATCTTGGCGTTCAGCTCACCAATTTGGAACCTCTGCTGTTTGAATGCCTCTCTCACCTTTAAGTTAAAATAAGTACAGGAAACCGCCATAATCGGGACAAACACGAAAATGATGACTGTCAGTGGAAGATTTATTCCCGCCAGCACTACAAAGGCAATGATTGCCTTAATACCAGCAATAAAAAACTCTTCCGGGCAGTGATGGGCAAATTCCGTCACGTCAAACAAATCGCTGGTAATCCGGGCCATAATCTGCCCAACCTTTGTATTGTTAAAATAGCTGTCAGACAGCTTTTGAAGATGCTCAAACGCATCCTGGCGCATATCTGTCTCAATCCGCGCTCCCATCACATGCCCTGTGTACGCCATATAAAATGCGGCCAGACCATCCACAATTCGCAGTCCAAAGTACAGAGCCGCAATCTGCAAAATTACTCCCGCAGTAATAGACGTAATATCCTGCATCCCCTGATTCGTAATATAGCGCAGAATCATAGGAAGTATCAGCTCACATATCGTTGTGAGCGATGCACAGAACAAATCAAATACCATAGTTTTCCAATATCGTTTATAATACGGAGCAAACCGTTTCATCAACGCCGATGTCCTCATTCCTGTAACTCCTTCTATCTCTGTTTCTTATGACTAGCAGGCTTCCGTCAGATGACTGGCTCCACCTTCCGGATTAAATTAATTGCCCAGGTCTGATCGTTTGGATTCTCGTAATAAATACTGATAACTGTCATCTGATTTTTATAAATCACCTGTGCAGCCACTGAGCAGACAGTTTTTCCCTCTCTCTCACCAGGGGTGTATACAGCCACCTTATACTTTGCCTTCCTATGTTCAAACTCCAGGGTTTCCTGTACATTGTCCTTTTTAAAGGAATGCTCCTGGAAGCATGCCTCATACTCTGTATTCACCGCACATATATAATAATCGTGTCCTCCCTGCATCTGACCGTCGTAGTATCGCTCCGCATTGCCGCCCCGGGCATCATCATGGAGAAAATTTCCGGGAACTGCAAACTGCATACGGCCAATGGTGCGGAATAAAAGCCCCTTCCGGCAGCCTATATCAATCTCTTGTGCCAGCTCCCTCACACAACTGACATCTACCGGCTTCTTTGCCGCCAGTCCGCACAGCTCCAGATATGATGTTTTAGGAAACGGAATATCCGGCTTCATTGCAAGGGCCTTCTCCAACAGCTCAATAATGTTTCCATTGATTGCTTCATCCTGTTCACTGCGGCTGGAAGGCATAAAATAACACTTTTGATTCATCAGTACCAGCGCACAGTTGCGGTAGTAATAGGCATCCTTCTCCTGCTCATTCCAAACAAAGAAATCCTTTGCAAAAGTCATGGAGAGCCCAGAGCTCATCATTGCTGCAATCTCTGTAAATGGAAACTGGCGGATATGAGTAAGCACCATACCATTTTTCTTCTCTGGCAGGTAATAGTCCGTCGGCCAGCACACAACCAGTCTCTCCATCTGATCCCGGCGCTTCAGAATCTGTGTCATCAAAGCCGTAAACCAGTCATAAAAATGGTCTTTCCGCATCTTCAGGAAATCCCGGTCTTCGTAATATCCTGTGTTGTCCTGGACAAACAGCGAAAGTCCGCTCCGCGAGGCATAAAGCTCCAAAAAATGGATTACCGCCGCATGAAAACCCGGCCCTGCGATATTTGTCTGACAGTCCCCCACGATGCTGTTCTCTTTCCAGACAAGCCACAAAAATCCCTCAGGACAAAATTCATATATTACATCTTCACCGACTACATTACAATAATATCCCAGTTCCTTTGCAAGTTCCTGGGAAAACGTCTGCATGCGCTGCGTATTCCAACGCCTTCCCGGAAGCCATCTCTTCCTGGGCTTCATGGAAAACGAAATCATTATGCTCATATGCCATCCTTCTTCACTATATACTTTTCCTTATTCTATCCCATTTTAACCGGAAATGGAAGTGGTTTTTCTACGGATTATATGATATAATCGTATCATCTTTTAAATTTCAGGGGGAGGAACTGTCTATGCCTTACTGTCCGAAATGCGATATGGAATTTATAGAAGGAATCACCGCCTGCAGTGACTGCGGCGGTCTGCTGCTGGAATCCAAAGAATCAGACTCAACCGATAAAGCTCATGGGATTTCTCAGATGGGTTCGCCTTATATCTATGTCACCAAATCCCAAAAATACAGCGACTTAAAATCCTCTGCCGCCTCCTTCCTGCTGGTGGGCAGCGCTTTAACCATTTTGGCTGTCCTCTGCTGGATGAATGTTATAACAGCTAATCTTATCATCAAAGGTATACTCACCCTGCTGGGACTCATCCCTCTGTATGCAGCTTATATCACCAACCGGTCTGCAAAAAAAGTCAGGGGACTGATTGGAGAAGAGGAAGCTATAACCAGGCAGCTGACTGATTGGTTTCTTGCCTCTTACACCGGAAATGAACTGGATGAGCAGATCTTACGGGAATCCGGGGATCTGAGACCGGAAGAACTAAGCTTAAAACGTCTCGATTTAATCCAGGATCTTATCATTACCAACCACCATATCGCTGACCAGTCGTATGCAGATACGCTGGCAGAGGATCTGTATGGGAAGTTGTATGAAGACTGACCTTATGTATGACAGGCTGTGCGTAAGTCTCTATCTTATGCACAGCCTGTTTCCGCTCTGGAAGCTATCTTTCTTTCACCAGCAGCGACTTTCCGCTCATTTCCTTCGGCTGCTCCATTCCCATCAGCTCAATCAATGTGGGAGCAATATCAGCCAGACAGCCGCCCTCTCTCAGCCTATAAGCCGGGTCGGCATTCACCAGAATAAACGGAACCGGATTAGTCGTATGGGCGGTAAAAGGCTCACCGCTCTCATAATCCACCATCTGCTCAGCATTTCCATGATCTGCACAGATGAACAGTACACCGTTCACTTCCTTAATCGCATCTACGGTTCTTCCCACACACTCATCTACCATTTCAATCGCTCTGATTGCCGCGGGCTCCACACCAGTGTGCCCCACCATATCCGGGTTGGCAAAATTAATAATAATCACATCATACGTTCCGGATTTGATGCACTCCACCAGCTTGTCACAAACAGCCGGCGCGCTCATCTCGGGCTTTAAGTCATAGGTGGGAACGTCCTTGGGCGACGGAATCAGATAACGATCCTCTCCCTCATTCGGCTCCTCAATGCCGCCATTGAAGAAGAAGGTCACATGGGCGTATTTCTCGGTCTCAGCAACTCTCGCCTGCCTTAACCCATGGGCCGCAAGAAACGCTCCAAACGTATTGGCTATGCTCTCCTTCCCAAAAGCAACCAGCTTGTTGCCGATGGTCTCATCATAGTCGGTAAAGCACACAAAGGTGGTTTCCACACGCCCGCCTCTCTCAAAGCCGGTAAACTCCTGGTCACAGAACGCACGGGTCATCTCCCTTGCCCGATCCGGGCGGAAATTATAGAAGATAACAGAATCTCCGTCCTGAATCGTTGACACTGGAGCGCCGTTCTCCGTAATCACGGTAGGCGCCACAAACTCATCTGTCTTTCCCTCATCGTAGGATTCCTGAATTGCAGCGGTTGCACTGGTACTAGTGTTTCCTTCCCCCTTTGTCATAGCATCGTAAGCCGCCTTCACACGATCCCAGTTCTTGTCACGATCCATGGCATAATAACGTCCCGATACCATCGCCACTTTTCCCACCCCAAGCTCTGCCATTTTAGCTTCGAGAGCCGCAACATACTCTTTGCCGGATGTGGGAGGAGTGTCGCGCCCGTCAAGGAAACAATTTACATATACCTTTGAGAGACCGTTTCTCTTTGCCAGCTCCAGCAGACCATAAATATGAGTAATATGACTGTGTACGCCTCCATCGGACACCAGACCGCACAGATGAAGTGCTGAATCATTCTTCTTACAATTTTCCACCGCAGCGCCAAATGCCTTATTATCAAAGAAATCTCCATCCTGAATGGACTTGGTAATCCGAGTCAGTTCCTGGTATACAATACGTCCTGCACCCATGTTCAGATGTCCCACCTCGGAATTTCCCATCTGACCATCAGGAAGACCTACTGCCTGACCGCTGGCCTGACCTTTCACAAAAGGACAATGGCTCATCAACTGATCCATCACTGGAGTCTTTCCCTCGCAGACAGCATTGGCTTCACGTTTGTCATTGAGTCCATATCCATCGAGAATCATTAATACCACTGGTCTCTTATCCATTGCAAATCTCCTTCAACTCTCATTTAACATTTTACGATTCAAGGTCATTGTACTTCATTCCAGAGCATTTTGCAAGGTCATATCTTCTCATCACTCTGATTCTACCCAGGATGGGAAAATTCTTTTGTTTTTTATTGACAAAAGTCCGATTTCAGACTATAATCTTAAACGTCCGATTTCAGACAAATTAGGAGGTCTTATTGATGGAAACAAAAAATACAGGAAAACGGCTGTCGGAATACAACGCTATTTTTAAAGAAAATAATGAGCTATATCACGGAATTGCCAAAGTACTAGGACTCCCTGACTGCGCGTTCTGGATTTTGTACGTTCTGAGGGAAAGTGACAAACCTGTAACGCAGAGCGCTGTCTCCAATATGATTTATCAGCCCAAGCAGACAGTCAATTCTGCTCTAAAAAAGATGGAGGCTGATGGTTATATTGAAATGGTGGAAATGCGTGACCGGCGCAGCAAGCAGATCTGTCTGACCGAAAAAGGCGTAGCGCTTGCAGAACGAACCGTTGACCAGGTGATTGCCTATGAGCATGATGCTATGGCAGAGATGAGTGTGGAGGAGCAGGAAAGCCTTATCCGGCTGCTCCGCAAATATACCGATCTGCTGAATAAACATATGAAAGAATTATATAAGAAACAGGAGGAAACATGAAGATTCAACTATCTGACCATTTTACTTACCAGAAGCTGCTTCGCTTTTGCTTTCCACCGGTGGTAATGATGGTATTTACCTCCGTTTATGGTGTAATTGACGGATTATTTGTCTCGAACTTTGTGGGCAAAATCCCTTTCGCCGCAGTTAATCTGGTAATGCCTTTTATCATGACGCTGGGCGGCTTTAGCTTTATGATTGGCACGGGCGGCAGCGCCCTGGTGGCCAAGACTCTGGGGGAAGGCAAACAGGATATGGCAAACCGCTACTTTACCATGATGGTACAGTTTACCGTGGTTTTGGGACTGCTGCTCTCCGCAGTCGGCATCGTTTACATGCGTTCCATCTCCGTCTTTCTGGGAGCCACTGAGGCAATGATCGAGGACTGTGTTATTTACGGCAGAGTGGTTCTGGTTTTCAATATGGCATTTATGCTGCAAAGTGTCTTCCAGACCTTTTTTGCAGCGGCAGAAAAGCCAAAGCTGGGTCTTGCTGCTACGGTAGCGGCAGGTGTGACCAACATCGTGCTGGATGGTCTGTTTATTGCAGTCTTTCAGTGGGGCGTGGCAGGCGCCGCGCTTGCCACAGGCATAAGCCAGTGCATCGGTGGTCTTCTACCCCTTATCTATTTCCTGCGCCCTAACAAAAGTCTTCTCAGGCTTACCAGAACCGGCATGGAGGGGATGGTTCTTTTAAAAGCGTGTGTAAATGGCTCATCAGAACTTATGACAAACATATCAGGCTCCCTTGTCAGTATGCTCTACAATTTTCAGCTTCTGAAATTCGCAGGCGAGAACGGTGTTGCCGCCTATGGGGTTCTAATGTACATCCAGTTCATCTTTATGGCTGTTTTCATCGGCTACACCATTGGGACGGCTCCGATCATCAGCTACCACTACGGTGCAGGAAACCATCAGGAATTGAGCAATATGCTCCGCAAAAGCATGTTTCTGACAGGACTGGCAGGAATTATCATGATGCTTGTGGCGCAGCTCCTCGCCTCCCCGCTGTCGCACATTTTTGTCGGGTACGATAAAGCGCTGTTTGCCATGACAACACATGCCTTCCGGCTGTTTTCATTTTCCTTTGTTCTGTCAGGCATCAGTATTTTTGCCTCATCCTTTTTCACAGCGCTGAATAACGGCGGGATTTCAGCATCCATCTCATTTCTGCGCACCCTGATTTTTCAGACGCTCTCCGTGCTGATTCTTCCCATACGATACGGGCTGGACGGTATTTGGTGGGCAATCACAGTGGCAGAGGTATTCGCCACCCTCATCACGCTGATATTCCTTTTTACCCAGAGGAAGCGCTACCACTATATGGATAAGTTCTAATGCTCCTCCCCCAGCCGTATTTTTTCAAGATAGGCAGCCAGTTCCTCATCCACATCACGGAACAGGCTGCTTTTTCCGGATTTTAAAAGGCGTCCCATATCTTCTTTAATCTGCTGCCCGACCCGCTCCATATCCTCCCTAAGATCCGTTGAGGACATAAGAAGACAGCCCTGACCGCGTATAATCAACTGCTCCATGCCATCGGAGGTAGATACTGTCACACGGTATTTTCTGCCCATCTCATGGGCAAATTTCTCAATATACTGATCCGCAGTCTCTGCTTCCTTTGTGTAGACCACATGAATATTATGGTAATCAAAGGCGCTCCCCGTCCCTCCCGGCACCTTATAGGCATCAAACACCACGATCACCTGACAGCCGCGGTAAGCCTGATAATTACACAACATATCCATCAGGCGTTGTCTCGCCCCGTCCACAGTAATCTTCATCAACTCTCTCAGCTCGTCCCAGGCATAAAGAATATTATAGCCGTCTACCAGCAGATACTCCTTCTCAGGCGTTGCCTGCTTTTGGCGGTTTTTATAAATTACCTGCCTGGCTCCGCTCTCCCCGGGCAGGTACCGTTTTCTTTCTCCGTAGGTACGCGTAAAAATCTCCTCCAGCTCCTTATCATCAGCCCCGAAGGAATGCGCTTCGCTTCGTTGTGGGCGGTTTGTTTCTGCCCCCTCACAATCCCCGGTGTCCTGCGTTTCCCGGACACCGGCATGAACATGGGCATAACGTTTTACCTCATACCAGGGCACTGCAAACCCTGCTCCGTGAGCACAGAAAATAGAGCCGGCAGGATTGTCCAAATCAGCCTCTGCATCATAACCTAAAGCTGCAATTACTTCTTCTTCATTATGACATGGCAAATATCCTTTCAGTCCACAGGAAAACCTTCCGCGCCCCCGGGTGTAGGAAATCACTTCCCTCTGGTAATCACACATAGTTGCTACCGGTGCACTGCCTGCAATCACCATATTTTCGCTGCCTGCCTCCGACACCTGAAAGGCTGCCTGCATGCGCTCCAGATCTGCCATGGCCCGTCCTGCATTCTCCTGAGGAATTTCCAGACGAAACTCATAGTATGGCTCCAGCAGTCTGCACACTCCCTGTTCCCGGGCCTGGCACAATCCCTGGCGTACAGCACGGTATGAAGCCTGTCTAAAATCGCCGCTTTCTGTATGTTTTAAATGGGCGCGCCCGGCAGTAAGCGTTATCCTCACATCTGTCAATTCTGTCCCGGTCATCACCCCAACATGGCGCTTTTCCTCCAGATGAGTAAGAATCATATGCTGCCAGTTTCTATCCAGCATATCCTCGCTGCAGCTTGTATCAAACTGCAATCCGCTGCCCGGCTCACCGGGCTCCAGCAGAACATGAACCTCCGCATAATGGCGGAGCGGTTCAAAATGTCCAACACCCTCCACCGGTTTCAAAATTGTCTCCTTATATACGATGCTGCCTGCATCAAATTCAATATCTATGTTAAACCGTTGTGAAACCAGCGTCTTTAAGACCTCCATCTGAACCTCACCCATAATCTGTGCCTGGATTTCTCCCGTCACCTCACTCCAGACAATATGAAGTTGTGGTTCCTCCTCCTCAAGAAGGCGCAGCTTTTCCATGAGCCTGTGTGGGTCACAGCCGTCAGGAAGCCCTACCCGGTAGGTTAAAACCGGCTCCAACAGGGGAAGCTCTGATTCCCGCTCCACGCCGATTCCCTGTCCCGGATACGTCTCAGCCAGACCCGTCACAGCGCAGATTTCTCCTGCCTGCACTTCACTCCTGACTTCATATTTGGCACCGGAATACACCCGAATCTGGGTAATCTTCTCCGCTTCTGTTTTCCCGTCAATCATTTCCCGGACTTTCAGGCTGCCGCCTGTCACTTTCAAATGGGTCAGGCGGTTCCCCTGATTATCCCGTGAAATCTTAAAAACCTTTGCTCCCAACTGAGCCCCATAATTCGGAGCCTCTGTCCAGCGCTCCATGCCATTAAGCAGCTCCTCCACACCCCGCAATTTCAGAGCAGAACCAAAATAGCAGGGAAATACCTTCCTCTGCAAAATCATGTTCCGAATATCCCTCTCGCTCACTTCTCCTTCTTCCAGATACCGCTCTAAAACCAGCTCATCGCACAGGGCAAGACTCTCTTTCTGCTCATCGGTCAAGTTAAATGCAGCCTTCCCGTCCGCTCCTGAACCAAACATGGCAAAATCCATACAGCCCTCATCAAGCTGCTCCCTAAGCTCCCTTAAAATTGCCTCCTTATCCGTCCCCGGCTGATCCATCTTATTGATAAACAAAAACACTGGAATCTGATACCGTTTCAGCAGCCTCCACAAGGTCTCTGTATGACCTTGAACCCCGTCCGTGCCGCTGACCACCAGAACCGCATAATCCAGCACCTGCAGCGTCCGCTCCATCTCCGCCGCAAAATCCACATGTCCCGGCGTATCAAGAAGTGTCACCTCCATATCACCCAGCACAAATACTGCCTGTTTGGAAAAGATGGTAATGCCCCTCTGCCTCTCCAGCTCATAGGTATCCAGATAAGCATCCCTCTTGTCCACCCGCCCTAACTTTCGTATGATTCCCGTTGTATATAAGATACCCTCAGACAGGGTGGTTTTTCCTGCATCCACATGAGCCAGCAGCCCGGCACATATATGTTTTTTTGCTTTTTGGGGTTCCTGTTCGCCCATGAAAACGCCTCCTTCCGTGATTATATATTTTTCAAGTATATCACAAGGAAAGACGTTAGTCGAGGCGCTGCACTCATAAGAACATAAACGTTCTTTCGTCACGTCTGGGATTTCCTGTTTATTCACTCAGATGTAAAAAAACCGTATTCGCCTTCCACGTTATATAGTCCATAGCAAGAAAGAGTCTCCTGCGCCCCGTCATCCATCCACCGCCCGGGCCACCACATTAAAAACTCTTCGGAAAGTTCTTCCAAGGGAGTTTTGGGGGTATATAAAAGAAATTCTTTGCCGCCCTCCAGACCATAGGGCTCTGCAGCCACATAGCGGATACCATCTTCAATCCACTGCGTCCCGGCGACCCTCTGGCTGCACAGTTCTCCCAGCATCATGGAATATGTATAGTCATTCACCTGCTTTATATCATAGAACTGACCGCTGAAAGAGCATGTATAATGAGTACCGTAAGGGTATTCCTCACCGTCGTCCCCCATATCCGAATCATCATATCCTCCCTCAAAAAACCCGTCCGGTCTCAGGCTGATGCCGGTTCCCCATGCACCTGCCCCACTGGCAAAGACAAGATCCAAAGGCGTTTCAAATGGAAGCGCGTCTGTCAGGCAGCGGTTGGAAAGAAAACGGTATCCGTTTCCTGTTTTTATAAGAACCGTTTCTCTATCATCCATCCATTCCCTCCAGTCAGCTTCCGGAGCAAAGCGAAGGGTATAGATGTCTCCTTTTCTCACTCCTCCAATACAGGAAAACAAGGTAAAATTTGTATCTCCTGCCTCATGGTAATAGGAATCGGTCTCCGCAACATACCACCACCATTCAAGGGGTCTGCTCATATCCTTAAACCCGATTCCCAGCTTTCTTTGGACAAATTCCTCTATGTCTTGTGCAGGAAGCTTTAAACAGTCCGTTTCCAGCCGCTCCTGTCCCGCTGCCGCAAGATAGATTGGAATGTCTTCCTCCGGAATCGCCTCTCCAATCCCGGCACCGCCATAAAGTACCTGATCAAGGTCCACATCCTTTGGGTCATCATACTCTGACAGAAGGAAGCCATAATTTTCGCTTTCCTGGATAAATCTGGTGAAAAATGTTATATCTTCCTGTCCTAAAATCACGTGCTCCTCCGAATTCGTCTGCTGACCAGCAGAAGGCTCTGACGACTCTTCTGACTTTGTCTGAACCTCTGGCGCTTCTGTCTGTTCTTTCAAAGTTTCCGGTGTTTCAGTAGAAAAACCGTTTCCGCATCCGCACATCAGCATGGTACATAAAATCACTGCCCAAAACTTGCCTTTCTTTTTCATAAGGAACCCCTCCATTCTTTTCTTAAATATCCTTGATTTGCAGCTTATATTATAGTATCTTTCTAATAGAAATACCAGTTCTTGATAAAAACATTATATTACCAGAGAGGAGATTAACATTATGTCCCACAAAAATTCGCATAACTTAAGGAAGATGATATTTTTTGTTTTTGTATTATTTACTGTGGGAATTCTCGCATCATGTGGACAGGAAAAAACCTTGGAAAACAGAGAGTCAGAAATATCCGAAAACAGCCTCGAAACGGATAACACCCTTCAAGGCTCCGTCAGCAGAATGGAAACACCCCTGCCTCAGGAAAATAGTGAATCTAATCCTGAACAAACAGATACTACACAGACAGATACTATGCAGAACATGTTTGGTGAATATTGTATTGTTGAACAGACGTTTGAAGTTGAGCTTAGTGAATATCCCGGAAAAGTTTATTTTGTACCTTTTGCACCTTCGGAAAATGATCAGGATTTCCATATGCAAATCATTCAGGATGATAAAGTCCTTACAGATATATACGCCTATGTTCCAGGAGATCTGGCTGAAGAAAGATTCAGCAGTCTGGATGCTGTGTCATTTTATGATGTAAACTATGATGGCAATACTGATATTGTATTGATTGAAACATATGGCAATACGCGCTTTGCAGCAATTTATTATGGTTTTGATGCTGATGCAAGTGATTACGAAAAGCGCTTTACTCTGCAAGAGCAACTATCTGAGAATTTATCTGCCCAGGTAAAGCCTTGATCCATTCCGGAAATTCGCAATTTCTTGTCAAATGGTAAAAATAATGGTAAGTTTACCAGTTATCAGGAAGCCTATCACTCCATAAGCAGGTTGTGTGAGCTGGAAAGTACAGGGGAAGAAACGTATAATTTAATCTATTTTGATGATGATAACATACCTGAATTGGTGGCTGGAGTTGACGGCTATTATGCAAGTTTGTATACATATCATGATGGAAACATATATACACTGATGAACCGTTGGTCATATGGTGCAGGAGGAAATACAGGGTATGAATATTCTCCCAGAAAAAACAGTATGAGAAATTATAACAGTGACTATGCCGGCGCTATTTTATATACCACATATTTGTCTGTCAGTGAGCGCCATACTATGGATACAGTCACGCAAATAAAGACTTATAACTTTGATGATGTTAACGGAAATGGAATCCCTGATAAAGATGAGGAAGAATCTATCGGTTATTATGGCATAAGTTACATTAATGGTGTAGAGGTTACGCCTGAAGAATGGGATGCCTTTGAGGTTGGCGAGTACGAGTACATAAGAGCTGCTATGAGTCTGGAAGTTTTACAATCAAAACTAAATGAGGGAGTGAATTGATTGAAATACAAGTCATGATAAGCTGGATTTAGAATCATATCATAAAGAGTAAGAGCGTGTAATTTGTTAGGAACAGAAAGATACACTGCCCCCAGTGCAGAGGCATGGTTTAAGTATATTAACAATAAAGAATTATAGGGACTATGAAGAAAAGTCTGTAAATACTGAGCTTCTATGATAATGAATGAGCTGGCAAGCGCTGAGACAGGCTGCCAGCTCATGTTATATATACATCATGTTTTTGTATATGTCAACATGGGATACCTAAAACATCCACACAAAACACAGGACAAAAACCAAACAAAAAAGTATAACCGTTATTTTTGAGTCTATGAAATTTTTTCTGTAAATAAAGATTTAAAAGGTCTTCTATGATAAA
>CANPMS010000008.1 GCA_947575275.1 uncultured Clostridium sp. | reverse complement strand
AAGGTACAAATATATATCAAAGGTCACTGACCTTTTGACACCCTAATCTTTATAGAAAACCCTCCAGGGGATGCGCACTTCACTCTCCACCCCCGGAGCAAAAATCCCTCAGCCGGTTTGTGTCTGAAGATATTTGTTGCCGCCGATATGATCTGCGTTGGAGTGGGTGTTATAAATTGCTTTCAGCTTCCATCCGTTCTTGTCCAGAATCTGGCGGACCTTACGCCCTGCCTCCTTATCACTTCCACTGTCAATCAAACACACTTCCGTGGTATTGATTTTTTTGGATATAATAGCTGTTTTCTCCCACCTGATTCAATTCATACATGTTTGCACCTCCAAAATGTTCTTCCAATATCCCCTGTAAACATAAAATAAAAAACTAAAAAATCCCCCATAAATTTCTTCCCCTCATTCGTACCTTTTTTATCACAATACATACACAGATAAAGGAGGATACTATGAAACCATTAAAAACATCATTGATCCGTACCGCAGGAATCACCACAGCAGCAGTTGTCTCTGTGCTCAGCTTAAACGGCTGTTCGTCCACGATTCAAGTTCGGGATACCATAAAAGTACAAAACGTATCGGAAAACGGAGACACCATCTCCGTCACAGGTCAGGAGGAAGTGAAGGTTACACCCGATATGGCACAGATTCGTTACTCCATCTACACCCAGGAGGACACTGCTGCCCTGTGTCAGGAGACAAATTCCAAGGACTTAAGTGCAGCAATCGAAACCCTGAAAGGACTGGGCATAAAGGAGGAATCCATCCAGACCTCCTCCTATGGTCTCTCGCCGATTCAGAACTGGCGGTCAGATACCCAGGAAGTCACCGGTTATGAGATGACCACCGATCTTACCGTTACGGATATTCCCATAGATCAGGTCGGGGAAATCATCTCGCAGTCTGTGGCCTCCGGCGTCAACAATATTGATTCTGTCAGCTATTTTTCCAGCAATTACGATGCCTGCTACCAGGATGCCTTAAAAGGCGCGATTGCTATCGCTCAGAAAAAGGCGGAGGCCATCGCTGAGGCAAGCGGCAAATCACTGGGAAGTCTCGTCCATGTGGAAGAATACGGCTACAGCCCTGATACCAGATACTCCAGTTACAGCAGTATCAGGGGCACCTCCGGCGCTGCAAAAATGGAAGCCGGAGGTGCCATTGCAGACATGGCGGTCATGCCCGGTCAGGTCAGCGTGGAGGCAACGGTCTTAGTTGATTTCAAACTTGCACAGTAACTCTTGCAGTCCTTTATTAAAGCCAGGGTGTTAAAAGAAAACTTCCGTAAAACAGGGCTGTGATTGCGTGGGCGGGAAGACCTTTTAGGGCTTTCCCGCCTTTGCTATCTCCCAGACAACTGCAATTTAACTATGCAAGTCCAAGAAACCATCAACCGTAGTTTGGTATAGCTCCTCTGAAAAATTGAGCCTCAACATCTCTGTTCCCTGAACAGCAAAATATACCGTTGTTTTATCTGTAATAATCTTGAATAGTGCCTCTCTTCCATGCCCCTCAATATCAAACAAATAACCAAATTCGACTTTCGTATATGCCAGATTTTCGTAATCTGTATCTTTCTGCAAAATATGTAAGGCTATATTGGCAATATCCTCTTTTAATTCTTTGTTGGTAATTTCATTTCTCTCTTTTGGTTTTTTTACTTGCTTTCTTTTAAAAAAATTCATATAGTGATCCTCTGCATTTTTTCTTTCTTTTTCCGCATAACCTTCACTCCTGTGATATACACCATCATCCCACAATATCCGTACTGATAAAATCTCCATTTTTATCAATCTCGGCTACTATACCGTGGTCTGAAAATATTCCAGCGCTGTCAAACATTAAGCGAATCTCTCCATCAGATTTTATCGTAATATCCGGCATTCCTATTCTTTGAATAAATTCTTCTTTGGTAATCTCACTTTCATCGTCAAGCCACTGATTTGCAAGATCCAACAAGTCATCTGAAACGAATTCCTTAACGCCGGCATCCCATTTTTCAAGCTCGCGATATATTTCACTTAGCTTATTTAATTGAATATCTGCTGCTATCTCTCCTTCATCAACCTCCAAATAAGCATAGCAATTTTCTCCCAAATAATCAATTTGCCCTTTAAACCAATTATAATTTTTGTCTAATTCAAATCTACCTAACGGACTATTAATAATAACCGGTCTCTTGTACTCTTCCTTTATTTTTTTCCAAACGATCATCTGTTACTTTTTTTAATACATCCTTTACCATGTAAAGGTTACTAATATCTTTATTCCTTCTTGCTTTAATATGATATGCTTCCATTCCTTTGAACTTATATTTAAACTTCAATTTTGTATTTTTTTCTATTCGGACAACTGTGCCCCAGCTTTGATTTAATTCAAAAATGATACATAAAACTTCCAGGAACAGAAGCAATACGAGAAAGTAAAAATCCGTTATACACATAACATAGAAAGTGATGAAAAATAAAACCGTCCATATCAAAAAAGGAGCCAATACATATATCCTATCTCTAATTCTTTAAAACACGAGCCGTTACTGTTACCTGATACATGTTATTGTCTCCTTCTATATCGTTTCTGTTTTACATTGAATGATACACTCCAGATCAACTGTTTACATAATCTGTACATTATTTTACCAACCCTGAAAACAGCTCTGCCGGAACATACGCCTTCACGGCAATCCCATCAGCCTGATACTCCTCAGAGAGCAGTTCCCCATATTTTCGGATTATCTGGAGCTTCCCTGCCTCCTGATAAGAGAAAACATGCTCCAGATAAACTTTCTGATTCCTTAAAATCTGTTCCAGCGTATCTGTGAGCTCTTCTATCCCTTCCCCGGTTTTTGCAGAAATCCGAACCTGATAATCAGACTGCAAATCCCGGGGAATCTCTCCATTTTCCAGTCTGTCAATTTTATTAAAAACCGTGACAACAATCTTATCTCCCACCCCTAAATCACGCAGAGTCTCATACACCACATACATCTGTATATCCATATCCGGATTGGAGCAATCCACCATATGGAGAATCATATCGCTGTACTTTGCCTCCTCCAGAGTGCTCTTAAACGCCTCAATTAAATGATGCGGCAGCTTACGGATAAAACCAACCGTATCTGTCAGAAGAATCTGCTGCCCGCTCTCAAGTGAAAGCGCTCTGGTTGTGGGATCCAGCGTCGCAAACAGCTTATCCTCCGCTAAGATTCCGGCTCCGGTCAGATAATTTAAGAGAGTGGATTTCCCCGCATTGGTATAGCCCACAATCGCGGCAACCGGCGTGTGTGTTTTCTCCCGCTGTCTGCGCTGCACCTCCCGGTGACGCTTTACCTCCTCCAGTTCCGCCTTCAACTGACCAATCCTCTCATGGATTAACCGCCTATCCATCTCCAGTTTCTTCTCTCCCGGCCCTCTTGTGCCAATTCCGCCGCCAAGTCTGGAGAGAGAACTGCGAAGCCCCACCAGGCGCGCCGCCCGGTACTTTAGCTGCGCCAGCTCCACCTGAATCTTCCCCTCGCTGGTAGTTGCCCTGGCCGCAAAAATATCAAGGATAACCATCGTGCGATCCATAACTTTAATATCCAGCGCATCCTCCAGATTCTTGAGCTGCACAGGACTCAGTTCATCATCACAGACCACACCAGTGGCGTCAAGCTCCCAAATCCGCTCCTTTACCTCTTCAATTTTTCCTTTCCCCAAATAGGTGGCGGGATGGAGCTTTTCCCGATTCTGAATCATCTTATCAACCGTGACGGCGCCTGCCGTCTTTACCAGCTCTTCCAGCTCATCCAGTGATGCCTGCGTATCGCTGCCGTCGCTTAAGCTGACTGCCAGCAAAATAACCTTCTCCTCCACATCCTTCATATCATACAATTCTGCCATAATCACTCCACTTCATCATATTGCTGCCGCGTCCTCAAAAATGCAATTTCCCTCTCCACATTCTCCGTTGCCCCATATTTTTCCATATGCTCTTCCAACAGCCTAAGGGCCTCTGCAAAGTCACCTTTGTATTCCATAACGACTGCGCGGTTATACTCCAGCTCCCGGACGGCTGTACTGTCTGCTTTTCTTCCCTCCTGCTCCTCTTCCTGTCCGGCTTCTTCGTCGGAAACAGCAGCGGTCAGACCGCTCTCAATATTCTGGAGCGCTAAATCATACTGTCCGGTCTCAATCTCCGCCTTTGCCATGCGGTTATAAATATCAGGAACCAGTACACCAAGCTCTAACGCAGTCTCATATTCTCCCATCTCCATCATACAGAGCGCTGCACCCTTTTTATAGACTGTATTTTCCTCATCCTTCTCCCGAAGAAGATTGTAGGTATCCCGCGCCATCCGATAGTCTCCCATCTTATATTCTGCCTCAGCGCGATGGAGCAATACCTGTACCTCAAAAGAACCAATTTTTTCCTTATTATTCTTAAGTGCATGATTAAACGCCTCAATAGCACTATCATAGTCTCCCTGTTTTGCCGCAGTAATTCCCTCAATGGCAAAAGCCTGACGTTCCTTCATATCTCTATAACGGATCACTCCGAAAACTGCCCCGCCAGTCAGGAGCATCATCAAAAACAGCGCTGCTGACAACAATATGCGCTGCCGCCGGCGCCTTCTGCGCCTTCTTGCCATGGCGCGGGAGCGAACCTGACCATATTGCTTCCGGTTTCTTCTATATTCTTCCACGTTTTTACCTTCTTCCAGTACTTCCAAAGCCTCCACGGTTCTCATGCCCAAGGTGCATCACTTCCTCAAATTCAATCTCTGGCTGACGCTCCATAATGCGAAACTGGCAAATCCGGTCTCCTACATGAATTTTCGTATCTCTCAGCGCATAAGCGGGGAAAAACCACTGGTCATTATCTCCACAGTAGCTTTCATCCACGACACCCATATGGTTCGTCTGAATAATGCCAAAATTCTTGTATGTACTGCTTCGGGGCACAATATGCGCCTCATACCCGGAGGGCAGCTCCATGGCCACACCAAGAGGAATCAGCCTGAATTCCCCGGCTTTCAGCTCCGCTTCCTGGGCCGCACGCAAATCAATCCAGTCTGATTTTCCCCCAATATACATCAAGCGCTCAATCTCACTGCTAAAGTATTTAATCCTGATTTTAGGCATGTTTCCCATTCCTTTCCCTATGTATTTTCCGATGCGCCTTCATCACCGTCGCCAAGCTGCAGTTTAAGCTCTTCTTCCACTGCCTGGATAATCTCCTCTTCCTGCTCTGGATTCATAATGGGCAAATCGGTCACTGAGCCTATCCCAAACCGCCTTAAGAATTCCTCTGTGGTAGCAAAAAGCGCAGGTCTTCCCGGCGCATCCAAACGCCCCGCCTCGTAAACCAGCCCGTATTCCACCAGACGGCTCACCGCATGGTCGGAGGAAACACCGCGAATCCGTGAAATCTCCATTTTTGTCACTGGCTGCTTGTAGGCAATGATAGAGAGTGTTTCCAGGGCAACCTCTGTCAGCACATGCTTCTTTGGCACAGATGCCACCCGAATCAGATTTTCATAATAAGCCGCCCGGGTGCTCATCTGGTAGGCTCCCTCAAGCTCAATAATCTGTATTCCCCGGTTTTCCCGCTGATACCGCTCTCTCAGACCTTCCACCACCCTTTTTGCCACCTCATCACTCTGGTCGATGGCAGCTGCCAGCTGACTCAACTCCACAGAATTTCCCATGGTAAACAGGACTGCTTCTATAATCGCCTCCCAGTTACTCTCGTCAAACAAATTTCCCATACTGTTCCTTACCCTTCCAAATCCTCAATTCCCTCTAATGAAAGCTCCGTCTCCTCACCCTCTGCCTCCAAAGTCTCTATCTTCATATCATCGAAGGCACACTCCTGGGTTAAATGAATTTTTCCGATTTTCATCAGCTCCAGAATGGCTAAAAACGTCACCACCATCTCCAGACGGTCACCCTGACGCTCCAGCATCTGACGGAAACTGAATGTTCGGTGCTTTCTTGCATATCCCATCACATCCCGGATCCTGGTTTCCAGGCTCACCGGCTCCTTCTTAATGGTTCCGAAGCTGCTTCGAATGGGATCCACCTTATCCTTCTGCTGTTTCATCACCGACTCGAAAATCCTCTGAAGCCGTGCCAAAGTCAAACCATCCAAAAGCTTGTCCAAATCCACAGGAGGTTCATACCTGGATACCTCCTTTGGCACAGTGGGCGCTTTAAAGAGCAGTGCGCCTGCATGCTCTTCTAAATCCAAAAGCTCCTGCGCCATCAGCTTGTAGCGCTTATATTCCAGAAGACGTGCCACCAGCTCTGCCCGCGGATCTTCCTCCTCCCCCTCTTCATTCACCTCAACCGGGAGCAGCATACGGGATTTAATATCCAGAAGCGTTGCTGCCATCACAAGGAAATCGCTGACAATATTCAAATCTTCCTTATTCATTTGACTGACATAATCCAGATACTGCTGGGTGATTTCTGAAATCGGAATATCATAAATATCCACTTTATTTTTTTCTATTAAATGTAAAAGCAAATCCAGAGGACCCTCAAACTTTTCCAGCTTATACGAAATCGCTGCCATAACACCCTGCCTTACTGTGGAATTCTATCATTTTACTAATAGAAATCATAACAAAAAAACCCCGTTCTGTAAATACAGAACAGGGCTTTGCAGCTCATTAATCTGTCCCGCCGGGCTTAAGGGTGATCACTGCAACCTGCGGTTTATTGCAAAAACGAATGTTCACCGAGTGAGTTCCAAGCCCCCGGCTCACAAGCATATGCTTTTCGGATTGTTCAAATTTCCCGGCGCAGCAGGGCAGAAAAAATTGAAACTGAGGCGTCATTACGCCGCCAAGCAACGGAATACGTATGGTTCCGCCATGAAAATGACCTGCAAGGGAAAGGTCTGCCCCCCATGCAGCGTAGGTCTTAAAAAACAACGGAGAATGGGCAAGAAGAATCTGGAAACGGGTGGGATCGGGCTTTCCTAAATGATTTGCGAGATACTCCTCCCTCATCCAGCTGGGTCTCAAATTACGGTAATACTTTTTGTCAATATCAAGACCGCTGATGGAGATGTCCTCATCCCAGTCCGCAGTGCTGTCTGCAAGATAACAGATACCGCGATTCTTAAGCAGCTCACGGAATTCCTCGTACATAGAGCCGTAATTGCCGCAGTCTTGCTGCATGCGCTGTTCATGGTTTCCGTTGGCGTAGTATATCCGTAAGGGCTCCTTGCTGTTGCGCCCTGCCATACTATTCCTCATATCTCTAAGACCGTCAAGCAAACGCTCCGTAACTCTCAAGTCTGCCCTTCCCGGCTTTACAATCATCGTGTCCCCGCCAATCAGAATCCCATCGGGACGCACATGGGCGATGGCATGTAAAAGCCTTTCGTTATTCCTGCCAAATTCCTTATCATGCAGATCGGAAAGAAATACCAGCGTCCTGGGCTTTTTTATTTTCGGAGAGCAGATCACCGTCTCCTCCACCACAAAATGCTCCCGTTCATACTGGGAACGGGACAAGCCAACAGCAGCCGCCGTTCCGACAGCGAAAACTGCAGCTAATCCTCTCATCTTTGAATCCACCTGCCACAATCTCCAACTCTTTGATTTCTCTTTTGTCACTGAATATAAGGAGCCAGCTCCATACGAATAAAATAGCCCTGCTCATGATGGCATACCGGACACTGTGCAGGAGCCTGCAGCCCTGTCAATATGTGTCCGCAGTTCAGACACATCCAGCCCGTCTCCACATCCGACACAAACAGTTTATTCTGCTCCAGATAATCTGCAAACATCTGGAACCGGTCCCCATGAACCCGCTCAATCTCTGCAATCATAAAGAATGATGATGCAATCTGACCGAAGCCCTCCTCCTTGGCAATCCTGCCAAAATTCTGGTAAACATCCTGATACTCCTCGTACTCATTGTGTCTGGCTGCTTTCAGAAGGTCAAGACTCTTGTCATACTGATCGATTGGATAGCCTCCGTCAATAAAAATATTCTGCCCGCACAGCTCCTTCAAATGATTATAAAAAATTTCACCGTGCTCCTTCTCCTGGCCTGCAGTAAACAGAAATGCCGACTGAATGACCGGCAGCCCCTCCTTCTCTGCTTTTGCGGCTGCAAAAGTATAACGATTCCGAGCCTGACTCTCTCCTGCAAACGCACGCATCAAATTTTTGGCTGTCTCGCTGTTTTTCAAGTCCATGGTAAAAAGCCTCCTTAAAAATAATTTGTACTCTTCACCATTATCTCCCAATTCCGTCGGTTTATGCCTACTCCTGAATCCAGATTCCGTACTCGTTCACCTTATATCCTCCTGGAACGGTAGTATTGGTCATTAACACACCGTCATCGCCCATATAGTACCATGCACTGCCGTCCTGTACCCACTCTTTTGACACCATATGACCGTCATCAGCGAAGTAATAGTACGCACCGTTGGAAAACTGCCTCCATCCGGTGGCCATATAACCGTTTGTATCGATCCAGTAAGAAGAACTGCCTAAATCGAGCCACTCTCCTGTTGCACGGCTGCCATCCTCCTTCAGGTAAATCCATCTGTTACCGTCCTTTAACCAGCCGTGTCCGTTCATACTGCTGTTCCAGGAAGGCTCCCTCTGTGCTTCCGCTGATTCATCTGCCCCGTTATGCTGTATGACACCGGAACCTTCGCCTGTGGCTGTGCGTTTTTGCGCATTTTCACCTACGCCGGGCCCCACTTCAGCTTTACTTTCTTCCGGCATCGGCAGCGCTGTATCATTGGCAAAACCGTAGTCCAGCATCTGTTTCGTATCGCTGTACTGGGTTCCCGACGCTTTCATCACCACTGCAATCAATCGCCGGCCGCCCCGCTCCGCCACAGTAACAAGTGTATTCCCCGCCTTTGAGGTATATCCCGTCTTTCCGCCTGTAATTCCGCTGTAATACCGGGAATCCGTCGGATACATCATCTTGTGGCCCATTGTGATTGTACGCGCCTCCGCTTTCTTCGTGGCCGGGAACTGATAGGAAGTTGTGCTGTCTATCTCTCGGAATACAGGATTCTCCATAGCCGCGCGCATAATCAGAGCCATATCGTAGGGCGTGGTCTTATGCTCCGTATCATTAAGCCCATGGGGGTTTTTAAAATTTGTATTTTTGCAGCCTAACTCCTGGGCTCTCTTGTTCATCACATCCGCAAACCCGCTTACGCTGCCTGCCACATGCTCCGCCAGACCGTTTCCGATTTCATTGGCAGATTTGAGGAGCAGTCCGTACAGACATTGCTCCACCGTCAGCTTATCACCTGCCGCGATATTTAAGGATGTCGCTCCTGATTCCAGGTTCGTGGTTGCCGATGCGGAAAAGGTCACCACATCATTCAAACTGCTGCGCTCCAGCACAACCAGAGCTGTCATAATTTTTGTAATACTCGCAGGATAAAACTGCATATCCTGATTTTTTCCGTACAATACCTTCCCGGTGGTAGCATCTAAAAGCACAGCCCCCTCTGCAGCCACAACCGGCTCCGGCACTGACTGGGAAACATGATTCAACGGCTGGCTCTGCGAATTCGCCGGCTGAACCCCGGGACCGGACTTGTCTGTTTCCTCCTCAGTCTGCTCACTGGGCCAGGCAACGCTTGATGGTCCCTCGCTGGTCACTGTCCCGTAACCCCCTGATGTGGTTCCCTGTCTGCTTTCCGGCGTCTGCCCCCAGGCTCCTCCTGCCATCGGCATCGGCGGTACAATAATCTCCGCATATGCGGTCTGTCCAAAGGCCAGCATAAATCCAAGGCTTAATGCCAGTACTCGGTTCCCATATCTCATAGCTTTACATCTCCTGTATTATTTGTTCTCTTCTAAACACACTAAATTGTCAGCACAAGTACATTTTTTAGTATACCATAAATTTCCGATTTGGGATATGACAACTTTCTTAAGGTTGTTTGAAAAGCCATAACTTTGAATATCTCTGTGTCTTCCATTCATATATTGAAAGTAACAAGATTCTTTCGGAGTCTGCCATGAAACGTATTCCACATCCAAACCGCTTCCACTATAAGAGCACCGTTAAAACTCTGGCGCTGCTTCTGGCTGCATTTGTTATGGGAAATGCCTTCGGATACTTTACAGCCCCTTCAGAGCATGCTGTCACAGCCTCTGCCGACGGCAACTGGGGTCTGAGCTTCCAGCAGGAGGGAAAACCTCCTGTCGCTAACGCCACCGCTGATTACCTGAAACAATTTAATGCCCACTACGCAGCTGACACTCAGGAAAAAATCCTGTATCTGACCTTCGATGCGGGATATGAGAATGGGAACACCCCCGCAATCCTGGATGCACTGAAAAAGCATAATGCTCCTGCTGCCTTTTTCCTTGTGGGGAACTATCTGGAGACCAGTCCGGATCTGGTAAAGCGCATGGTAGCGGAAGGTCACACGGTCGGCAACCACACCTACCATCACCCGGACATGTCAAAGATTTCCACTGCGGAAAGCTTTTCCCAGGAATTACAATCCCTGGAAGCGTTGTATGAGCAGGTAACAGGGCAGCCTATGAAGAAATATTACCGTCCTCCCCAGGGTAAGTACAGTGAAAGTAATCTCCAGATGGCAAAGGACTTGGGCTATCACACCTTTTTCTGGAGCCTGGCCTATGTGGACTGGTATGAAAACAAACAGCCCACCCATGAGGAGGCCTTTCAGAAGCTTATTGGGAGAATCCATCCGGGCGCTGTGGTTCTGCTGCACAGCACCTCAAAGACAAACGGTGAGATTCTCGACGAGCTTCTAACCAAATGGGAGGAGATGGGCTATACATTCGGTTCTCTTGATGAGCTGGCAAAATAATTTTTCTGGTATGTACCCGCAAATCATGATATACTAAAAAACACTTTGATGTCACAATATACCACTTGAAAAGGGGGACGCATACATGCAGCCATTTACATATTTCAGTCCTACGGAAGTAGTTTTCGGTCCAAACACCCAGATGCGGGCAGCCGAGTATGTCCGCAGATACTCCGGAAACCGGGCGCTGATTGTCTACGGCGGCGGCAGCGCAGTGCGCAGCGGTCTTCTGAACCAGATTTGCCAGGTTCTAAAGGACGCACAGATTCCCTGTGAGACCTTCGGAGGTGCAAAAGCAAACCCGACTGTGGAGCATGCACGTGAGGGAATCCGTATCGCCGGTGAGTTTGGGGCTGATTTTATCCTTGGGGTGGGAGGCGGTTCCGCCATTGACACTGCAAAGGCAATCGCCATTGGCAGCGCCAATCCATCCACAGATATATGGGACTATTGGGAAAAAAGACAGGTTCCGTCCTGCGCTTTCCCCGTTGGCGTTGTCCTTACCATACCGGCGGCGGGAAGCGAAACCAGCAGCTCTGCCGTGTTAACGAACACCGCCGCCGGAAAAAAGCGGGGTCTAAACTCCGACTGGAACCGTCCGAAATTTGCCATTTTGAATCCTGAGCTGACCTTTACCCTTCCTGCCTATCAGATTGCGTGCGGCATCACTGACATTATGATGCACACGATGGATCGTTATTTCAATCCCATTGACAACGAACTGACTGACAGCATTGCCGAAGCTCTGCTGCGCACTGTGATTGAAAAGGGACGACACGCAATCCAGAATCCTTTGGATTACGACTCCATGAGTGAACTGATGTGGGCAGGCTCCCTCTCTCACAACGACTTGACAGGGCTCGGCGGTCTCCGCGACTTTGCCGTCCACCAGTTAGGGCATGAGCTGTCTGCCATGTTCGATACTGCCCATGGAGCATCTCTGGCCACCGTATGGGACTCCTGGGCGCTGGCCGTCTATCAGGAAAAACCGGAACGGTTTGCCCGGTTTGCAAAAAATGTATGGGGAATTGCCGGAAATAACACAAACGAACTGGCTCTTGCAGGTATCCGTACGACTGCAGATTATTTCCGCTCTGTCGGAATGCCCACAAGCTTTGGCGCCAACAAGGACATCGGCATCCAGGATGAGGCAGCGCTTCGCGCCCTCGCCTTCCGCTGTACCTACCAGAATACCAGAACCATTGGTACCTTTAAGGTTCTCGATGAATCACAAATCTATATGATCTATCAGAATGCAAACCACTGATAAGATGTAACTAAATTTTTCAGGCAGAAGCATACTACTTGCTTCTGCCTGCTCCCATGCCCATTAAATCATAATAAAAGATATATTGCTGAATGACTCCCTGGCAGCCCGCGTAGCGCCGCATGGGGAATCCCTTTGGATACTGTCTGTCCAGCACCTGGCGGATATGGGTGTCAATCGGAAACGCAGTCAGTTGGTGCAGGCCGAACAGACATACACAGTCTGCCACCTTTACCCCCACTCCCGGCAGCTTCAAAAGCTCCGCCTTCGCCTTTGCATAGCGCATGGTTTTCATCTGCTCCAGCCACGCCGGGTTTTCCGCCACCATCCGCGCTGTTTTCACAAGATACGGACTGCGGTATCCCAGTCCGCATTCCCGCAGCTCCTCCTCCGAAGCGGACGCCAGCGATTCCGGTGTTGGAAAATCAAAAAATCCTTGTCTGTCCTCCCCGTATTTACTGCTTATGGTCTCGATACATTTGCGAATTCGCTTAATATTGTTCTGCTGTGAGATGATAAAACTGATAATCATCTCCCATAAATCCTGATTCAGGATACGAACCCCGCTCCCAAACCGGACTGCCTCTGCCAGATATTTATCCCTGACACCCACCTTCCCAAGAAACACACCATAATCCGTATCCAAATCAAAATAGTGTTTCCAGACCTCATCATACTCCTGCCTGTCACAGAAAAGTATCACCGTATCCTCCTGCTGTTTCAGCTCCAGCAGCTTCCCGCCTGCAATCACCTGATAACGGTCCTCTGAGAGCTGTCTCATACGAAAACACTGCCCTGAGTCATAAATCTGGGAAGGCGAAAAATGTCTGGCAGATACTTCAACCATTCTCTGCTGCATGTCCCTTTTCTCCTTACATTTTAATGAATAAGCTGTACGCTCTGCATTAACACGGCTCCCCTACCGGTTCTCCAGAATTTCCCCGTTCTCATCAATCGTGACACCGAAAGAAATCCCCTCAAGATACCGATACGCTTCCTGCCGCTTTTCTTCACTGTCAAGCACCCGGGTGTAACCTGCACTGGAAGTTCCTGGAATCACATGCAGCCGCATATCCTGTTCCCTCTCTTTATCATCTCCGCCTGAAAGTGTTACCTTTAACAGCATGGTTCTGGGAATCGAGCTTCCGAACACGAAATTGCCAAGACTGTACACCATTGGCTTCCCTTTATAATACTCTATCCCCTGGAGCACATGAGGATGGGCGCCGATTACCAAATCCGCTCCTGCATCGATACACTGCTGCCCCAGCTGCCTCTGATACTTCTCCGGCTGCTCCTTCCTTTCGATGCCCCAGTGGAGATACACGATCACATAATCATTCTCCCGGCGCAAAGCCTGAATCCGCTCCAGAAGCTGCCTCGGGTCATAAGCAGCAAGCATTCCTCCGTGGTTCTTCCCTGCTGCCCAGTCGGCTTCCGGAATGACCCGCGTCGCGCCAAGTATCGCAATCTGTTTCCCCGCCAGCTCCACGCTGACCGGACAACTGGCCGACTCCAGATTTTCTCCGGCTCCCGTATGCAAAATACCGGCGGTGTCAAGCACATTGCAGGTATCAAAAAGCGCCTGCTGCCCAAAGTCCAACGCATGATTGTTGGCCAGAGTCACCGCGTCAATCTCCATTTCCCCAAACAGTCCCACCTTGTCCGGAGGAAGACGAAAGGTATACTGCTTGTCCTCTGCCTGTTTTCCCCGGTCACTGAAGGGAAACTCCTCATTGACCATAAAAAAATCCGCCATTCCAATCACTTCCCGGTACCCTGAATCCAACACTCCGCCAATTCCTCCTGCCGACTCATAAGCATGAAGCACATGACTGGAAAGCAGTACATCACCTCCAAACAAGAGTGTGATCTCCCCGCCTTGCTCCTGGCACGTCCCATCCGAAATATTATTTTCATCATCCGGTTCGGTTTCAATCCTGATTTCCAGAGCGCTCTCCTGCTCTTTTGTCTCGGGAAACTCTATTTTAGAGTAGTCTCCCTGTTTGCATCCTGACAGCAGATATGCTGACAGAAGTACAAACATCATCTGTATTATTCTTCTCTTTTCTATCATATCGTCTAATATTTTCTAAAATGTCACTTTCGGTCCCATAAATCGATTCCCATTTAAATGTATCATATGCTCCGGCATTTCCGCAATCCAAACTTCTGTCTCCCATGCCAATGATTCCGAGAATTTTTTATATGTCTTGAAGTCCAGAAATGCAGTAACAAAAATCTTTCCTGCCGTAACATTCCTCGTCATCTCTGTAATTTCGAGAATCCGCTTCGGATCCATCGGTCCTACAGAAGTTACAGATTCCACAAAATAAATCCAGTCTTTATCTTCCCTATACAAAACGACATCCGGCATTTTATCATGCAATGTAATTTCGAATCCCAATTCCGTCAGTTTAGCAACATTCTTTACCAAATCTTTTTTTACTGTATCGCCTACATATAAACATTCGGAATTAGGAGCAAACCTCGGTGCAAATTCTTCAATAATTGCCTTTTGCAATTCATTATGCTTTCCTGCTGAAAATTTAAAATCTGCTCCATTGATTTTCACAGGCATCATCGTCATTTGCTTTTTGGACGCATAAATATCAATCAGCTTATCATGATACGCCAGAAAATGATTCAAAGACTTCTGCCATTCTAAAGACCGAAATGTTTTCAACATCTTTAAAGTTTCTTCCGTAAGTCTGTATCTATAATTAGGGCTGTTCGTTGCCATTCCATTATCTTCTACTAACGCTGCAGTCCGAAATCTATGCAATGCCTGTTTACGGAATGTTTCTCTACTATTCTCTGCGTATGTAGTAGCGTAAAAAGTGTTTGAAAACTGGATAATATCATGAATACGAATCCAATCATTTTTTGCTTCATTCCATGACATATCTGGCTTTATACCTGCCATTGCAAGCAACACATAACAGCATATATCTGCTTGCTGTGCTTTTGGCATACCTACCAATTCCAAAAATTTTCTTGCTTCTTCAACTTTCTCCACAGTATCCCTCCAAAATCAAATCACAATTTTTCTCTGATAAGTCCTTTGTTTTCATCAATTTTCTACCCATTTCCTGTATACTTTTTATATCCGGCACAGGCATGGAATTTACTTCTGTAGAATTAACCTGTGTGGAGCCATTTAAAATTCTGTAGTATTCATCGTATAGGGTGGAATTGAAAAGTACATACAAACCATATACCAAACACTCTGACATCTCCCCCAACAATCCATCAATAAAATTGATTTTATTTTGCGTGCTGATTTTTGTATATTGTGGGTAATTCTTTGCCAGGTAAATTCCACATTGTAATCTCCGTGGTTCTTCTTTTGCTGTAAACCTCTTTACAAACAAATAATTTCTATTATCCTGCATGAGTCCACGTTGATCTGTTACCACATATTCATGCTCTTTCTGTATAGGAAACTGTACCTTCCCCTGTTTAATGTGCTGCGAATAGAACAGCGGGATTGCTCCATCCTCTTCCTCGTCACGAAGAATATCAAGATTTCTAAAATCTACAGTTAATCCCGTTTTCATTTTTACACCAATACCCGGCAACGTCTGATTAAATCGGTGTAATCGCTTCAATACTGATACATCATCATCATCTGTTACCAAATACACATAATAATCTTCCCCAGAAACAACAAGACTGTATGGCACCGTTAAAGAAGTTATTTCGTCAAAATCTTTGTTGGACTTAGAGGAAGTAATTTTTACCTGTACGGGACTTATATTCGTTTTTCTCATCTTTATGATAATAGTTTCCTGTAAAACATTTTCCTTATCAAACACTTTATCTCGACTCACAAACAAGTGAACATGCTCCAATCTTCCCTCTGTCAGAAAATACTGCCGAAACCGTTTAAAATATGCTCCCGATGTCCATGAGCGAGGAATGATGTAGACCATTTCCCCATTATCTTTCAAATTAAAAAGTCCCATAGCAGCAAAGATAAAATACATGTTCGGCGCACCATAACAAACTTCCGGCATAGCTATTGCTTCTGGCGCATCTTTCGGTATTTTCATATATGGTGGATTTCCAATTACATAATCAAATTTAGTAGGGTTAAAATTTCCGCCTATCATACAATTAAAATCCAGATATTGACTTGTAATATAATTCTCCGTCTGAATATTATATTTAATCTTTTTTGTTGAGTGCTTTTTGCAATACTCCAAGTTTTCCCTCAAAAGCCCCAACACATTTTCATCATTCTCATAACAGGTCAGTTCTATTTCTGTGATAGTATCGAGCTGCTCTACCCATTCAATAAAAGCACACGACAATATACCAGAGCCAGCACCGGCATCCAAAACCGTTATACACGATTTTCCTATTGGAATTTCATACAAGTTCGCCATAAATCTTGCGGTTTCCATACTCGTAAAAAATTGCCCATACTTCTTTCTTTCTTTTTTAGGAATACTATCTATATACAAATTCGTGAGTTCAATAATCTTTTCCAACATCTTATCTCACCTCATGCTCATATACATGAATTAACTATACTCCATATTTGTTTTACTTCTACTATATCGCATTTTATGGAAAAAATCTATCAGAACATCTGTCCCTTTCGCATTCCCAGTTCAGTCCGGTTGCCTCTGACGAGTTCAACCGGACTGAACTGATAAAGTATGACCGTTAACAATCTTATAAAACCTGCTGTCAGGACGGAATTCCGCCCAGCACATGCTTTTATTATGCTGCCATCAGCCACGCCTGTTTCAGTTTCTTTAAGTAGTCTTTATACCCTGCTTTCTTTACGTTTCCATCTGTTATAATTTCCACTTCCCCCAGCACCTTGCCGGCCAGCTCATACCGCAGCACGCCCGCCTTTTGTCCCGGCTCCACCGGAGCCTCAATGGACTCAGGCAGCATTTGTTTTTTCTCGATTGCGCTGAAATCCTCACCGTTCAGACTTAAGTAGGAAAATCCCCCCGCATATTTTAGCGGCACCTCTCCCTCCACACCGTCTGTCACCGGCATAACAGGAAGCTCCGGCATTTCCTCGTCTTCATAAAGTTTGCAGCTGGCATAACCATAATTTAAAAGCGTGTGGGCATCTGCAAACCGCGCTTTAAAATCGGGAGCTGCCATAATGGAGGCAATCAGCCGGACACCGTCCTTCTCCGCAGTCGCTGACAGGCAGTACTTTGCGATGGACGTAGAACCGGTCTTTAATCCTGTCACATTGAAATTAGTCGCCATCTTTAACAGCTTGTTGGTGTTGGAAAGACCAAACTCTTTTGTACCCTGCTTTGTCACATGGGTAATATTCTCCATCCAGATTGTAGAGTAATTGTGTATCTGAGGGTACTTTGTAATCAACTCCCGCGACATAGTGGCGATGTCACGGGCAGTAGTCACATGCTCCGGCGATTCCGTCAGACCACAGCAGTCTACAAAGTAAGTATTGGTCATGCCAAGACCCGCAGCCCGCTCATTCATCATACGGACGAACTCACTCTCCGTCCCGGCTATGTACTCTGCCATCGCAACGGAGGCATCATTGCCTGAAGCAATCACAATACACTTAATCAGGGTCTCCACTGTCTGAACTTCCCCCTCTTCCAAAAACACCTGAGAGCCGCCCATTGATTTTGCGTAGGCACTTGTGACCACCTGATCTGTCATCTTAATCTTGCCGGAATCAATGGCATCAAAAATCAGAATTAATGACATGATTTTTGTAATACTCGCAGGACTGCGTTTCTCATCGGCATTTTTCTCATAGATGATCTGCCCGGTGGAGGCCTCCATAAGAAGGGCGCTGGGAGCGGAAATCTCCGGTTCCGCCGCGGATGCTTCACCCGATTCTACCATCTGTGCAGCCACCGCGGTATTTCCCACAACCGACACCTCCACCACCTTTGGGGTCGTAGGGAAGACAACAGGGGTCATCAAAGCCGTACACAATGCAAACAAAACCGTCCTCATACCATCCCTCAATAATTTCTTAATTTATTCTGTATATTAATGTATGGCTATTTTTCAGTTTCTATGCTATGATGTACGTACGCTGCATGTCAGATTAAGTTAAAATGAGGGAATTGAAAGGCTATGAATTATTATAATTACAATAGAAAATCGCGCAGAAGACGCAGGGGGGGAATCAGACGCCGCGGCATTATAATCGCAGGCTGTATGACAACCATTGGCATTGTGAGTGCAGGCATCGTGTTTTTTGGCAAAAATGTTTCGGAAAATTTCGGAAAAAGCGACGAGACTGCCCTGGTTCTTTTTCAGAACGAGACAGACAAGCCTGACGCCTCTTCCACCCAGCCATCTTCTGAAAATACCGAAACCGATTCCACGGAGGAGATTGGGATCGCTTCTTCCATGGAGGAGCTGATTGCCCAGGCAGATCGCCTGGCAGCCGGTTACGACTACGATGCCGCAATTGAGCTGCTTCAGGCGGACAGCGGATACGGCTCCAACCGGCAGGCGCAGGAGGCAGTGGCAGGCTATGAGGCGACAAAAGCCACTCTGGAGCGCGTCAACATTAATAATGTGACCCACGTCTTTTTCCACTCTCTCATCATGGATAACCGGAAAGCCTTTGATGGAGATGAGGACGAAAAGGGCTACAACCAGGTGATGACTACTAAAAGCGAATTTTTAAATATTTTGGAGCAGATGTATGCAAAGGGCTATGTGTTGGTGCGAATCCACGATATGGCTTATGAGACCACAGATGAGAACGGAAATACGGTGATGAAGGCAGGAGACATTATGCTTCCGCCAGGCAAAAAACCTGTTGTTATGTCTCAAGATGATGTTTGCTACTATGATTATATGGATGGTGACGGCTTTGCTACCAGAATCATTATCGGTGAAGACGGAAAGCCCACCTGCGAGATGAAAATGGATGACGGCACTGTGTCCGTGGGCGCTTACGATTTGGTTCCGCTTCTGGAAGAATTTATTCAGGCACACCCGGACTTCTCCTATAAAGGTGCAAGGGCTATCCTTGCCTTTACCGGCTATCAGGGAATCCTTGGCTACAGAACGGACCCGGATTATCAGGACAAGAATCCCAATATTGAGCAGGACAAAGAGGACGTCAAAAAGGTGGTTCAATGTCTTCGCGACAACGGCTGGGAGCTGGCATCCCACACCTATGGTCATATGCGGCTTCAGACCCGTTCTCTGGAAGATGTCAAGACTGATACGGGAAAATGGGACTCCTACATCAAACCTCTGCTGGGTGACGTGGATATTCTTATCTACCCCTACGGTGCAGACGTAGGGGACTGGCACAACTATACCAGAGCAAACGAGAAGTTTGCGTTCCTTCATGACTACGGCTTCCGCTATTTCTGCAATGTGGACTCTAACCCTTACTGGGTCCAGTTCAGCAGCGAAGGTAATTATCTGCGCCAGGGACGCAGAAATCTGGATGGTGTACGTATGTATTATGACTTGCCGGAGACAAATCCCACAAAAGATCATCTAAGCGACTTATTTGACGTAAGCACCGTATTTGACCGGGAGCGGCCGACTCCTGTACCAAAAATGTGACATCTGGAATTTATGGCACATACCCCTTGGGAAATCACAAAAAAGATTTCCCAAGGGGTAATTTTTTTGAATATCTGTGTCTTTCTCTCAAAGACAAATTTATCATTTTACATTTCCACAGAAAGACTCTAATTAAAAATTTAAGTTTTTTTTTATTTTTTTCTTGAAGTTTTTTCGACAAGTGTTATAATAGTACCCATCGTGTACCCATTGCAAAGACACTTGTGTTCCTGTAAAATACAGTTTTTGCGGAATCACAGTGTCAGGTATATAAGATATATAATAAGAAGGAGGATAACATTATGAAAATGAAAAAAGTTCTTGCACTTAGCTTAACGGCAGCAATGAGCATGACCTTGCTTTCAGGCTGCAGCGGTAACTCAAACAGCGGCTCTTCTTCCACCGCCGGAGACGGGGAGAAAGTAATTAAAATCGGAGTATTTGAACCTATCACCGGTGAAAACGGCGGCGGTGGTTTTCAGGAAGTTCTGGGTATGCGCTACGCAAACCAGATCCACCCGACCGTAAAGATTGGCAACGAAGAATATAAAGTGGAGCTGGTTGAGGTCGATAACAAATCCGATAAGACTGAGGCAGTCAATGCGGCTCAAAAGCTGGTGAGTGAGAAGGTTTCCATTGTTCTTGGAAGCTATGGATCGGGAGTTGCCATTGCTGCAGGTCAGATTTTTGCAGATGCACAGATTCCGGCAATTGGCGCATCCTGTACAAACCCACAGGTGACACAGGGTAATGACTTCTATTTCCGCGTATGCTTTCTGGATCCGTTCCAGGGCACTGTGATGGCAAACTATGCGGCTGACCAAAATGCCAAGACTGCGGCAGTTATTACACAACTTGGTGACGACTACTCTTCCGGTCTTGGTTCTTTCTTCAAGAGCGCATTCACTGAGCTTGGCGGCTCCATCGTCAGTGAAGAGCAGTTCCAGACCAACCAGACAGACTTCAAGGCGATTCTGACCAACATTAAGGCAAAGAACCCGGATATCATCTTTGCTCCGTCGTCCATTACCACTGCTCCGCTGATTATCAAGCAGGCGCGTGAGCTTGGCATCACTGCTACGATTGCCGCAGGCGATACATGGGAGAATTCCACCATTATTGAAAATGCAGGCAGCTCTGCTGACGGTGTGGTATTATCCACCTTCTTTGATGAGGCAGAGCCGGCAAACGATGAGGCGGCTTCCTTCATCAATGGCTTTAAGCCCTACTTAGCCAGCAATAATCAGGAGGAGATTATTCCGGCGGTTTCTGCTCTGGGCTATGACGCTTACCTGTGTGCACTAAAAGCCATTGAGACGGCAGGCTCCACCGACACCACCGCAATTCGTGACGCATTAAAGACCATTTCCATCGATGGCGTGACCGGCAGCATCTCATTTGACGAGAACGGCGACGCCAATAAGGATATGGCATTTATCAAGACTATTGAGGACGGTCAGTTCAAATTCCTTACTACTACGACCATTAAATAAAAAACATCGTTCAGACGAGTGGGGATTTTAATCTCTCCACTCGTCTCATTTCATAAAAAGAAAGGAAGCATTTTCCATGAGCATGGCAACATTCCTACAGCAGTGCCTGACCGGTATCTCCTTAGGCGGCGCTTATGCGCTTATCGCCATCGGATACACGCTGGTCTACGGTATTCTGCGTTTGATTAACTTTGCACACGGCGATATTTTCATGATGGCAGGCTATTTTATGATTTTTGCTATGGCCAGCTTTCCCTGGTTCATCGCAATTCCACTCGTGCTCTTAGTGACCGTACTACTGGGCATCAGCATTGAGCGTGTGGCATACCGCCCCCTGCGCACTGCTCCGCGTATGTCTGTCATGATTTCCGCAATTGGTGTATCCTACCTTTTACAAAATCTGGCAACCTATCTCTTTACGGCGCTTCCAAAGGGCTACCCCGAGATTCCGTTTCTGAAAAAGATTTTCCAGATTGGCGGACTGTCGGCTTCTTTCGTAACCTTTTTAACCCCCGTACTCACCCTGGTAATTGTCTATGTACTGATTATCCTGATTAACAGGACAAAAATGGGCATGGCAATGCGGGCAGTCTCAAAAGACTACGACACAGCGGCTCTGATGGGGATTAAAATCAACAAGGTTATTACCTTCACCTTCGCAGTAGGGTCTCTGCTGGCGGCGCTCGGCTCGGTTTTATACTTCACGGATCGTATGACCGTCTTTCCCTTCTCAGGCTCTCTTCCGGGGCTTAAATGCTTCGTTGCGGCCGTATTCGGGGGAATCGGCAGTATTCCCGGAGCAGTCATAGGCGGTTTTATTTTAGGACTGGGTGAGACGGCATTGGTGGCTATGGGCTATTCCACCTTCAGCGACGCATTTACCTTTATCCTGCTGATTATTATTCTCCTGATTAAGCCTACGGGTCTGTTCGGTGAGAAAACAACAGACAAAGTGTAAGGAGGCTCAGATATGAAGAAAGCAAAATTTCCAAAAAATAGCATATATACGCTGATTGCCCTCCTAATCATCATTGGTCTGCTGGCATTTTTACAGGCAAACAGCTCCGCCTACAGCTACCAGATCTCCATTCTGGAGCGAAGCGCTATCTACGCGGTAGTCGCCGTGTCCATGAACCTTTTAACTGGCTTTACCGGACTGTTCTCCCTGGGTCAGGCTGGCTTTATGGCAATCGGCGCATATACCGTAGCAATCCTGACTATCCCGGTGGAAAGCCGCGCAAGTGTCTACTATGTCAACGGTATTTCTCCTGTTATTGCCAATCTCCACTGCCCTTTCTGGCTGGCGCTGATTATAGCCGGTCTTTTATCGGCAGCCATTGCAGCCTTAATCGGAATCCCGGTTCTGCGGCTGAAAAGCGACTATCTGGCGATTGCGACCCTGGGCTTTTCTGAGATTATCCGCGCGGTTATCGCAGCGCCGCAGCTGGACAGGATTACAAACGGCTCCTACGGATTAAAAAATATCCCGGGCTTTCCCAACCTGTTTGTGGCATTCGGGCTATGTGCTCTTTGTATTCTTCTCATGGTTCTTTTAATCAACTCCTCCTATGGGCGGGCATTTAAAGCGCTGCGCGAGGATGAGGTGGCAGCGCAGGCCATGGGCTTAAACCTGTTCCGCTACAAACAGCTTGCCTTTGTTATCTCCTCTTTCTTCACAGGGGTAAGCGGCGGTTTGCTGGCTATGTTCATGCGCTCCATCGAAGCAAAGACCTTTTCAATCAACCTGACTTACGATATTCTGCTGATTGTGGTGTTAGGCGGTATTGGAAGCGTGACCGGAAGTGTACTGGGTTCCTTCCTGGTAACAGCCGGGCGCGAGTGGCTGCGTTTCTTTGATTCTCCTCTGGTAATTGCGGGCATTCAGATTCCTCTGTTCCGCTCCGGTTTCCGTATGGTGATCTTCTCGATTCTTTTGATGGTGGTCGTGTTATTCTACCGCCGTGGCATTATGGGCAACAACGAATTTTCCTGGGATGGGCTGAAACGTCTGATTAAAAGGATTCCCACAGCCCTCTCCGGCGGCAATGCTGCAAAGAAGGGAGGAAATGTGTCATGACATCAACCATGAGCAACAGAAAAAATGTCCTTCACATGCAGGACGTAACCATGCAGTTCGGCGGCGTCGTTGCTGTCAACGGTCTGAGCCTGGATGTGAATCAGGGGGAAATTGTAGCCCTGATTGGTCCCAACGGCGCAGGAAAAACTACGGCATTCAACTGTGTGACCGGAATCTATGAACCCACCTATGGCAAGGTGAATTTCATGGGTGATACGATTCTTTCCAACACACCGAGAGGAAAGATGCAAAAAGCATACGCCGGTGACGTTAAGCCAACTCCTCTTCCCATCGTGAGAAACACTCCGGATGTTATCACGAGAAAGGGTATTGCGCGCACCTTCCAGAATATTCGTCTCTTTGGTCAGTTAACTGTGTTTGACAATGTTCTGATTGCCAAACACATGCGGGCAAAGCAAAATATATTTTCTGCAACCCTGCGCTTAAATCACGCTGAGGAGAAACGGATGCGGGATGAGACCATGATGCTTTTGGAGGAACAGAATCTTGCACATTTAAAAGATGAGATTTCCTCCTCCCTTCCCTACGGACTGCAGCGCCGTCTGGAAATTGCCCGGGCTCTGGCAACAGAGCCAAAGCTTCTGCTTCTCGACGAGCCTGCGGCAGGCATGAACCCGCAGGAGACCCAGGAGCTGACCGATTTTATTTATCAAATTCGGGACTCCTACCATTTGAGCATTTTTATGATTGAACATCACATGGATCTGGTTATGCAAATTTCAGACCGGATTTATGTTCTGGATTTCGGCAAACTGATTGCCCAGGGAACGCCGGGTGAAATCCAAAATAACCAGCGGGTAATTGACGCATATCTGGGGGTGAGCGACGATGCTGAAAATTGAGAATTTACGGGTAAACTATGGCGGCATTGAGGCAGTCAAAGGAATTTCCTTTGAGGTTCCAGATAACAAGATTATAACATTGATTGGAGCCAACGGTGCGGGCAAATCCACGATCCTCCGCTCCATTGTGGGACTGGTAAAACCCGCCGGCGGCAGTATATCACTGGATGGAGAACAACTTATCGGTGTGGATACACCTGACATTGTAAAAAGAGGAATCTCCCTGGTTCCGGAAGGACGCCGGGTCTTCCCGGATATGACCGTCATCGAGAACATCAAGATCGGTGCATACCTGAGGCATGACTCCCTTGATGCGGATATCGACTGGGTATACTCCCTGTTCCCACGGTTAAAGGAGCGGAGCTGGCAGCTGGCAGGTACGCTCTCCGGCGGCGAGCAGCAGATGCTTGCTGTGGCGCGGGCGCTGATGAGCCATCCAAAGATTCTTATGATGGATGAACCTTCCCTGGGTCTTGCTCCCTTGATTGTAAAAGACATCTTTTCTATTATTCAGGAAATTAACAAACAGGGCGTGACCGTTCTCCTGATCGAACAGAACGCAAACATGGCGCTGCATATCGCAGACATTGGCTATGTATTGGAGACAGGAAATATCATTATGACCGGAACCGGAAAAGACCTTCTCGCAGACGACGAGGTAAAAGCGGCTTATCTGGGAAAGGCTAAATAAAAATCAGTATATTGAAATAAATAAAAGACGGGAGCTCATCCCGTCTTTTTATATCGCAGCTGGCTGAACAAAAGATAATACACCACAAATAATATGGTAGTGGTTATCCATGTAAGCGGATAGCTGAGCATAATTGTATAAATGTCACGCTTAAAGGGAACAACAAGCCAAATCCATACCGCTCTCAGAGTACATACCCCAAAGCAGCACAGCATCATGGGCATCCAGCAGTCTCCTACTCCCCGCAGCGCTCCAGACAGAATCTCGATTGCCACATAGGTAATATACGCTGGTGCAAGGTAGCGCATCATAGCAATTCCCACCTGAATCACAGCCGTATCGGTAGTAAAAAGCTGAAACCCATAAATCCCCCAATTATAAATCGCCACCGACATTACAGCAGATGCCAGCAGGGCCATAAGCATACAGCTCCTGATTCCCCGGTGAACCCTCTCGTTCTTCCCTGCGCCGTAATTTTGCCCTACAAATGTTGTCACGGCAATTCCAAAAGAATTAACCATCATCCAGAACAAAGAGTCAATCTTGCTGTACGCCGTCCACGCTGCCACTGTATCTGTTCCCAGGGAGTTAATTCCCGTCTGGATAATCACATTAGAAAGACCATACATCACAGACTGAAGTCCCGCAGGGAATCCGATGCGGATCATCCGCTTCAGCATACGTCTGTCCAAACGAATTGCACTTAAATTCAAATGGTGCATATCTCTCGTCCTCACCAGGCACATGATAACCATCACAGCACTCACTGCCTGAGAAATGATTGTTGCCAGAGCCGCACCCAGAACTCCCAGCTTAAGCGCCACCACGAAAATTACATCTAATGCAATGTTTATCAGACAGCTGGTCATAAGAAAGTATAACGGCCGCCTGGAGTCCCCCACAGCCCGCAGAATTGCCGCGCCTATATTATAAATCAGATTGCCTGCAATCCCCGCAAAATACACCCTCAGATAGAGAACGGAAAGTCCCATCACATCTTCCGGTGTTTCCATCACCCTCAAAAGGAAAGGGGCAAGTATAATACCAAGTATCATAATCACCACGCTGGACAAAAGGCTGAAGGCAATCGCAGTGTGCACGGCGTATCCCACCATCTCAGGACGCTTTGCTCCGTAATACTGAGAAATCGTCACCGATGCACCAGAGGAAAGTCCCACAAAAAAACCTACCACCAGCTGGGTCAGCATACCTGTGGAGCCACCCACCGCTGACAACGCTTCCTTTCCTATAAAGCGTCCCACAATCATTGCGTCAGCGGCATTGTAAAGCTGCTGAAAAAATGTACCCAGCAAAATCGGGAAAAAGAACAATAAAAGCTGTCTCCAGATTATACCCTCTGTAATCTTATTTTCTTTCGTTAATCCGGTTTCCATACTCAGCCTCCATAGATTCAGACAATTCTCATGCCTCCACCAGAGGCTACCGATAACTATATCTTATTTGCCATAGTGAGTCAAGCAAAATAACGGAAATCTTTTCCAATAACTAAAGCAAAATTAATACTATCTTAAGGTATGCCGGAGCTTTCCTTGATATAATAAAAATGGAGGTTTTATACATATGCGAAATTCCATATTTTCAATTGTTCTGACAGCTGCCATACTAAGTCTTACCGGCTGTCTCAATATATCCGATAATCCCACGGAAACCGTCCATAGCGTATCAGACATCGAAGGGACGACAGGCTCAGGCAGCCCCCTGCCACATATGGTTTTTCTCAATGGAGTCTGCATGACAGCGGCAAACCGCAAAGCTACGCTGAGCTCCCTGGCGGCAGACGGAGTCATTGCCTCACAGGTTGATTATGATATGATTCCCTTTGAGAATGAACAGGCAAATTTCCCTTGTGTGGGAGCTCCCTATATCCGGCTTGCAGACGGGGCCGCAGCAGTCAGGCTGGAAGGGGGCTACCAGCTCTTTCTCGCTGACGATGTGGTAGAATACCAGGGGATTTATAAGAAAAAGGATGAGGTGTCCGAAGACACCTTAAAATGGCTGAATTTCTATCATTCCCTTTCTGAGGCGGATCGCAACACAATCTCCATGGTTCCCTCTGAATTTTACAGTGACCGATTTGGTGCGGCCCCAATCACCGAAGAGACTTCCCACTCCACCACCTATATTGGAGCCCTGACAGATTCTGAGCTTCAGGAGACGGAAGAACTGGCACAGCGTTACTTTACTGAGGATTCCCCCGTATTTGAGGGTGTAGACCAGATTTATCCGGTTGATTCAGAAGAACCTCTATACCGCAATGCTGGTCTGGAGGCGGAATATCCTGCTGGTAATATTATCATTTATAGGGTTCTGACTGTTAAGGACAGAAGGGATGGAAACCCTTTCCGCACCATCAGCATTGCCCGAAGCAGCAAATCCGCAGACTGGAAAATTATCAACAGCGGCTACTGATGCAGGTCATTCTTTCATCCGATAACCAACACCAATTTCTGTAAAGATATAATGGGGCTCCGCAGGATTCTTCTCCAGCTTCCTGCGGATATTTGCCATATTTACCCGAAGAATTTGGTTATCCGTATCTGCAAAAGGCCCCCAAATATCCTTCAGGATAAAATCATAGGTCAATACCCTCCCCGCATTCCGTGCCAGAAGCGACACCAGCTTATATTCAATCTGGGTCAAATGAATTTCCTTTCCTCTGAGAGTTACAAGTCTCTTATCAAAATCAATGATCAAGTCATCACAGGAGTATTTTGTCTCCTGCGGCATCATGCCCCCCCTCTGTACACTATGGCGCAGCGCCGTCCTGATACGGGCCAGCAGTTCTTCTGCTCCAAACGGCTTTGTTACATAATCATCTGCACCTTTATCCAGCGCCTCCACCTTTTCCTGCTCCTGGGTACGCGCAGAAATTACGATAATCGGCACATTTGAGAAACTGCGCACATGTTGTAAGATCTCCATGCCATCCTTATCAGGCAGACCAAGATCCAGCAAAATCATATCCGGGTGATGAGAAGTGCACAGAGACAGCCCTGACATTCCATTCATCCCGCGAAGTGCCTTATATCCATTGGAAGTCACTATTGCCTCGATATAATTCCCGATATTTTTTTCGTCCTCAATAATCAGAATTACCTGTTTATTCGCCATCAATCTTATCCTCTCCCAACGGTAATGTAAAAATGAACTCTGCCCCCTGCTCCTGGTTCACTGCACGAATCGTACCATTATGAGCTCCTACAATTGTTTTACAAATAGTAAGACCGATACCCATACCTTTATGAAAATCCCCGCTGCTATTGCTCTCTGCTCCAGCCCCATCAAAGATTGTTTTAAGCCGTTCCGGAGCAATCCCCTTGCCATGATCCCGAATATGGAATATAACCTCCTTATCACCTTTCTCCACAAAAAGCTCAATCTCATCATCCACCCCGGAATAGTATACTGCATTCTCCAGCAGATTAATAATTACCTGTTCAATCAGCATAGCATCCATTGGAACCATCAATAACTCATCAGGAACGCGAACCCTGACCTTCACCCCGGTCAGACGCTTATGGAGACGCTGAACCGCCTCTGAGACCACTTCCTCCAATGGTTCCGGACTGGTACTTACCCTGGTGTCACCCACACGAATCCTGGTGACGGAAAGCAGGTTTTCCACCATATTCAAAAGCCAGTTAGCCTCATCACAGATTGCTGACATGGTTTCCCTGCACTTAACAGGCGATGCCTGCTCCTTGCTGGCCAGGTAGGTGCTTGAAAGACCGATGATGCTGGTCAGCGGCGTCCGTAAATCATGCGACACAGCCCGCAAAAGATTTGCCCGCATAGCCTCCTTTTCCGCTTCTATTAAAAGCTTTTCCCGCTCATTTAATATCTGGCTCTGCTTCTTAAAACGCGTTGTTGTAGCACTGGTAATTCCTGATACCACCATCATTCCCACAACAATGACAGGATAGCCGGTGATGGATAAATCGAAGTTCATATAAGGATAAGTGAACACATAGTTAACGAAAATAACGCCAAACACTGACGCTACGATTCCGGGCACATAGCCTGCTGTATAACGGGCAACAAACATAACTGCCAGCACATAAATGATCGCTACGCTGGTAGAGTTACTGCTGTAATGGAAAAATATCTGCGCAACTACCGTACAGATTCCCATAATTACCGCCGTTACTGCCACGTTGCCCCACAGAGTTTTTGCATCCATTCTTTACTCCATTCTGCTTTTAAACCCAGCAATCCTCAAGTCGCCTCTATGGGCTGTACACACGCAAATGGGACAGCGAGTAAAACACTGCTGCCCCATTTCTGCCTTAGACTTGACCGTCTGCTACTTGTCATAATTTACGATTGCGCCAAAGTCCGGCTTTAAGGAGGCGCCGCCTACCAGACCTCCGTCAATATCCGGCTGTTCAAACAGCTCTGGAGCGCTTGCAGCGGAAACAGAGCCGCCGTACTGAATACGGATTGCAGAAGCGGTGGCATCATCATAAATTTCCCCTATGCACTGGCGGATCGCAGCGCAAACCTCCTGTGCCTGCCCAGTGGTCGCAACCTTTCCTGTTCCGATTGCCCAAATTGGCTCATACGCAATAACTGCGGACTTAGCCTGCTCTGCAGTCACATTCAGAAATGCAATCTTAATCTGCTGGCGGATCCAGTCAATGGTGATTCCCTGCTCTCTCTGAATCAGGGACTCTCCACAGCAGATAATTGGAGTCAGACCATGCTCAAACGCCTTTAAGACCTTCCTATTGACAGTCTCATCTGTCTCCGCAAAGTACTCGCGACGTTCCGAATGACCGATAATAACATACTTCACCCCCGCATCTACAAGCATATCAGGAGAAATTTCACCGGTATAGGCTCCCTTTTCCTCAAAATACATATTCTCAGCGCCAATGTGAATATTGGTTCCCTTCGCCGCCTCCATCGCCGGAATAATATCAATTGCCGGTACGCAAAATACCACATCAACCGCATCATTATTCACAAGCGGTTTCAGTGTTTCAATCAGAGTCACTGCCTCAGAAGGCGTCATATTCATCTTCCAGTTGCCCGCAATGATTTTCTTTCTGGACATGTCCCTTCCTCCTTATTTATTATCAGCTGCTGCTACGCCGGGAAGCGCCTTGCCCTCAAGGAACTCAAGGGATGCACCGCCTCCGGTGGAGATATGGCTCATCTTATCGCCAAAGCCCAACTGGTTTACAGCCGCTGCGGAGTCACCGCCGCCAATAATTGTAGTTGCCTCAGTCTCAGCCAGGGCTTTTGCCACTGCAATCGTCCCTTTCGCCAGAACAGGGTTCTCAAACACTCCCATAGGCCCATTCCACACAACCGTCTTGGCGGTTCTTACAGCGTCTGCGTAAAGCTCTGCTGTCTTCGGTCCAATATCCAGACCAAGCACATTATCAGGAATAGCATCACAATCCACATCCTGAACCTCAACCGGTGCATCAATCGGATCCGGGAAAGATGCAGCAACAGTAGTATCAACCGGAAGCAGCAGCTTCTTGCCCAGCTTCTTGGCCTTCTCCATCATCTCTTTACAATAATCAAGCTTGGTATCGTCAACCAGAGAACTTCCTACGCCCTTACCCTGTGCTTTTAAGAAGGTGTATGCCATACCACCTCCGATAATCAATGTATCGCACTTCTCAATCAGGTTAGAGATTACGTTTAATTTATCTGCAACCTTTGCACCGCCCAAAATCGCCGCAAACGGGCGAACCGGATTTTCAACTGCATTACCCAGGAAATCAATCTCCTTCTGCATCAGATAACCCACAGCATTGGCGCCGCCCTTGGCGGTAATAAATTTTGTTACCCCCTCAACAGAAGCATGTGCTCTGTGGGAGGAGCCAAATGCGTCACATACATAGTCATCTGCCAGATCCGCCAGCTCCTTACTGAAGGTCTCGCCATTCTTTGTCTCCTCAGCGCCGCGGAAGCGGGTATTTTGAAGCAAAACCACATCACCGTTATTCATGGCGGCGACAGCACCGGTGGCTTCCTCACCAGTCACGTTGTAATCCGATACAAATACAACCTTTTTCCCCAGCTTCTCTGAAAGGCGAACCGCAACGGGAGCCAGCGATTCCCCCTCATTTGGTCCGTTCTTTACCTTGCCCAGATGGGAGCAGAGAATCACTTTCGCCCCCTCCCCAACCAGCTTCTGGATAGTGGGAAGTGCAGCAACGATACGGGTTTCATCCGTAATCACACCACCCTTTAACGGCACATTAAAATCACAGCGAACCAGGACTCTCTTTCCCTTTAAATCTTTCAGATCATCAACCGCTTTCTTATTTAACATCTTTGTATTCCCCCTTCATTGTATACAATATTCTGAAATGCAAACGAAGAGTCCGGCCCTTTTAAGACCGGACCCTCGAATGAGTCTTAACAATATTTAGATAGTAAAACCCGGATTACAGCTCAGCGAAGTACTTAATGGTTCTTACCATCTGGCTGGTATAAGAATTCTCATTGTCGTACCAGGAAACAACCTGAACCTCGTACAGATCATCTGCAATCTTTGCCACCATGGTCTGGGTTGCATCAAAGAGAGAGCCATACTTCATACCGATAACATCGGAGGATACAATCGGATCCTCAGTGTAACCATAAGACTCGGAAGCCGCTGCTTTCATGGCTGCGTTGATGCCCTCCTTAGTAATATCAGCGCCCTTAACCACTGCAGTCAAAATGGTAGTTGAACCGGTAGGAACCGGAACGCGCTGCGCAGAGCCGATCAGCTTGCCGTTCAGCTCCGGAATAACAAGACCGATTGCCTTTGCTGCGCCAGTGGAGTTGGGAACGATATTGGCAGCACCTGCCCTTGCACGTCTCAAATCGCCTTTTCTGTGGGGACCATCCAGAATCATCTGGTCACCAGTGTAAGCGTGGATCGTGCTCATAATACCGGACTGAATCGGAGCGTAGTCGTTTAACGCTTTCGCCATCGGAGCCAGACAGTTGGTAGTGCAGGAAGCAGCAGAAATGATGGTGTCATCAGCCTTCAGAATTTTCTCATTTACACTGAAAACAATGGTTGGAAGATCATTTCCTGCCGGAGCAGAGATAACCACCTTCTTAGCGCCTGCATTGATATGAGCCTGAGACTTTTCTTTGGAGGTATAAAAACCGGTGCACTCCAGAACTACATCTACGCCAATCTGCCCCCACGGAAGGTTCGCTGCATCTTTCTCTGCGTAAATCCTGATAGTCTTTCCATCTACGGTAATGGAGTTTTCACCGGCCTCAACAGTGTGCTTGCCTTCGCCGATATGACCTGCGTAGCCGCCCTGAGCAGTGTCATATTTCAACAGGTGAGCCAGCATCTTCGGATCTGTTAAATCGTTGATTGCCACTACTTCGTAGCCCTCAGCGCCAAACATTTGTCTGAATGCCAGACGACCAATACGACCAAAACCATTGATTGCTACTTTTACTGCCATGATTCATTCCTCCTACATTGTTAAATAATTAATGATTGTTAAATTATAATCAACCTACACACTATTGTACCTAATTATATATAAAATATCAAGCGATTTTTTTACAGTTTTATTAACTCTTTGCGCTTTTCTTTCCATAACATTACATCTCGTCTTTCACATATCTGGCCAGGCTATAAGCATGGTCGGACACGCGCTCCAAATTGCTTAAAATATCCAGGAACACCACACCTGAAGAAGGCTTACAGACACCTGTGGATAACCGCTCGATATGTTTCTCCCGAAGTTCCTCCTCCTGGCTGTCCACATCGTCCTCATACTGGCTGACCTTTCGCACAGAATCCATATTTCCATTCTGGCGCGCGTCGATCGCATACTGAAACGCTTTCAGCACACTCTTGCTGATGGACTTTAAATCCTCCATTCCCGTATCGGAAAAATCCAGGTCATGCTGTACCATATACTGAGCCTGCTCCGCCAGATTCTCTGCATGGTCACCAATCCGCTCAATATCACTGATGCTGTAAAACAGATTGGTCACCACCTGCTTCTGCCGCTCCGTCAGTGACAGGTTATCAATCTTAATCAGGTATTCTACCAGCATTTTTTCCATATTATTGATGGTTTTTTCCGTTCTGTATACTTCCTCCACCTTGTCCATATTTTCCGTCAAAAGCGCATCAAGGGCGCGCTGCACATTCTCGTAGGTAATCTGCCCCATATGCACCACTTCAAGCGCCGCCGTCTCCACTGCAAACGCAGGGGACTCAAAGATACGCTCGTCCAAATGCTTGAACGTAGCCGCCGTCTCCTCATCATCCGGCACCGGGAATTGTTCCGGCTTCTCCTTCACCACGATTCCCGATATTTTCACCAGTAAATTGGCAAAGGGGAACATAAGCGCTGTCATGGAAAGGTTGAATATGGTATGAAACATGGAAATCTGGACTGCACTGATGTTGGAAGCTGCAACTACAGGATTTATGGCAAACAGAACAAATCCCAGGCTTCCAAACAGAATCGCACCGATTACGTTAAATGTTAAGTGTATCACTGCCGCCCGCTTCGCTGTCCGGGATCCTCCCACGCTGGAGAGCAGAGCCGTTACACAGGAGCCGATATTCTGCCCCAGAGTGATGTAGATTGCTGCATTAGTAGTAACCACACCATTCATTGCAAGCGTCTGTAAAATACCTACGGATGCGGAAGAACTCTGCAAAAGTGCAGTCACCAGAGCTCCAATCGCCATTCCAAGAAACGGATTTCCTCCCAGAATCTCAAAAGCCTTTGAAAATATTGGTGCATCTGTGTAGGGACTAATGGAGCCTGACATAAAATCAAGACCGATAAAAAGAAGCCCCAAGCCAATAAAAATCTCACCTAAGGTATTCTTTTTCTGAGACTTTGAAAATACGAGAAGCAGGGCGCCGATCCCAATCACTGCCGGTGCGTAGAATCCCGGCTTCATAATCTCAAATGCCTCTCCCAACTGGCTCATGGATACAATCCACGCGGTAATGGTGGTACCGATATTGGCGCCCATAATAACGCCCACTGCCTGGGATAAGTTTAAAACGCCTGCACTCACAAAGCCTACCACCATAACCGTGGTTGCACCGCTGGACTGGATAATAGCCGTAATCAGAGCGCCCAATATCACTGCCAGAAAACGGTTATTGGTCAGCATTCCCAGGAAGCTGCTCATTCTGCTTCCGGCGGTCTTCTGCATACCATCTGCCATGATGTCCATACCGTAGAGGAACATTCCCAGTCCACCCAGAAACCCGAATATGTTTGAAACGTCGCTGATTGACATAGTTTCCTCCTCGTAGTCTGCTATACGCTGTTATTTTCTCCACGTTCCCATCTTTTGTATATATGCCCTGCGCTCAATTCTCACTTACATACTTTGCAACCGCTGCCCAAACCTCACGGTTTCGGTTCCATGCTTCTGTGAATTCAGTCAACGGCAGAGGACAGGATACGCCCCCTACCTCCAAAGTCAGGCTGGGAACCGGGTCATCCTTAATCTGCGCCCAATCCTTAAATCCTCCGTGACCGCTGCTGTCTACAAGCCGGTATCCGGTCTTTCCCGACACCAACTGCGCCAATGCGCTCGATTCCTCCTCTACACGGTTCCCCGCATAGTTCCAATAGATAATATTTCCCATGCTGTGGTAGCTGATAGTTGCCGCCCAGCTGCGGGAATTTAACAGCTCCGCCAGTATCTGACTCTCCGGCTCGGAAAGAGGGGAGGCGCCCTTGTAGGCTGCATAGGAATTGATTGGAGCAGATTTCACCTGCTCCCAGTTTGCGGGAAAATTCTGGTTCAAATCCACACCGCGGGCATTTGCCTTCCAATAGTTTAGATAGCGGTCAAATGCCATGGAAGTGCGCTCCAGGGATACATCATTTTCGTAGCACTGTCTGACCGCCTGCTTAAGCTCCTCAGAGCGAATCGCTTCAACGCCAAACTGGCTGATACAAATCCCGTCAGGATTAGCCATAGGCACAAAATGGATTGCCACCTGATTAAAAAGATCGGACAAAAGGCGCCCCTCATAACTTCCACTGTGATAGAACTCCAGAGCATACTCCAACTGCTTCATCACCAAAAGAGGGGTCATATATTCACGGGCATGGATGCCTGCGTGAATCAACACATGCTTCGGTGCATCTGTGTTCCCCACCACAATCTCATAAATCTCACGCCCGTCAAGAGAGCTGCCGAGAACGCGGGTCTGCATCAGACCTCCGTAGCGTTCTGATAAACTCTGTATATCAAGGCACATCTGATCATAAGAATATTTCTCCGTTACTGTGACAATCGGGTTCTGCACTGTTCCGGCAAATCCATCAATTCCTTTCGATACTTCCACAGGAAGCATCTGTTCTGGTCCGGTTACGCCAGGCCCTATCGTTTCGCTGCCCGGCATACCTACACCGGGGCCGACCACCGGTGATGCCGCAAATCCGGCAACGGAATTTACAACCGTCAACATAGCGGTAAGAACTCCCGCAACAATTTTTTTATTCCTCATAAGCTTTTCATCTCTATCCTTGTTGTGTAAGATCTCCGGGTTTCATACTCAGGCTGATTTTTCCCATCTTATCCACATCGAGAACCTTTACAGTCACGGTATCGCCGATGTTTACCACATCCTCCACCTTCTCCACACGCTTGTCAGAGAGTCTGGAAATGTGAACCATACCATCCTTCTTTGGCTTCAGCTCCACGAATGCGCCAAACGGCATAATCCGCACCACCTTGCCCACAATAATCTGTCCCGGCTCAATATCGGTCACAATGCTCTTTATGATGTTCTTGGCCTTCTCAATCATATCCTTATCGGTGCCGCAGATTGCCACCATTCCATCCTCAGAAATATCAATTTTTACGCCGGTCTCCTCAATAATCTTATTAATCACACAGCCCTGCTTACCCACAACATCGCCAATCTTCTGCGGGTCAATTGTAATCTGATCGATCTTCGGGGCATACTTGCCCACCTCAGCTCTAGGCTCAGAAATCACCGGCTTCATACAGGTGTCCATAATGAACATTCTCGCCTCACGGCATCTGGCGATGGCTCCCTCCACAATCGGTCTGGTAAGACCGTGAATTTTAATATCCATCTGGATTGCAGTGATACCCTCATCCGTTCCTGTTACCTTGAAATCCATATCTCCAAAAAAATCCTCCAGACCCTGAATATCGGTCAGAAGTACAAAATCCTCGTCCGTATCCCCGGTTACCAGACCGCAGGAGATACCGGCAACCATTTTCTTAATCGGCACGCCTGCCGCCATCAAAGACAGGCAGGATGCACAGGTGGACGCCATAGAAGTGGAACCGTTAGACTCAAAGGTCTCGGACACGGTACGGATTGCGTAAGGAAATTCCTCCTCTGTGGGCAGCACCGGAATCAGTGCACGCTCTGCCAGAGCTCCATGACCGATCTCCCGGCGCCCCGGTCCTCTCGATGGCTTTGTCTCACCAACTGAGTAGGATGGGAAGTTATAATGGTGCATATAACGTTTCGCCAGCTCATTCTCGTCGAGACCGTCCAGCCTCTGCTGCTCAGACAGGGGCGCCAGGGTACAAACATTACAAATCTGGGTCTGTCCACGGGTAAACATGGCAGATCCGTGCACCCGCGGAATAAGGTCAACCTCAGCGGCCAGCCGGCGGATCTGGGTAATATCACGTCCGTCCGGGCGCTTATGATCCTTTAAAATCATCTTTCGCACTGTCTTTTTCTGGTACTGGTAAACTGCCTCTCCCAAAACTGCCAGCCACTCTTCCCGTTCTGCAAATGCCTCCTCCAGCTTCCCGGTAATCTGGCGGATATTATCCTCACGGGTCTGTTTGTCGTCAGTGAACACTGCTTCCTCCATCTGCTCCGGAGTTACAATCCCTTTGATTGCATCAAACAGTTCATCAGGAATCGCACAGCTCTCATAGGAGTGCTTCGGCTTTCCGCATTCTGCCACAATACTGTCGATAAACCTGATAATTTCCTGGTTGACCTCATGAGCCTTATAGATTGCCTCAAGCATTTTCTCCTCAGGAATCTCATTCGCTCCCGCTTCAATCATAATCACTTTTTCTCTTGTGGAAGCCACGGTCAGGTTCAAATCCCCCACCTTCCACTGAAGCTGGGATGGGTTAATAATAAACTGGCCGTCAATCATTCCCACCTGGGTCATGGCACAGGGACCATCAAAGGGAATATCAGAAATACAGGTTGCAATGGCAGCGCCCAGCATCGCTACCAGCTCCGGCCGACACTCTGAATCCACACTCATAACCATATTGTTTAAAGTTACGTCATTCCGGTAATCCTTCGGAAACAGCGGTCTCATGGGACGGTCGATAACACGTGAAGTCAGCACAGCGTTCTCCGATGCCTTTCCCTCTCTCTTGTTAAAACCACCCGGAACCTTTCCCACAGCGTAAAGCTTCTCCTCATACTCTACACTTAAGGGAAAGAAATCAATCCCCTCCCTGGGCTTATCGGAAGCTGTCGCAGTGGACAGTACCGTTGTATCCCCATAGTGCATAAAAGCTGCACCACTTGCCTGCTTTGCCACTCTGCCCACATCCACGGTCAGGGTTCTGCCTGCAAGTTCCATACTAAAACTTTTGTACATGTCTGTCTCTCCTTTACATTTTTTAGTCGCGCACCCAGCGCTTTATATTTATCAAAAGACTCCGAAACTACTGCTCTGCACGCAACAAACTCCCACTTAAAGCAACAGTATGTTGCAGGCACAGCAGCGGCTTCGGGATTTGTCTTTCGAGAAATATGAAACTGTAATCAATGGACGCAAAACGGGGCGGAGAAAACCTCTCCGCCCCAAAGTCCCCATTACTTTCTAATGCCTAACTTCTCAATCAGTGCACGGTAGCCTTCCAGGTCGGTTTTCTTCAAGTAATCTAGAAGACCACGTCTCTGGCCTACCATCTTTAGCAAACCACGTCTGGAATGATGATCCTTCTGGTTATCCTTTAAGTGTTCAGTAAGCTCTGCAATTCTCGCAGTCAGGATTGCAATCTGAACCTCCGGCGAACCGGTATCACCAGGCTTTCTGCCATACTCAGCAATAATTGCCGCCTTCTTTTCCTTTGAAATCATAATGATTTCCTCCTTAATTTTTTTGAACTCACCGCAGACCAGGTCGTTGGTTGGAGCTTCCAAATGACTGGGTCCCGGCGCTGCTTATACCGATTCATCTTAGCATATTCTATACATCCTGTCAATGAATTTCAAGTTTGAAAGCCTTGTCCCAAAAGCCGACAGTCAGCCTTCCTGTCACAGATAAAGATGATGCACCACAAACGCCAGTGCAACACCCAGCACAGCTCCCGCTGCCACCTGCAGCGGTGTGTGTCCCACAAACTCCTTTAAACGTTTCTGAATCTGTTCATTATTCAACGCAAACCAATCCTGCTCCATAATCAGATTCAAAAGCCTTGCCTGCTTCCCGGTCTCCTGACGGACGCCAATGGCATCGTACATAACCACAGATGCAAACACAAAGCTAATAGCAAACTCAAAAGAACCTGCCCCGCAGCAAAGCGCTGCACTTGCAGCCAGCCCGCAGACTGTCGCCGAATGGGAACTGGGCATTCCGCCAGACCCCACCAGTCTCTCAGGAGAGAATCCCTTATTCAGCCAAAAATCAATGATCGTCTTTAACACCTGCGCCACAATCCAGCTGGTAATGGCGCTAATTAGTATTTCGTTCGCCGACAGTTCCTTCCAGAATGTCATATTGTACTCCCGTTGCTTTTTCTATCCGTTGCTTTCTTTATCCGTTTCTCTGGTTAATATCCAATCAGCCAGTCATACAGCTCCTGGTACTTCATCGCAGAAGTATTCCAGGAAAAATCCTTAGCCATAGCCCGATCGATAATTTTGTTCCACTCCCGCTTCTTCTCATAGTACACATACTTGGCATAACGAACTGTATCAAGCATTTCATGGGCGTTATAGTTTGCAAATGAAAATCCCGTCCCGCGGCTTTCATATTCGTTGTACGGCTCCACTGTATCCCTCAAACCACCGGTCTCACGCACAATCGGAACGGTACCATACCGCAGTGATATAAGCTGACTTAAGCCGCATGGCTCAAACAGGGACGGCATCAGAAACCCATCGCACGCCGCATAAATCCTGTGGGACAGATCTTCGGAATAGTAAATCTGGGCCGACACCCGGTTCTGATACTTCCAGTCGTAATGACGAAACATATTTTCATACTTCTCATCTCCGGTTCCCAGCACTACCAACTGCATATCATCGGAACAGAGCTCATCTATCACGCCCTGAATTAAATCCAGCCCCTTCTGGTCGGTCAGACGGGATACGATACCCACCATAAATTTTTTCTCGTCCACCGGAAGCCCTAATTCTTCCTGAAGAGCACGCTTATTCTTTGATTTTTCCTTACGGAAATTCTTTGCATTATAATTCTGAACAATATACGGATCCGTCTCAGGATTAAACGCATCATAATCGATTCCATTTACAATTCCACGAAGATCGTTTGTTCTGGCGCGCATAAGCCCATCCAGTCCCTCACCATAGAACGGCATCTTGATCTCCTCCGCATAGGTCTGGCTCACGGTGGTAATCGCATCGGCAAACACAATACCGCCTTTTAACATATTGCCATCCTTATACGCTTCCAGCTTATCCGGCGTAAAATAATAGTCCGGCAGCATGGAAAACCTCTGAATGGTTTTCACGTCCCAAACGCCCTGGAATTTTAAATTGTGGATCGTCATCACTGACTTGATTGGGGCAAAGAATTCTCCGCCGCGGAAACGATCCTTTAAATAAACCGGAATCAGCCCGGTCTGCCAGTCATGACAGTGGATCACATCAGGCTGAAAACCAATAACCGGAAGCGCAGACAGCGCCGCATTGCAGAAGAAGGAAAACTTCTCCAGGTCATAAAACCAGTCCCCATAGGGCTTTGCTCCGTTAAAATAAGCTTCATTGTCGATAAAATAGAAGGTAATCCCATCGTAAATATACTCCAGAATCCCCACATACCGGCTTTGTCCCAAATAATCCATATAAAAGTGGTTCACATACTTCATGTCATTGCGCCACTTTTCCGGAATACACAAATATTTAGGTATCATTACGCGCACATCAAAATACTCTTTATCAAAACGCTTAGGCAGGGAACCCACCACATCCGCAAGCCCGCCGGTCTTAACAAACGGCACAGCCTCAGATGCTGCAAACAGAATTTTTTTCATCGTAATCCCTCCTCTAATACCAGTCTACGCCAGTCAGACTGTCTTATGTATTAGTATACAATATTTATCACGGTTTAGAAAGCAAAATCTTTGGAAAAGATGAAAAAGTCTGTGGCACCAGCAACGGGTAATCAGGATATACGCTTGTAATCCAACCGGATTTTATCAGACACCAGAGCGATAAATTCTGAGTTGGTAGGCTTCCCCTTTCCATTGTTGATTGTATAGCCAAAAAGCTCATGAATGGTATCCAGTCTTCCTCTGCCCCAGGCTACCTCAATCGCATGCCGGATTGCACGCTCCACACGGCTTGAAGTGGTATTATGTTTTTTCGCGATAGTTGGATACAAAACCTTTGTTACTGACACCAGCATGTCCTCTTCCTCAACAGAAATTGCAATGGCGTCCCTCAGGTACTGATAGCCTTTGATATGGGCTGGAATCCCGATTTCATGGAGAAGGCGGGTCACATCATTTTCCAAATTCTGGCGTATGTACTCAGTCTTGTCCAAATACGCGGCAACGCGCTTCATATTATCATTTCCTCTCGGCTGCGTGACACCGCGGGACACAAGACGAATCTTGTCCATAACCACTTCGCGGTTAAAGGGCTTCATAATGTAGTAGCTGGCGCCGAACTGGAACGCGTCCGCAGTCATCGTATCGTTTCCTGCCGCTGTTACCATAATAAAGGACGGAACCGGCTTTCCCGCACGTTCCTTCTTTACCTTTTCCATAACGGAGATTCCATCCAGCTTTGGCATAATCACGTCCATCAGGACAATATCAGGGTTTGTCTGCATAATCATATGGTAGGCATCCTCACCATTGTCAGCCTTTCCAACAACGCAGAACCCCTCTTCCTCCTCAACCATATTATTCAACAGATTCAGCATCTGTGGGTTATCTTCTGCAATCGCAACATTTAAATCTGCCATTCTCCAATCCTCCTGTTTTTCCTTGTTGTAAATTGTATTATAGCCTCTTACTTTGTCCATATGCAACGAGATTCAATCGCAAGTTTCGACAAAACATCTTCTTTTTTATATAACGCGAAAAAACAGGTTTTATAACATGCCCCGGCTTCAGTGCCGGAGCATGTCTTCCACAAAAATCCCATAACCTCTCGTGGAGTCCTGAACAAATACATGCGTTACCGCACCTACCAGCTTTCCATCCTGGAGAATCGGACTCCCTGACATTCCTTGTACAATTCCTCCGGTCAGGTTTAAGAGCTCCTGATCTACTACTCGCAGCACCAGACTCTTATTAACCTGGATTGGATTATAGTCCACTCTCTGTATTTCAATCTCATAGTCCTTAAGCTCGCCTGACACATCGCTGCGAATCCATGCCTGCCCCTTTTTTACATCCTGCCGATACCCTATCTCCACCGGTTCAAGATTCAGGGACTCGCTTATCCTGGCATCCGCTTTCCCAAAAATACCATTTTCCGTATTTGCCTCCACAGAACCAAGTCTGGAGCCAGGTCCATAGTAAATGACGCCTGCCATTACCCCTGGATTTCCCACGGTTCCCTTCTCAATTCCCAGAATCTCGGTCTCGTAAAGAGCCCCTTCCTCAATCTCCACTACCTGCCCGGTATCGCTGTCGCTGATTCCATGACCCAGGGCGCCAAAATTGCCGTTTGAGTCGATATAGGTCAGAGTGCCGATTCCCTGTGTATCATCCCGGACCCATGCACCCAGTTTATAGCTTCCGTCCTCAGCCCTCACCGGATTTAAGCGTACCTCAAACTTCTCCCCCTCCCGGCGGACACGAAGCAGCGCCTCGCTGTCACCAATATGATTCAACTTTGTGATCAGCGCCTCCTTGCTTGTCAGCGGTTCTCCATTTAACGCCTCAATATAGTCGCCGGACTCCAGAATGCCATATGCCGGCTCCACCTCCTCGCCCGACTCATTGATAATACGCCCGGTACCGATCACCATAACACCCTTTGATTTTAAGTAAATTCCTACCGGAAGACCACAGGGAACAGCATATCTGGGATCCACCACATCCACCTGGATTTCCTTAAATCGTATCTTTCCAAACAGCTTTAAGTCTACCTGATAGCTTCCATGATTTTTCCCGTAAAGTGACAGTGGTTCATCCATTTTCAGGCGGATCTCATCAGATGGGATATTGGATGAATTTCCCAGCACCACCTCTTCACTCTCACTTAATAATGTCACATCAAAGGGAAGTTTTAAGTCCAGTGTTTCTTCTTTGTCCGCCACGATGCTAATCCGGTCGGGAATTCTTCGTTCCATGTAATACCAGATAAACCCGACAGTAAACAAAAGGCTTACCCAGAAGGTCCAGAGCAGATACCTGCGAAACGTTTTTCTCCCTATCATCACACACACCTCCTCTTAATTTCCACCAATGGCGGCAATGCTTCCATACACCGCCGCCCGCTCTCCAATTCAAAAAAGAAAAAGGAGCTTACCTTAAGCTCCTTCCTAGTATGTGTGCAACAGCAAGAATCCACACTGTCAGTTTTTAGTTGTCAGTTTTTGGTCCCCCAAGCCAGCTTTTTCATCTCTCTGGCATTCTCAAGCACCGCGTCCGTAATTTCGGCGCCGCCCAACAGCCTTGCCAGCTCCAATATCATTCCCTCACCTGACAACCGGTTAATCTGCGTCTTTGTAATCCCGCTGCCAGCAGATTTTTCAATTTCATAATGACAGTCTGCCATAGCCGCAATCTGGGGCAGATGGGTAATACAGATAACCTGGTGATTTTTTGAAATGATGGACAGCTTTTCTGATACCTTCTGTGCAGTCCTGCCACTGATTCCCGTATCGATCTCATCAAAAATCAATGTCGGAATATCATCACCGTCCGCCAGCACTGTCTTGATTGCCAGCATAACTCTGGACAGCTCGCCCCCCGATGCCACAAGTCCTAAGGCGCGCTCCGGTTCTCCCGGATTCGTAGCAATCAGAAATTCCGCTTCATCATATCCATTGGCTGTATAATGGGAAAGCTGCCTGAATTCCATGGAAAACCTTACATCAAGGAAATTCAGGTCAACCAGCCCCTCTCGAATTTGTTTTGTCAGTGTCTTTGCAGCCTTCTGCCTTTGCCCTGAAAGCTTTGAGCAGAGAATATTCAGCCGTTCTTCCGCTCTTTTATAGTTTTTCTCCGTTTCCTCCCGGTATTCATCAAAATGCACCAGCCGTTCAAGCCGTTCTTTCTTTTCCTCCAAAGCTGCAAAAATCTGTTCTGCATTCCTTCCGTATTTTGCCTGCAAATTGTGAATCACATCAAGACGGGACTCAATCTGGTACAGTTCCTCCTGGTCAAACTCCATATCCTTAAGATAATCTCCAATCGCATGATGGACATCACTTAAAATTGACTCTGCGTCATAGAGCTGATCCTGAATTGAGCGCAGACTGTCATCAAAAGCCGCCACCTCGCCCACCATATGGAGCGCATGGCCTATATTGTCAGAGTTTACTGCCTCATACGCCGCCGACAAACTGTCCATAATACGCCTGCCATTGGAGTATCTGCGATGTTTCCCGGTAAGTTCCTCCTCCTCGCCCTCTTTCAACGCTGCACTTTCAATTTCCTCCACCTCAAACCGCAGAAAATCCACTTCCCGCCTGCGGCTCTCCTCGTCTTTGCTCATACGCTCCAGCTCTTCCCTGAGTGAATGGTACTCCCGGTATGCCTTTGCCGTCTGCTGTTTTAAATCACCAATCAAGGCTCTGCCGTAGGTGTCGAGAATTTCCAGATGTTTTGAAGCATGCAGAAGGGACTGATGTTCATGCTGTCCGTGAATATCAATTAAGAGCGCGGTCACTGCCCTGAGCTTCGCAGCCGTCACAGTCTCATCATTAATTTTAATTACACTGCGCGCCGCCTGGATTCTCCGGCTGACAATCAGGATTCCTCCCTCATCTGGATATACGTCAAGAGCTGCAAGAGCCTCCCTCTTTTCCTCCTCCACCGCAAACACCAGCTCCACATAGGCGGATTCCGCCCCGCTGCGAATCATATCCTTTGATGCCTTCTGACCAAGCGCCAGGTTCACAGATCCGATAATAATAGATTTTCCGGCGCCGGTCTCACCTGTGAGGATGTTTAAACCCTCGTCAAACTCCACATCTGCTGCCTCAATTAATGCCAGATTTTTCACATGTAATTCCAACAGCATGCTTTCTCCCCCTATTCTGCCATCATCTTTTTCATCTTATCCATCACAAGAATGGTGTCGTCTACGCTGCGCACTGCACACATAATCGTGTCATCTCCGGCAATACAGCCCACAATTTCATGGAAATGGATTGCGTCAAGCGCCGCGGCAACCGCCATCGCCATACCGGACACAGTCTTAATCACAAGAATATTCTGTGCCATATCCATGGACACATAGCCGTCCTTCAAAATGCGGATATACTTGTCACTGAGGGTATTCTGACTTTGCATAATCATATAACGCTGCCGCCCGCTCTCCGACTGAACTTTCGTAAGTTTCAACTCCCTGATGTCGCGGGACACCGTGGCCTGGGTTACCTGAAACCCTGATGCCTTCAAGCGTTCCGCCAGCTCCTCCTGAGTCTCAATCTCATACTTTCCAATCAATTCCACAATTTTGCTGTGCCGTTCCAGCTTCATCTGCTTCCTCCTGAATCTAAATCCTGTCCATCTTTTTCCTTATATTCTCAAGAAACGATATATCATTTAATTGAATCAGTGTGGTACAGTTCTTCGCCCGTTTGATTTCCAATATATCTCCGTGGCGAATGGTTATTACTTTATCCCCATCCAGCACCACCGTCTCTTGCTGTTCCTCAGTACCTGCCATTCGGATTGTAATACAGTCCTCCGGTGAGAGAATAATACTTCTGGAATTTAAGGAATGGGGGCAGATCGGGGTCAAAAGCATCAGCTCTGCACCTGGAGCCACAATAGGCCCGCCCGCAGAGAGATTGTACGCAGTTGAGCCTGTGGGTGTGGCGGCAATCATGCCATCTGCCATGTACTCATTAAAAAACACTCCATTTAAAAACACCTGGAATTTCAGCATCTGAAGCACATCCTTCCGGGTCAGCACAATATCATTCAACGCAAGCCCGCCGTTGACTCCGTCTCTCCCTAAGACAGTTCCCTCCAGCATCATGCGCTTTTCCAGCGTAAACCGGTTCTCCAAAAGCGCATCCAGCATGGGAGCTATGGATTCCCCGTGTGCAACCTGGGTTAAATATCCCAAATTCCCCAGATTTACACCAATGATCGGAAGCTGCAGATCCACCAAATCCCGGGCTGCCTGAATCAGTGTTCCGTCACCTCCCAGAGTAATAACACATTCCGTATCCGGCGGAACATAATCTGTATTCGTGTATCCATGATCTTTTTCACACTGTCCTGCATAACTGTCGCAGACTGCTCCCCGCGCTTTCAGGTAGGCGCTAATCTCCACCGCAGTCTCCACCGCGCCGGTCTTTGATGAATTAGCTATCAGATAAAAATGCTTCATTTTTCCGTCCGCTCCTCTCCCACAGCCTGCGTCTGCAGGAAGCTGTGCGCTTCCTCCACCACCGCTGCGGCATCCACCCCGGATTTCAAGTCATATCCCCCATCCTGATGGTTTTGAAGATACAAAAGATACTCAATATTTCCCTCAGGTCCTTTAATCGGCGAATACTCCAGATTCAGAATTTCAAATCCCAGTCCTAAGGAAAACTCCATCACCTTTTCAATCACTTCCAGATGGGTACTCTTCTCCCGGACTACGCCCTTCTTTCCAACCTTCTCCCTGCCTGCCTCAAACTGGGGCTTAATCAGGCAGACCACCTGCCCGTCACCGGCCAGAAGAGCCTTTACCGCTCCCAAAACCTTTGTCAGGGAGATAAAGGAAACGTCTATCGAGCAAAGCTCTATCCTATCCGGAATGTCATCTGGCGCCACATAGCGGATATTTGTTTTCTCCATGCAGATTACCCTGGAGTCATTCCGCAGCTTCCAGTCAAGCTGTCCGTGCCCCACATCCACTGCATATACCTTCACCGCTCCATTTTGCAGCATGCAGTCGGTAAAGCCGCCGGTGGAGGAGCCCACATCCATACAGATTTTTCCTTTCGGCCTTACGCCGAAATGGGTGATAGCCTTTTCAAGCTTCAAGCCTCCCCGGCTCACATATTTCAGGGTGACACCGCGGATCTCAATCCTGGCATTCTCCTCAAACATCGAGCCTGCCTTGTCCTCCCTCTGACCATCCACATAAACGATACCGGACATGATAACCGCCTTCGCCTTCTCCCGGGAAGCTGTCAGTCCACGGCTCACCAGCAATAGATCCAGTCTCTCTTTCATCCCTTTAATCTCCGCTGTCCTCTGTTATGGTAACCACTTCCAAATCCGCCTTCCCATCGGGAGACTTCAGCCCGCTTTCCGCCAGTGGGGGATAGAATGCTCTCATGGATTGAATAACAGAATCACTGTCTATCCACAGACTTTTGCGCAGGAGCGACACATTGCCATGTTCCACATAGGTATCCGGCAGCCCTACATTCAGCACGCGCACCTGCGGATAATGCTCCTGCACATACGCTTTCACTGAAAGCCCATAACCACCCTGGATAACATTCTCCTCCAGCACTACCAGAAGCTTGTGCGTCTGTGCCAGCATTCCCACCAGCTCGCAATCCATCGGCTTGATGAAACGCCCGTTGGCAAGGGTGCAGTGAAAGCCCTCCGCCTTCAATTTATTTCTGACATGCTCGGCCGTGCTGACCATGCTTCCCACTGCCAGCAGCGCAATCTCACTGCCCTGAAAAATCAACTCACCTTTCCCATACTCAATCGGCTGGTCAAATTCTTTCAGGCCTCGGTACGCCTCTCCCCTGGGATAACGAATTGCAATCGGTCCCTCGTATTCCTGAATCGCAAATTCCAAATCCTTTTTAAGTTCCCATAGATTTTTCGGAGCCAGAACACTCATATTGGGGATACAGGAAAGGTAAGACAAGTCAAAGATTCCCTGGTGCGTCTCCCCGTCGCTTCCCACAAGCCCTGCCCGGTCAAGGGCAAACACCACCGGAAGATTTTGGATACATACATCGTGAAGAATTTGGTCAAAGCCCCTTTGCAGGAAGGAAGAATAAACTGCAACCACCGGCTTTAATCCGGCCGCTGCCATGCCCGCCGCTGAGGTGACGGCATGCTGCTCCGCAATTCCCACGTCAAAAAACCGTTCCGGATACCGCTTTGAGAATGCTTTAAGCCCAGTGCCATCCGGCATCGCCGCAGTCACTGCAACCACCCGGGGATTCGTCTCCGCCAGGCTGCACAGCTCCTTTGAAAACACATCCGTGTAACTGGGATAAACCTTCTCTTTCAGAGATTTTCCTGTCTTTATATCAAATGGATCCACACCGTGGAAACGGGCGGGATTCTTCTCCGCAGGCACGTAACCCTTGCCCTTTTTTGTCAGCACATGCACCAGAACAGCATGATTGAGCTTCCGCGCCTCCCTGAAAATCTTAACCATTTCCTTTACATTGTGCCCATCCACCGGTCCCAGATAGGTAATCCCCATATTCTCAAACAACATGCCGGGAATCACCAGCTGCTTAATACTGTTCTTGGTGCGGCTGATTTTTTCCACCAGTCCGTCCCCAATCACCGGGATGCTGGACAGAGCAAAAGAAACCTGCTTTTTCAGCTCGTTGTAGCCGGTGCCGGAGCGGATTGAGCTTAAATATTTGGACATTCCGCCCACATTTTCAGAAATGGACATATTGTTATCATTCAGCACAATAATCAGGTTTCTTTTTAAATGCGCTGCATTATTTAACGCTTCATAGGCCATTCCGCCAGTCAGGGCTCCGTCTCCAATCACTGCAACCACCGAATAATCTTCTCCTAAAAGATCACGCCCCTGCGCCATACCCAGGGCAGCAGAGATAGAAGTGGTACTGTGTCCCGTGTCAAAAGAGTCATACGGACTTTCCTTTCGCTTTGGGAAACCGCTTAAGCCTCCATACTGGCGCAGCTCATTAAACAGCTCCCGTCTCCCGGAAAGGATTTTGTGAGTGTATGACTGATGCCCCACATCCCAGATTACCTTGTCTCTGGGCAGATCAAATGCCAGATAAAGGGCAATTGTCAGCTCCACTACACCCAGATTGGACGCCAAATGACCGCCGGTTACACTGATTTTTTCAATCAGGAAACGCCGGATTTCCACTGCCAGTGTTTTAATTTCCTCCTGACTTAATTTTTTTATATCACATGGTGCTTTAATACGTTCTAAAACCATCGCCTCTGCTCTCCCCGTATATCTTAATTTTTCCGTGTCACAAGCGCCGCAATCAGCTTTTCCAGAAATTGATTCTGCCCGGGCAGCTCCCCGAGAAGTGCAATGGCACGGTTTGAAACTTCCGCCACGTCCTCCCTGGCTTTATCCAGCCCACACAAAGTCACATACGTTGTCTTGTGGTTCTTTTTATCACTTAATACAGGCTTGCCCAGTTGCTCTTTCGTGCCGGTCACATCCAGAATGTCGTCCTGAATCTGAAATGCCAGACCTACTGCTGAAGCAATTTCCTGCACTTTCAGGACTTCAGCTTCCTTGGCGCCTCCTAAAATTGCGCCAATCATCATAGACGCCTCCAGAAGCGCTCCTGTTTTCAGCCGATAGATAAAATCCAGCTTCTCATGGGATATGGGCTTATCTGTCAGCTCCACATCCACAACCTGACCGCCAATCATACCATAAATTCCGGTTTTTTCTGCAAGCAGCCCAATGGATCTTGCTGCCCGCTCTGTGTGAGCGGTGAGGGCAAACGCCTTTGACGCAGTCTCAAAGGCATAAACCATCAGCGAATCCCCGGCAAGCACCGCCATGTCATACCCAAACTTTACCCAGGTGGTAGGCATACCGCGCCGCAGCTCATCATTATCCATGCACGGCAAATCATCATGAATCAACGAGGAGGTATGGATCATCTCGATTGCGGCCATAAACGGCTCAATCTCACTGCCTGACCCGCCAAACAGGCGGAAACTCTCCTGCATTAAGATTGGGCGCAGCCGTTTTCCACCGGCGCGCACACTATAATTCATGGCCTTAAATATGGTTTTTTGATGCCCCGTTTCCAACGGAAGATACCGCTCCAGGAGTTGGTCTATCTCTTTTGTCCGCCGTCTCAGTTCCTCACCCATCTCCATCTTTATCCGCTCCTCCCTGCAGGATCATCATCTGTTTTTCAACCTTATCTATTTTGTCCCCACACGCCTTCACCAGCTTTATCCCGGCCTCATAACAGGCGAAGGACTCCTCAAGCGTCGTATCGGATGCCTCAAGTTTTTCTATAATTTTATCCAGCTCTTCAAAGGCCTGCTCAACTGTCAAATCCATCTGCCATCTCCTCCTTCCCCGTTATTTGCGCGCTCAGTTTGCCGTCTGTAATCCGAACCAAAATTACATCTCCCTGCTCAACCTGATGCACGCTATGAATCCTCCTGTCTTTCTCATCGGTCAAAAATCCAAAACCGCGGCTGATCTTCTCTAAAGGCGACAGCCCATTCAGACGCCCGCTTACCAGCGCAAGACGGTGCCTCGCATCCAGTATCCGCCGTTCCATCAGCGCCTGAAGATGCTCTCCGGCATCAATTAGACGCTGGCGTTTCTCACGAAGCTGGCGCTCCGGGTCATGAAGCCTTAGATGGAGCCGGTACTGCTCTGTTTGCTGGCGCAGCCGCTCCACCTGGTATCCCATACCGCGGTTTAGCGCCGATAAGCAGGCAAGACGCTGCTCCTCAAATTGTCGGTAATCGAATACTGCCAGCTCTGCGGCTGCGGATGGCGTGGGCGCACGCAAATCCGCCACATAATCGGCTATTGTCACATCCGTCTCATGTCCCACCGCTGAAATCACAGGCGTCCGGCACTCAAAGATGGCACGCGCCACCTCCTCCTCATTAAACGCCCACAAATCCTCAATAGAACCGCCGCCGCGCCCCACAATCAGCACATCCATCCCCAGCTGATCCAACCGGCGGATTCCCTCGGCAACACTGGCGGCTGCCCCTGCTCCCTGAACCAGCGCCGGGTAAAGCGCCAGCTGAACATAAGGATTCCGCCTGGCAGCAATGTTCATAATATCCCGAATTGCCGCTCCCGTAGATGCCGTCACCACACCAACCTTTCTGGCATAGGTCGGAATCGGCTGCTTGTACTCCGCCGCAAACATTCCCATCTCCTCCAGCTCGTCCCGCAGACGGCAGAACCGCTCAAACAGGGCTCCCCTGCCATCCTGCTCAACCTTGCGGGCGTAAAGCTGGTATTTTCCGTCACGTTCATATACGTCCACTGCCCCGGTGACTACCACCTGCTGCCCTTCCTGTAACTGAAAAGAGAGACCACGTCTCTGGCTGGCGAACATCACCGCAGCCAGAGTTCCGGTCCCGTCTTTCAGGGTAAAATAGATATGCCCTGAAGTGTGATATTTGCAATTCGACACTTCACCACGCACTGAGATACGGCTCAGGGCAAAATCCTGGGCAAACATATTTTTAATATAAGAATTTACCTGTGAAACTGAATAGACACCTGCCATATCACTCTGCAGTCACCAGCTTGGCCAATATCCCGTTAATAAAAGCCGGTGATTCCTTTCCGCCGAATCTTTTTGCCAGCTCTACCGCCTCATTGATTGCCACCTTCTCCGGCACCTCATCATCATACATCATCTCGTAGAGAGCCTGGCGTAGAATCGTCAGCTCCACCTTTCCCATACGCCCGGTTTTCCAGCCTTGTGCAACTTGATTCAGCTTTTCATCCAGCTCAGGAATCCGTCCGCCAATCTTTCCCACACGGTCAATCAGGAATCTGCGGTCTGTCTCACCCACATCCACCTGATGGACTACCTCCACAGCGCCATTCTCCGCAGTGTCATCCTCCTCAGGCGAATTGAAATACTGCTCTGCCTGCCCTTCGGTTTCCTCCGGCAGATAAAACTCCGCCCCAAACAGCATCTTAAAACAGTGCTCCCGCATTTTACTCCTGGTCATCTGCCGTTCCTCCTGATACTGGCTATAATTTTCTGTTTTTATATAATCAGATAATATCATACCATATTTTTTTCTGTTTCACAATCACCAGGTATCTTTTTTCCAAAATGAGGAACACTGACTGATAGAATATTATGGATAACATGGAGGGGTTCAGAATATGTGGGGATTTTTAGTGGCGCTCATTTCCGGAGCGCTGATGAGCATACAGGGTGTATTAAACACGGAGGTGACAAAGCAAACCGGTATCTGGGTTTCTGCTGGCTGGGTTCAGCTGACGGCGTTTCTGACCTGTATCGTTCTATGGTTCTTTGCAGACAAAAGTCCCGTGGGCGCTATCCTTCAAGTGCGCCCGTGGTATATGCTGGCCGGCGGTGTAATCGGAGCCTTTATTACCTACACAGTCATCCGCAGCATGGACGGTCTTGGTCCTGCGAAGGCAACGCTCCTTATCGTTGTCACACAGATTCTTGTGGCATACGCCATCGAGCTGTTTGGGCTGTTCGGCGTGGACAAAGCAGAATTTGAATGGAGAAAGGTGATTGGCGCTGCAATCGCAATCGCAGGGATCGTTGTATTCCGGTGGAATTAAAAAGAAAGCAACAACCATTTTCCCCGGGCGCGCAGTGCGCATCCCCCGGAGGGTTTTGCTTTATAGGACGCAATTTCCTATAAAGTAAAGCAAAAAAGCAGGGAAGCAATCCCTGCTTTTTCCTATCTTTCTTCTGCCACGTTGACACCGGCAATTTTAATATTTACATCGAGGACAGTCAGACCTGTCATATTCTCAATGGCGCTCTTCACTTTTTCCTGAACCTTCTCGCTGACGCCTGGAATATTGTAACCGTATTTGATATTAAGTGATAAATCCACAGATACATGTTCCTCGCTGACATCAACTTTTACGCCCTTGGACAGATTTTTCATCCCCAGCTTTCCAACCAGCTCATTGGTAATGTTGCCTGCCATAGAGTCCACACCATCAATTTCCGTTGCGGCCAGGCCCGCGATAATCGCAACCACCTCATCTGCGATACGAACTTCTCCTACCGCATCCTTCTCATATAATTTATGTGTATTTCTTCCTTCCAGTTCTGCCACGGTGTTCCCCTCCTCAAATCACTCAGACTCGTTACTGTTTACAGTATACCAAAGATAACCGGATTTGCAAAGGGGAAAAATGATTGGCGCCCTTTTTATTCTTCCAGGTTTAAAAGCGTAATCACGATGGCATCCGCTCCTACTTCAGTCTTGCGCTTCACAATATCCTCAATCTGTGCTCGCTGCTGATCCGTAATGGACGCCGCATTAACAACCACATCAACCTTGCCGTCAGTCATACTTACCACCGGATCTGCAAAGCCTTTTGCCTGCAGCAGCGTCTCTGCGGCATTTTCTTTCTCCGCAACCGCAGTCAGAGCTATCATATTCTGGATTGCCTCCTGCTTTGCTGCCTCGTCAATATTGACATTGTTAATAATGCTGTTTAAGGTCTCCTTGTTCTTTGCGCGAATCTGCTCACGGTTAAGCTGGACACCGGCTATGTAATCTGATACCGTAAGCCCGCTGGTCAGGACTGCCTCACCGGGATTTTCCATGCCCGTTTCCTCACCTTCGTCCCAGCTTTCAATCTCTGCAAGCTCCATGCCGGGTTCCATTGTCCCCGCCTGAGGTTCCGCCGAGGCCTCCTCCTGTAACTGTGAGGCTTCCACCTGAGGCTGAGCCTCTTCAATTCCTCCCATGAAATCATAGCTGGCTGCCTGATTTTCAGACAGAATGTCCTCATCGGAAATCTCCATAAGGCCGGCCTGATATACATAGTCATCTACGCTGGCTTCCAGCTCTCTTTTTCCTGCGTAGTTCAAGTATCCCGCTGCAGCAATCATAACCGCAAGTGTGGTTATGATAATCTGGTTTCTGCGAAACAGTTTTTTCATATTCACATCCTTCAGATGCTTCCCTGGTTTTTTTACCTTCATAGCAACACTCCTTTACTCCACCCTCTTTAATACTTTTATCTTATGAGCAGGAAGACCGAATAATGCTTCCATTGCGGCAGAAATTTCTGCCTGTACCGCAGGATTTCCTCCTCCTGATGCACTTATAACGATTCCGGAAATCTCCGGATATACCTCTTTTGTAACAATCGGACCCGAACCTGTGCTTCCGCTGCCGCCCGTAAGAACCGTGCTGTGCTCCTGTTCCTGACTCTCGATGCTCCGGGTTCCTCCTTCCGTATCCTGCTCCTGAGTGACGGAGCGGGAGGTCGTATTATCCACCTGAATAATTTTTTCAGCGGAAGATTTCATTACAATCATCACCTCCACTTCCCCCACCCCTTCCACTCCTTTTAAAATCTCTTTGACCCTGTCTTCCAGCGCCTGTCCGTAATCAGAAATTACTCTTCCCGCTGCGGGCTGCGCTTCTTGTCCATCCATGTTTTCATCCCCGCCTGCGTTCATGCCCTCACCAAATCCAGATACAGCAGCCCCTGCTGCATTACCTCCCGCCATACTGCTCTTTGACGCTCCTGCTCCCTTTCCTGACGGGAACGCCAGAATACAAAGGATTACACCGATTGTCAGCAAAAACAGCCACTTATCTCTGCCCTTCAAAGACTTGAATTTCCACATACTCTTCCTCCAGATTATAATAAGATGCAATCCTTCGTCTCAGCTTCACCGCCTGGGCTGAGGGTTCCAAAAAAACGCGCTTTGGCAGTGATCCGCTTATATCCTCTGCGTCCATGGCATAATCCGAAACGCCGATTTCCACAGGCTTCACAGGTTCTACCAAAACTTCCTGGCTTTCTTCGTCGGATATTTCCTCTTGATCTGATACTGACAAAAAAATCTGTGTTACTGTCCCAAACCGCTCCGTACCTTCTTCCTGCTCAATCACCACCCGGCAATCCTTAGCTGAAAATCCCATGTCCTGTGCCATCTGTACTACATCCTGCTTCACCGCATCTTCGTATCCGGCTATCATCTGGCTCAGCCGCTGACGCTCAATGCCCAGAAGATTCTCTTTTAAATCATCCGTCTCATATTGAAATACAAAGGACTCATAGTAGCGGGCGATCCGCTCCTCAAGCCTTAAGTCACCCGCCAGCGGCCGAAGCACAAGAAGAATCAGAACCATTCCGGAAAACAACCGGATATATTTCGTATATGCCTTGCCGGGAAGCAGATTTTCTGTAACTGACATAAACAGGAAAAATCCTGTCAGATTTCGTATCCAGCCATACAGCTCCTCCATCTTCCTCAACCTCTCCCTACGATTTTATCTATACCCGCCCGTCCTATGCCAGATACGAAACATTGGTTCCCAGACAGATTAAGGCAATCGTAATGACAAACAAAAGCAGTGAGGAAATTACAATCCCCAGTATCAGCCTTTGCGCATCTGCCACACCGCTGATACAGCTCACCAGACGCTTGTCCGCCACCGGCTCCAGCACTGCTGCCACACCCCGGTATAAAAACAAAAGAACCACCAGCTTCACAACGGGAACAAGCGTAAGCAATACAAGAACTGCCACTGCAGCCGCTCCCATGGTATTCTTAATCAGCACACTTGAGCCTAAAATCAGTTTCGTTACTGCTCCTGCCCCCGCTCCTATTCCCGGAATCGCCTGCAATAGCTTCTGTACCCCCGCTGTCTTAACAGCATCCGCATAGGGCAGCACCATTCCTTGAATCAACTGGAAGCCCAGCACCAGAGTAATAAGAGAGCGCGTGCCCCACTGTATCACAGTTTTTAACAGATCTGTCAGTTTTGACAGCATATCCTCCTTTGCCATATGCCCTGCCAGCACAAGCAGAATATAGATCCGCACCAGAGGCACAAGCAGACTTCCGTAAATCCACTGAACTCCTCCTATCAGAAACAGCAAAATCTCATACCATGCGGCAGACGCTACGCCGGCGCCTGACCATACCACCGCCGCAAAATAAGCAGGAAGAAGCGCCCTCATAAACAAAATCTGTTTTTCCAGCACCTGCCCGGCGATTGCTACACTGTCAAAGAATGAGGAGGCAAGCACCGCAAATGCCAGCAGATACGTTATGAAAAAACCGGTCTGAGCCATCTGCCCACCTGAAAAAATCTCAGAGAAATTGGCGAACACCGCTCCCAGAAGACCAAGCGCCAGAAGCTGCCCCACCATATGACCTCCATGCTCCAGCTCTCCAAAAAGCCCTGCCCTTGCAGCGTCAAGAAGCATCCGCCCTGCCTCCCTGCCCTGCCCTGACATCAGCGTCTCCACCAATCCGGCAAAGGAAAAACTTTGACCTACGCCTCCCCCGCTCTGTGCAAGAAACTCCTCAATATTCTTCCAGCCATCCAGCTCCCCCACACCGGGAGCCGCTCCAAACCCTTTTATCTGTCCCGCAAACGGAATCCACATCACTGTTAAAAACAGAATAAACACTAATTTTGTTCCGGTCTCTGACCGTCTTCTTATCCCTGTCATGCCAGAAACCCCTGAATGGTCTCCATCAGCGCCAGCACAATGGGCATACCAACTGCCAGGATTGACAGCTTCCCGAATATTTCAATCTGAGTTCCCAGCGCCCCATAGCCGGCATCCTTACAGATTCCAGAACAAAATTCTGCAATATAGGTAATTCCTATCATTTTGATTAAAGTGCTTAAATACACATGGTTGATTTTGACAAACTCCTGTATCTTTCGCATAGCGTCCAGAATGCTCTCCATCTTCGAGACCCCATAAAAAAAGATAAAGCAGCCCGCAGCCATAACCAGGTACGTCCCATACTCTGCCCTTGTTCCCTTCATCTGTACGGCAAGCAATACCGCAGTAATCCCCACAATACCAATTGTCACAACTGTCATGCTTCCACCTACAATGCAAACAGATTTTTTATGGTTTCAAACAGCTCGTATATGTAAGGCACCATCCAGAACAACACCAGAATCAATCCGGCCAGACTGGTCAAAAATGCCTGCTCTTCCCTGCCGCTGTGCTTTAAGACCTGGCAGATAACCGATACCAGAATTCCCACCGCAGCGATTTTAAATATCAGATTAACACCCATCCATTCTCCTTTCCCCTCAGCCCCAGCCTGTCCCTCACACAAGCAGAATCATAAGAAACAGCCCTCCCATAATTCCAAGGCTGACGCAGATTCTGCATCGCTCCTGCATGTGTCCTCGAAGCTGTACAAGCTGCTCCTCCAATTGCTCCAGATACATAAGAAGCGTCCGTTCCTGAGTATCACGATCAAGGAATCCCAGATGCTCCCCCAACGCTGCAAGTGACTGCCTGTCCGATTTTGTCAAAGCTGTCTCTTCCTCTCCCAGATTCCCGGTTTCCTCTCTCCAAATATCACAGAAGGGTTCCCCCTGCCGGCTGTCTATCCTCTTTGCTACCGCCAGAAAAAATCGTGACAGAGCTCCCTTGGTACGTTCCCCTACGGTTTCAAACGCCTCACCAAGAGGCGCATTGGCATAGAGAATCTGAGCTTTTAAAAGAAACATCATCTGGCGGAGCTGTTCCAGATCCAAAACACGCCTTCGGTATTGCGCCGCCTTCCAGAAACCGCACCCGGAAGCTCCCACTACAACCATCGCCGCACCTGTAAACTTCATGTACCATTGCACACTCATAGGTGTTCCGCCCCCTTAGGATAAAGTTTTGTGCCACGTGAGTCGTAAATCTGATCCACATTACCCACATTCCCCCGGTTATTCAGGATAATGTAACGCTGAAACCACCGCTCCATCACCAATTTTCTCAAAACGGGCTTTTGCTTAATGTCCTCAATGGAGCTGCCATGAACGGTTGCAATCAGCTTACATCCGCAATTCATTACATGTTCAATAGCGTCCAAATCTTCCCTGCTGCCAATCTCATCCACCGCAATTACCTGCGGGGACATGGTGCGTATCAGCATCATCATACCCTGTACCTTCGGACAACAATCGAGAATGTCTGTCCGAATTCCCAGCTCATTCTGCGGCACTCCCTGATAGCATGCACCAATTTCTGAACGCTCGTCTACCACACCCACTGTCACTCCGGCTTCCACTTTTGTTCCATTGGAAACCTGACGGATAATATCCCGCAGCAGCGTGGTCTTGCCACATCTGGGCGGCGATATGATCAATGTATGAAGAACCGCCCCACCCTCATAAAGATAAGGCAGCACCATGGAAGCACATCCTTTTATCTGATGGGAGAGACGGACGTTGATAAAGGATATAAACTTCATGCTGCGGATTCCATGCTCGTCCGTTATGGTCTTTCCGGCAATTCCAATCCTATGACCACCCTGTATCGTGATAAATCCCTGCTTCATCTCCTCCTCAAAGGCATAGAGAGAGTAGCTGCTCATATATTCAAGGGTTTCCTTTAACGCCTGCCTGGTGACCAGGTAAGCCTCTTCCGCCCGTACGCTTAAATGTCCTTCAGGAGTAATATAGTATTCTCGATTATTACAGATCATAAGAAGCGGCGCATGGATTCGGAGCCGAATCTCCTGCACCTGTTCAAAATCAACTGAAACCTGCTTTAGAATCGTTCTGATATCTTTAGAAAAAATCTTAACCAGCTCTTCCCGTTTATCCAAAATCACCCCTCCCCTTATATTATATATATGAGGGGAAGGGTGATTTATTCATGAAATGCTCCTGCTATGAGCCCATAAGCAGAGCACCCGACGTATCAAAAGAGTAGGACATACCATCAATGATTGTGTCACCAGTCGCCATTGCCCCCGAAGGCAGGCAGTAGTAACGGCTTCCGTTCCAGTCAATCCAGCCGGTAAGCATATAGCCCTGGGCATCAAAATAGTACCAAATGCCGGTTCCCGGCTCCTGCCACCAGCCATTGACCGGGTAGGTTCCGTCTGAAGAGCGATACCACCATCGCCCGTCATTCTCCTTAATCCATCCAGAAGTGTTTTCCTGAGCGGCACCCTGTGCAACCGTGCTGCTGTTTACCCCAGGACCGGAATTGTTTGTATCTATAACGCCTCCGCCTTTTATCAGTTCTGCAAAGCTCTCGTCGATATAAGTACTGTCCGATAGGTCTGACCATGGACCAATCTGGGATTTTTTGGAGCTGCCCTTTGGAAGGGCACGAACCTTAAAGGTGTATTCTCCTCCTTTAGTCATCTTTTTCTGCATATTGTAATGTGTTCTTTTCGTCTTTACGGTCGTTACATGGCTGTCATCCAGATACAGATAAACCTCATACTGATAGGCATCTTCCACTTCATCCCAGCGCGCCGTTGTCATATCATCCTCATCCCAGTAGGTATCCTGTACCTTGCCAAGGCGTGTTGCTGCCCATGACGTTACAACACAGCCCACGGACAAAACCAGCGCAGTGCACAGCACCGCCATCCGTCTCCCAAATCTCGTCTCTCTCATCGCGTAACCTCCTTAACACAGAACAAGTTATCTTTTGTTCTTATCATACCACACATATTTTCAAAATGCTATATAAATCATTTGGTTTCGCCCACTCCCACAAAACGCCAGCTGGATCTATACTAAAAAGGTAGACACAATAATGCACCATCCATTATAATAAAGTGAACACCAAAAGGAGGTATCCACATGGCAAACAACAGCCCCAACAAATACGATGAGGATTTCAAAAAATCCCTCTGTCGTGGATTCCTCCTTCCTGCAAAACCGTTTATTCCCCAGCACTATTCTTACCGCGCCGCTTGCTAAGTAAATCCAGCTCATTATTATTATCCTTTATGAAAGTTCATTCCAACAATATTATGAATTTTAATTCTTGGATTATATCTTCCAAATGGAATTTTAAAACTTTTACAGGTTAATTCATTTTCTAGTATATCTTTTTCAAATTTTATTTCGCCAAATGTTTTATCTTCTATTACCATTTCAATTATATATTCATCACGATATTCTTTTTCCTGCTTTTCATATATTTTTATGTTAATGAATATACATGTTGCAAATATTACAGAAGCAACAGCCATTAATCGCAAAACTAATGACTCCATTGATGAATCTATTACTGTTAAAAATCTTACAAGTAAAGCCAGTATCAACAGTAATCCGAATGCAATTATTATTCCCCAACAACATATTGTTTCTAAAATGTCACGTGCTTTTGTTCTCTTTTTCATCGCGATTCCTTTTAAATGAGAGCCTCCCATTTGTGTTGAGTAACCCTCATATTATATATAACATATTCTGCTCCCCTATAACAATCACGGTCTTAAAAAGGGGCAAAATTTTCAGGTAATGTTACTCTTGTTTACCATAAACTCAACTCCTAAGAAAACCGCCCCGCCTGGACCATATCTTTTTCTATTTTTGATATGCTATTTGGAAGGAGATCAGCCCCCTTTCATTAATGGAAAAGCTATACAGCACACCACTTGGCAGATGTTTCTGCACGCTTGATGGATTATTATTCCGGTTTTCCCATGCTTCCGTCCATAATTCATCTACATATGTCTTTGCCTCTTCCTCAGAAATATTCTGATCTGCTGCCATCAATACGATCTGCATTTCTTGCAAGAATGATTCGTTATCCTCTGGATAACCTGCATACCATATCATTTTGAGTTTTGGGGATTTGTTCACTATCAGGTTGAGCCTGTTTGTTAGACCAATCGTCAGCATACCATCTCCCACGGAAGCGCCGCTGGTTTCATATTCCAAATCATCATGATTCTGAGAAAGCCCCATCTGATTTGCTGCACGGGCATAATCCTCCTGGAACGCCTTTATCAGCTCTTCTATGGAGACCCCGTAGTCCAAGTCTGCCATCTTACTAAGGGGCTCCGCTTTAGAACTATCCTGGATATTCCCATTTCCCTGCTCTTTCTGACAACCACACAATATAGATGCTGCACACAAAACTACTAATACTAATCTGTTACTCATACTTTCTCCCTTTCTTTTACATTCTTTCCCAAAAGCCGTATATACTTTATGGTCACTTTAATCCCACCAGAAATACCATACTTTAGATGCAGCAATGCAAGCCGCCACTTCAGATAAAGTCCCTGTTCGTGTGCCCTGAAACACTCTGTCCGGAGTAAATGCAAAATGCTCTTTGGCAACCTGCAGGGAATCCTTTTCCCCAATCGGCGTCGGTATTCGCATTTCCATTACATCATGAGAAATGATTACGGGAACCGCCCCATATTTCTCAAACCAATATTTACAGACAGCCATCATTTCTTTAACTTCGGGACATTCATTCCATCCGCCAAACGGCACATATGCCACCAGTTCCCACGGCTTAGTCGTTGGAACCTTTAGCAATATTGTTTCTACGATTCTATTGGACTGATATTCCCGAAAAGCAATATAACTATCAACCACCTCTGGCACACCATCAAATCCACCCATGAATTCTTCCATGTCAAATTCATCTGCTTCATCACCTGTGTACTCTTCAAAACGCTTTTTAAGCAGCTCCTCGCCAGATTCCAGCTCAGTCTTTAAAATATCCTCCAAGGTATACTCATCATCCTTTAATATACCAAGATACTCATCTAATACATCATCTGACGGAACCAATACAGGTGTAAAACCTTCCTGTTTTCCCTGCAGCATTGCCTGTCCATACGCCTCCATCACGTCTTCATAACTTGCTTCCGTTGAAAAATCTGATATGGGTAGCCTAGCTGCACAACAATACTTTGGGTAACTGGGCTCGCCTGTTCCAAAGTTAATTCATTACCTCCCCGCATTACATCAACTGCAGGTTTTTTCTGCTTATTCCTTTTCCATTTATCAAAGATACCCATCTGTTCTCCTCCTTCTGCCTGTATTTTATCATATTCCCCTCTAACAAACCACTATATTTTTAGAACATCCGTTTCTTTTCTCTCACTTATGATACGGTTCTCCATAACATACCTAAATGCGAAAAATCTCATAGTATTATTTCGGGCAGAACACTTTTAAACTGTCCTGCCCTGTGATTCCTTTTTCTAAATTATATGATATTCCAAATATAATTTCTGACGATAGCTGTTATCCGTCTTTATCCTTGCAATATCATCAAAACGCTTATCTTCTATCAATCTTTCCATTAACAAAAGCATTTTTTCTTCTCCACGTTTTTCACCAATTTTCACATTCTCCTGGTCTCTCATTAACAATGTCATATACTCATGCCTCCATTCTCTATTCTTTTTGGCCTCTCTTACAGCTTCTTCCAGCCTCTCTACATAGGCATCCTTTGGCTTTTTCCCTGCCACATAATCAAGAAATGCCTTTAATTCATCACTGACATCATCCAGGGTTCCTTTTGCATTGAGAAATATCTTTACCGCCTCATCTCCCATGGAAATACTGCTGTCTTCTTTACAGATATTTTCAAAGGTGTAAATATGCCGTCCTTTTCCATATGAATCGAATGGACAGATAAATATAACATAGCTTCTCTTTAACTCATCATAAAGCTGCCCTTTATCAATAAGCTGCAGGTCAAGCATGCTCTGATAATACCGGCTTCTCTTAGGAAGTTCCTTTGTATTGCTTACCTGCATTTCAATGTCATAAACAACCTCTTTCTCATCCTTTACATATACATCCAGTCTTACACTACGGGCATCCATATCCATGTTAATACTTTTCTGCAATTCTGGATACTCAATACGGTCAATCTTCAAATCCGGAAGAATCCTCTGTAATAATTCTTTGCATAACTCCGGATTCTGCATAACCTTTCCGAACAGAAAATCATTGGATATGCTTAATTCTTCCCATTTTATCTGCTTTGCCTCTATGTTTTCCATAATTAACTACCTGCTTTCTTCCCATAAATGACTGCCGGAAAACTTTGTATGTCTCATAGTCTTTATATCCTTTAACCCTATTATACACAGTCTCCCGACCAATTACAATACACCCAGAACCCGTCTCACGATATTTTATCCTCTTTCATCCTTCAGGATAACCAGCTTCCCGGAACATAAAAACAGACGGCGCACCGTCTGGAGGTGTGCCGCCATAACCCTGTAAAAAATGAACCAGCTCATCCGATAATTTTAATTTAATCGAATCAATATTTCGGTACTGGTCGATTGTAATCTCTGAAATCAAAAGGTGTAATAAACGTTTTCGAATAGTACGGTCAATGTCGCTGGATAAAATCCTGCTGAAATTTTTTAATATCTCCCGAATAGTCTCTTTTGGAATCTCTTTCTTCCCTGGAAATCTCGCCATCCTCATATAGCTCATGATTCCTCTGCTGGCGAATCCTGATTTTTTCCTGGTTCTTTTCCTGAACTCCCCGTTCTTTTATAGCATTTTTCTTTAAAATTCTATGCTCCCGATTTACCCTCTCCACGACCTCTTTAAAAAATTTCTCGTCGCTTAGCAGTTTATCCAGTTGATGGTATACAAACGTATTCGCTTTTTCTACCCGTACCATATTGCTGTGGCAAACAGTGGTTCCTTTATTTTTTCCAATTCCCACAAGCATAATAGGTAAGCCTCCGTTTACTGCCGTCTTTGTTTCGGTTTGTTGTCCTGGAAATCCCCATGGAAGCCGCTTGCCTCCCATGGGGTTAAAAATGCAAATCTTATTCTCTTTTAATTTCAAGAACCTATGTTCTTTTTCGCCCTTACTTATGATATGGTTCTCCATAACACACCTAAGTGCGAAAAATATCCCTATATTATTCTGTCAAACAAGGTAGAGCATCTGTAAATGCTCTGCCTGTTATACTTACAAATACATTTTTGCTGTTTCTTCCGCCAAATGAAACTTTTCCTGAATTTTATTCAGAATAATGCTGTCTGCAATTTGTAAATCCTTTAATGCTGATACCATAGCTATTATTCCTTCCTGTCTTCCTTCTTGTCTTCCCTTTTGAATTCCTTTCTCCTCCACACCCTTACTTAAATTACACATAAGTGACACCTCACTTTCCAATGTCTGAGTCATTCTGATATGAAAATCTTCCTCCAATATCTGGCACTTGTCCTGTGAACCTGTCTCCGTGGACAGAAGAACATTCAACAGTTTTAATAAATCCGTACCTGAATCGCCCTCTTTCCCAAGACAAATCATGACAGCCGCCATCAAATCATAATCCGCTTTCTGTTCCTTTACACTGCCCACCAGATTTTCTTCCGCAATGTAATAACGGGTAATGCTGTTTTCACGGCTCTTTGGCGGATTCATACAAATCCATATGCTGTATACTTTTTTGATATTCTCATAGTGGGAATTTGTAAACTCTGTTCCATATTGGGCGGAAATCATCCGGCTACAGTAATAGATTCCCCTCTTTATCAGCGGATAACCCGGATAAAAATCATTCTGGGCTTCTATATTGATAATCAAACGAATCAATTCCCCGGATACAGGAGCTGTCGCAAGAAAGCGGATATCATAGGTAACAGTTCCCTCCGTCAGAGAAGTATCTTCGTTTCCGGCTCCCTGTATCATAGAAACACGGTTGGATTCATCCGGGGCAACTGCCACTTCGCCCACCTGCGGTGTACCTTCAATATATTTTTCCGCAATCTCTTCCACATCACAGTCACGGTATTCTTCCAGGCAGTTCTTCATAATCCATGCCAGAATAATCTTTTCCGAAAGCAGCCGCTTGCAGGCCGCATCATAACTGGCTTTCTGATCAGCCACACGGATGTTTTTCGCTATGGTAGTATCTGTATTCATGGCCTCACCTCCTGCTTTTACTGATATTTTATCATATTTCATACGAACAGACCACAAAATTTTTCAGTCTTTTAAAATAACCAGATTATTCTGGTAACACTCCACAGACACGCTGCAGCCAATCTCAAAGCCCCACTGCTCCACCCAGTTCCCCTGCAGGATAATCTGCTGCACATTTCTCCCACTCCTTGTTGTAAATGAGTATGCTTTCATCCTCCGGGTAGCCACAGTATAACCCGA
>CANPMS010000007.1 GCA_947575275.1 uncultured Clostridium sp. | reverse complement strand
TCGTTTTACTTCTGAATGTTCTCATTCAAAGAGTCCTTTACAGACCCTTCTTTTTAGAATCTTCAGGGTTTTAAACACTGTTCAATCTTCTATTTTCAAGGTTCCGGCTGCTCCCTCATTTCTTCGGGACAGCTTTAATAGATTATCACAATGCGCATAATCTGTCAATATTTTTTTCGCACTTTTTTGCATTCTTCTTTGGGTGCTCAAATCAGCATCCGAATCCCTTTACTAGCAAGATAGGGAGCCCACTCAGCGGACTCCCCAAACGCCTCATTACTCCACTTTCGGCAACATGGCAAAGGATTTCGCCAATTCCTCATCACTGGGGATGTAATCTCTCATATCCCCATCATTGTACTTCTGATATGCAACCATATCGAAATATCCCGTTCCAGTCAGACCAAACACGATATTCTTTGCCTCTCCGCTCTCCTTACACTTTAACGCCTCATCGATTGCAACCTTAATAGCATGGCTGCTCTCTGGAGCCGGAAGAATTCCCTCTACTCTGGCAAAAATCTCTGCAGCCTTAAATACTCCTGTCTGTTCTACTGAGCGGGCCGTCATAAGCCCCTGGTCGTATAATTCAGACACCGTAGAGCTCATGCCATGATAGCGAAGACCGCCTGCATGGTTGGCAGATGGAATAAAACCGCTTCCCAAAGTATACATTTTTGCCAGCGGACATACCTTGCCCGTATCGCAAAAGTCATAAGCATATATACCACGGGTCAGGCTCGGACAGGATGCAGGCTCAACCGCAATAATGTCATAATTTGCCTCGCCTCTCAGAATCTCGCCAACAAACGGAGAAATCAACCCTCCCAGGTTTGAACCACCTCCAGCACAGCCGATGATCGTATCCGCTTTAATACCGTACTTATCAAGTGCAGACTTTGCTTCAAGACCAATGACAGACTGGTGAAGAAGCACCTGCGCCAGCACAGAGCCAAGCACATAGCGGTAACCTTCCTGGGTGGTGGCTGCCTCCACTGCCTCAGAAATGGCACATCCAAGGCTTCCTGTAGTTCCAGGGAATTCCTCATTAATCTTACGTCCAATGTTGGTATTCATGGATGGGGACGGGGTAACCTTCGCTCCGTAGGTTCTCATCACCTCACGGCGAAACGGCTTCTGCTCATAAGAGCATTTCACCATATATACCTGACAGTCCAGATCCAGGTAAGAACATGCCATAGACAGCGCAGTTCCCCACTGACCTGCACCAGTTTCTGTGGTAACGCCCTTAAGTCCCTGGGTCTTAGCATAATACGCCTGGGCAATCGCAGAATTCAGCTTATGGCTTCCAGAAGTATTATTTCCTTCAAATTTATAGTAAATATGAGCCGGAGTGCCCAGCTTCTCCTCAAGACAATATGCACGTACAAGCGGGGATGGACGGTACATTTTATAAAAGTTAAGGATTTTCTCCGGTATGTCAAAATAAGGCGTTGTGTCATCCAACTCCTGCTTTGCCAGTTCCGTACAAAAAATAGCAGACAACTCTTCAAGGGTAACTGGCTTTAATGTGGCCGGATTTAAAATAGGCGCTGGCTTCTTCTTCATATCAGCACGCACATTATACCACTGCTTTGGCATCTCACTTTCTTCCAGATAAATTTTATAGGGAATTTTCTGTTCCATAATGAACTCTTCCTTTCTTTAACATAAATTTTATTGATAGCCGCCAGGAGCTCCATATCAGAAATCCCGTCCATGACAGACTACAAGCAAAGCAAATCCGTCAAGGACGGGACCGTATATTTTTACATATCGGTTCACCGTGGTGCCACCTTAATTCGCCAGCAGAACGTTTTTAATCAGTACACTTATGTTTTCGTGCCCTTATGGGACACTGCCATACCCCCGCAACTGACGTATGCCTTCCTGCCTCTCTGTAAGCGCACGATTTATTTTTATTTCTGCTTCAACAGTTTAAAGTGCTATTTAGTTAATATTCACAATCATTCTACTACCCTTTTGGACTTCTGTCAACATTTTTCTGCCAGGCTCTTATAACTTCTTCACACACCTGTCCCATTTGAAATCTCCTATCCATCCTCCGCTTCTAATGTAAACCAAAACTCCACACCGCCCTCCACATTGGCAACCCCACAGCTCTGGTGGTGGGCATCCATAATTGCCTTAACAATAGACAGACCGATTCCGCTGCCGCCATAATCGCGGGTTCTTGCCTTGTCCACCTTATAAAACTTTGTCCACAGGTTGGGTAAATCCTTCTCCGGAATATGTTCTCCGGTGTTAAAGACATGGACAGCCACCCTGTCTGACTGGCGTTCTGCGCGAATCTCAATGCGCCGCTCACCATTCAGATAGTGAAGCGCATTCGTCAGGTAGTTACTTAAGACCTCCTCAATTTTAAATTCGTCTCCCCTCACAAAAAGCGGGCTCTCTGCCTTTACATCCACTTTTGCATTGTTCTGCTGAAACAAAATACCTGAAGAGCTTACCATATCACATATCAGCTCAGTCACATCAAACCGCTCCATGATGGGCGCATCATTGCCAAATTCCAACGCCGTCAGGGTCAAAAGCTGCCTGACCATCTTATTCATCTTGTTTGCTTCATCGATAATGACCTCACAATAATAATCACGACTCTCCTCATCCTTGCACATCCCCTCCGAGAGTCCCTCCGCATACCCCTGAATCAGGGCAATTGGCGTCTTTAGCTCATGGGACACATTGGCAATAAACTCCTTTCGCATCTCATCAATCTGAACCTTCTCATCAATATCCCTCTGAAGCTGGGCGTTCGCCTGGCGAAGCTCACCAATCGTCTCCTTCAGCTTCCCGGACAGAGTATTCATGCTGCGCCCCAGCACACCCACCTCATCCTGGGCATCATCCTCATAAAACACATCAAAATTCAGATTTGACATCTGCTCCGACACCGCCGCCAGCTTTAAAATCGGCTTCGTTACACGGTTAGTCACAAAATACATCAGAACGCTTCCAAATACCAAAGCAACCAACACTACATAAGTGGTAAAATGGTTTGCCAGCGCAGCACTCTCCCGCACACTAGCAAGGGGCATGGACATAATGAACAGGGTGCTGTTGTCGGAGAAAAATCCCCAGCTCTCCATATAGCTGGAGCCGGAACGAAAATCATAGTTTGTTTCTACCATATAATTTTCATGCCTTGCCAGCACCTTTGCCTGGTTCTGTCCCTTCCCCAGCACATACCGCTGAACCTTCTGAACCAGAAAATCACTCTCACGTCCGGAATTAACCAGCGCTCTGCCTGTATTACTGTCGACCAGTACCATAGCAATATTATTCTGTTCCCCATAATAACGAATCGTTCCAAGAATTGTTCCGGGCTTTCCTGGTACATCAGCCTGTTTTCTTTTAACAAAACTGTCCCGAGCCTCTTCATCGCCTCCGCCCCGTGGTCTTATCTGACTCCAAAGCTCCCACTCATTGGCCAGCTCCTCTGTCAGCATATCTCCGATATTCTCCCCGTCGTCTGTATACTCCATCACCACGTCATTTAAGTCGGCATAAGCATGCTCCATCACCTTCAGCTTCTGGTCAATATAATATTGCTCCAGCCACCACTTGTTAATTGCCAGGATTGCAAACAGCACCACCGCCATCAAGCCGATAAAAGTCAGCATGATCTTCCGTCTCATTCATCTACCTCAAACTTATATCCCATACCCCATATGGTCTTGATATAATTTCCCTTTTCCCCCATCTTGCTGCGCAGCTTCTTTACATGAGTATCGATCGTTCGCGCATCACCAAAATAATCGTAATTCCACACATTGTTTAAAATCTTCTCCCGGGACAGGGCAATCCCGCAGTTCTCTACAAAATAGGTGAGCAATTCAAACTCCTTATAGCTTAAATCCAGAGACCGCCCGTCGATGGTGACCTGATGAGCTGCCTGATCAATCCGGATTCCACCCGCCTCGGCCGGTCCCTCCTCATACATATTGCTCCTGCGAAGGATCGCCTCCACCCGCGCCGCCAGAATTTTAGGGCTGAAGGGCTTGGAAATATATTCATCCACTCCCAGCTTAAAACCCTGAAGCTCATCCCGCTCCTCTCCACGCGCCGTCAGCATAATCATCGGCACCCGGGAATACTGACGGATGGTTTTGCACACCTCCCAGCCGTCCATCTTCGGCATCATCACATCCAGAATAACAAGTGAAATATCCTTCCTCTGAAAAAAAATATCCACTGCCTGCTCCCCATCCTCTGCCTCCAGAACCGAAAAACCCTTCACGGTCAAAAAATCCCTCACCAGCTTGCGCATCCTTGACTCATCATCCACTACCAGTACCTTCAACAAATCCATTCTACTTCCGCTGCTCCTCTCTCTTTTCTCTTTTTCCGAGCAGATTGCCGATTACTCACATTGTAACAAATATCAATCACATTTGCTACGTCTTCACAGAGTTTTCACAGTTTCCGCATTGAACATTCATTCAACCTGTAAATTCCGCAAAACAAAAGCAGGCATCCGGTAGGCTGCCGGATACCCGCACTCTGCTTTATTCTTCCAAAATTACTTCCTGGCAAACCTCGATTCCCAGCTCCTCCAACTGCCTTTCGTCCACCGGAGCAGGAGCCTCGGTCATCAGGCAGGAAGCATCCTTCACCTTCGGAAAGGCAATAACCTCTCGAATACTGTCGCAGCCGCCCATCAGCATCACCACACGATCAAGACCATAGGCAAGACCTGCATGAGGCGGAACTCCATACTTAAATGCCTCCAGCAGAAATCCAAACTGAGCCTGAGCCTCCTCCGCCGTAAAACCCAGCACCTCAAACATTTTGGACTGAATATCACCCTGATGGATTCTCACAGAACCTCCGCCTAACTCCGTGCCATTTAAAACGATGTCGTAAGCCTTCGCACGGACTGCGCCAGGGTCACTGTCAATCAAGCGCCAATCCTCATCCATAGGAGCGGTGAACGGGTGGTGCATTGCCACGAAGCGCCCCTGCTCCTGGGAGTATTCTAAAAGCGGGAACTCCGTCACCCATAAAAACTGAAACTCATTCTTGTTAAGCAGTTCCAACTGACGCGCCAGCTCCAGACGCAGATTGCCCAGAACATCCCACACCACTTTATTCTTGTCCGCTGCAAACAAAAGAAGGTCACCCGGTTTTCCGTCCATAGCGACCGCCAGCGCCGCCATCTGCTCATCAGTCATAAACTTTGCAAAAGAAGATTTAAATGTTCCATCCTCCTGAATTGCCACATACGCAAGTCCCTTGGCACCGAAGTCCTTGGCGAATTCCACCAGTGCATCAATCTTCTTTCTGGGCATGCTCCCCTGCCCTTTGGCATTGATACCACGGACAGTTCCGCCGTTTTCCAAGGCGCTCTTAAACACCACAAACTCACAGTCCTTCACCACATCAGATACATTTTTCAGCTCCATGCCAAACCGCAAATCCGGCTTGTCAGAGCCAAACCGATCCATCGCCTCCTGCCATGTCATACGGGGAATCGGCTGGGGGATCTCCACATCCAAAAGCTCTTTAAAAAGCTTATGGAGCAAGCGTTCATTTACATCGAGAACATCATCCACGTCCACAAAGGAAAGCTCCATATCAATCTGCGTAAACTCCGGCTGGCGGTCCGCACGCAAATCCTCGTCCCGGTAGCAGCGTGCCAGCTGAAAATAACGGTCATACCCGGAGCACATCAAAAGCTGCTTGAAAAGCTGCGGAGACTGGGGCAGTGCATAAAAGGAGCCGGGATGCACACGGCTGGGTACCAGATAATCTCTCGCCCCCTCCGGCGTGCTCTTAATCAGAGTCGGGGTCTCAATCTCAAAAAAGCCCTCTTCGGCTAAAAACTGTCTTGTTAAAATCGCAATCCGGCTGCGAAGAAGCAGATTGCGCTGCATGTCCGGACGCCTCAAATCCAGAAAACGGTACTTTAAACGAAGTTCCTCCTTCGTTCTGGAGTTCTCCTCAATGGGGAATGGCGGTGTCTCAGACTCGGATAAAATGCGCAGGGACTTAGCCCGCACCTCAATAGCACCCGTCACCAGTTTTTCATTGACACCGCCGGAACGCGCGTCCACACGGCCGGTCACAGCAATAACAAATTCGCTTTTCAGCTTCTCCGCCTTTGAAAAGCTCTCCGCGCCGCAATCACTCTCCTCAAAAATAATCTGCAGGATACCGGAACGGTCACGCATATCTGTAAAAATGATTCCACCCTTATTCCTGCTCTTTTGAACCCAGCCCATTACCGTCACATCCTGACCGATATTGGCGGTGCTGACCTCCGTACATCTGTGGGAGCGTTTCAGCCCCAGCATTGACTCTGCCATGTTCTTATCTCCTTACATGCGGGCAGCCTATACGCCGCCGTTTTTCTTTTTTACACTATTTCAGAGCTTCCCGGTAAAACTCCACAAACTCCGTACAGCCTTCCTTACCTAGCTGCTCCTTCTGGAATTTCTTGTTCTTATTCATCTGGGATACCAGCACAGAAACACCTGCTGCACGCTCCTCCATCGCCTGCTTCATAATCTGTGTCAAACGTTCCTGATCCATTCCCTTTTCCACCAAATACGCTTTCTTTGGAGCGGCTTTCTCCACCATACTATTCTGATCCATCAAAAGGCTCACAATTCGTTCAAAACCGATGGAAAATCCGCAGGCCGGAGTATCCATGCCTGCAAACTTTCCAATCATCTTATCATATCTTCCGCCGCCTGCCACAGATCCCGAAAAGCCCTCCATGGATACCTCAAAAATAGTCCCTGTATAATAAGACATGCCACGAACCAAAGTGGGATCAAAATACAAATTAAAATCGGTCACCGCCACCTTCTGTACTGTGTCCATAATATGAGCCAGGTTCTCAGTGACACTTAAGGCAAGCACATCCTTCAGTCTCTCTCCCAGCTTCCTGACCCCATCTGCATCATTCTTAACACTGCCCAGCAAATTTAAATACGTTTCTACAATATCTCCGCCATATCCGTTTTGCAGAAGCTCTGCGCGTACACCATCATACCCAATCTTGTCCATCTTGTCCAGGGTGATAAATACCTGATCCAGAGTCTCCTCCTGAAATCCACTGTACAATGCCATGCCCTTTAAAAGCTCACGGTCATTGACGCGCACACTAAAGGTGTTGTCAGGGCAGATCTTGCCCAGCGCTGTGGTGGTAGCAAGAATCAGCTCAATCTCAGCCATAGAGCTGGTATCTCCCAGGATGTCGATGTCGCACTGAACAAACTGACGGAACCGCCCCTTCTGCGGACGGTCTGCACGCCATACACTGCCTATCTGCAGCGCCTTAAAAGGGCTGGGAAGCTGTGCCGCGTTGTTGGCGTAATACCGGGAAAGCGGAAGCGTTAAATCATAACGCAGCCCGCTGTCAGTTAAATCGGCCTCTGCCACGGCAGTCTCTAGCTTAAGCTTCTCACCTCTTTTTAAAATCTTAAAGATCAGCTTTTCGTTATCCCCGCCCTGCTTACTGGTCAGATTCCCGATATCCTCCACACACGGGGTCTCAATCTGAGTAAATCCGAAACTCCGGTACGTCTCCTTAATCTGGTTCATAACAAACTCCCGCACCTGCATCTCAGCAGGAAGAATATCTCTCATGCCCGTCACCGGCTTTTTTTTCAGCGCCATCATTCTTCTCCGTTTTCTTTCCTATAAATTCCATAAAGCTTTTTATATCTTAACGATTATACTATTGCCGAAAGCAAATGGCAACAGCAAATTTACCATTTTCTCTCATAGACTATCTTCGTCACTCTCTGGAATAAACTCCAAATGTTCCAATGCGTACCGCAATGCCATGCACATCAATTCATTTCTGGAACGGTCACTTTGTACTGATAATTTATCAAATTCTTCTTGTAAATCCCTGTCTAACCTCAATGTCATTACGACAGATTTATCTCTTTTTTCCATGTTTTTTGGTCTTACTATAAATTTACCACTCATGATTGTACCTCCATATTATACTTATGTATTCAAGTATAATTGCCAAAATTTACCATTTATATATTACATTAAATGAACACAATTTTGTAATATTTAAAAAGAAACTCAAGGTGTTCTAATCCGTACTGCAATGCCATACACCTCAATTTCTTCCTGCAAATTTTTTTCTAATTTCAACGTTATTACAGCGGATTTGTCTTCTTTTTTCCATCCCCTTCGGTCTTGCAACAAACTTATTCTCCATGTTACACCTCTGCATTCTAGTATTGTAATCATTATAGTATTTTCTTATTGACATTTATATATTACAAATATAAAATATAAATATGCAACATATTCTATATGCTCGAAAGGATCGTGTAAAACAATGGATAAAATATTACAGGCTTTGTATAGCGGTGAGATAGCTCCGGCTGAACAGTATCTCCCTATGATAGAAGAATATAAGGCTTTGAGGAAAAAGCAATATGAGCATTATGAGGACTTTATCAAAAAAATTGGAAGTCCTCTTGATAGAGAATTTAAGCGTATTATGGATGAACAGCTTGACACACTTCCTCTTGAATTATCTCAAATATTTATTGATGGTTTCCGGCTTGGCGCAAGAATAATGATAGAGGTTTTTGAGGACAAATATCGAAAGGAAAACAGTTAAAAAGGGCGAAAACCATACTTTGGCTTCCTCCTTGATTTACAATGCCTTAACCACTAAAAAACAGGCGGCAAGGGATAATCAATTCCCTTGTCTGCCTGTTTTTTACAAACCCCGGCTCACTGCTTTACATGCACGCTGTTTTGGCTCATATTCATACAGATCCGTGAACAGCCGCCGCTTCCTCTCAATCATCTCGTCAATCCGGTTTATATACTGCTCCACATCCTTGACATTCTCAGCGCGCTCAATTCGGTTCTCGTCCGCAAACAGCCTTTTGGTGGTAGTCCCCGCGCCGCAGCCAATAATCGTCTGCTGTTCCTCCATAATCAGTACATTATAAATACATGCCTTTCCGGGCGCAGCATAGCCCACATTCTCAAAATTCCCTGCCATATTCTTCTGACGGTACAGATAATAAGGCTCCAGCCCCATATTACGAGCATACCGGGATGTTAAATCGATCATCTCCTGAGTGTTGGTAATTTTCAGATCCTTATACACCTCACGCATGGTATTCAGCCGCGCTGCCCGCTTGATGGCCAGAGAATGCACGGTTACACTGTCCGGTGAAAGTTCCTTCACTGCCTCCATGGTGGAACGCACGTCCTCCAGCCCCTCCTCAGGAAGTCCGATGATTAAATCCATGTTGATATTATCAAACCCCAGCTCCCTCGCCAGCCAAAACCGCTCTTTCACATCATCCACCGTATGGCGGCGTCCAATCAGCTTTAACGTTTCCTCCTTCATAGTCTGAGGGTTGATTGAGATACGGGTGACTCCCTGATGTCTTAATACCTCCAGCTTGTCTCTGGTAATACTGTCAGGTCGTCCCGCCTCCACCGTAAACTCCTTTACACTGGAACAATCAAAAACTGTCTTCAGCTTTGTAATCAGCCTGTTCAAATCCTCCGGCGAGAGGGAGGTAGGCGTTCCGCCGCCGAAGTATACCGTATCCAAAGTGCAGTCCCGCTTCTTCTCTGCCACATAATCAAGCTCCCGAAAGAGCGCCTCCAGATATTCCCCTGTCCTCTCCTTCCATTTCCCAATCGGATGGGAAGTAAAGGAACAGTACAGACAGGTGGTTGGACAGAACGGTATGCCCACATATAAGCTATATCCGTTGCGGCAATCAACAGCAGATAAAAGCTCCCGCTCCCTTCTTGCAATCTCGATACTTAAATCCACCTTCTCATCACTCGCAAAGTAAGTATCCTTCATATAGCTGAAAATCTCTTTCTCATCAACGCCCTCTTTCAGCTTTGTCATGGCAATCTTCGTTGGGCGTATCCCTGTTAAAGTCCCCCACGGTAAAACCCTGCCTGTATGGGACATCAACATCAGATAAAGCCTGCGCTTAATACGATTTTTTGTGGCAGTCCGATCATCATAATCCACTGCAAACACCGTGTCTTCACAAAGCGCCTCAAATTCCTTCGCCATGGCCGGCTCCAACGTCTCCGCCCGGATTCCCCAAAAACTGCTCTGTCCATAAAAAACAAGATGAAGGTCAAACTGACTCCTGTCCCCGCTTAAGATTCCCTCCACCGCGAATAAAAGCCCCTCCCTCTCCTCGTGGACAAAGCCCTCCCCGGGATAAAACGCCATCAAAAGCTCTCTAATATCCTGCTCGTAAGCGCTGTCATTCAACAAAATCCCTATCATAATCAACGGTGCCTCCGCATGTACACCAGCACCGGATTATACTGCTTCTCGTAACCGATTGTTGTGGGATCCCCATGTCCCGGATAAACCATCGTATCATCCGGCAGCACAAAAAGCTTCTCCGTAATCGAGTGTACAATGGCCGCAGGGTTTCCCGTAGGCAAATCTGTCCGCCCTAAAGACTCCGCAAACAGCGTATCGCCGGAAATCAGAACATGTTCCGCCTCAATATAGTAGCAGACCGAACCTGCCGTATGCCCCGGTGTGGCCAGCACCTTCCAGTCACAGTCCAAAAGCTTCAACACTTCATTATCTTGTAAAAGGCAATCCGGTTGTACGCTTATCTGCTCTGTCCCCATGCTTCCGGACAGATTCATGGACGGCTCAAGCAGCAGCCCCTCCTCGTCCATATGGGCATACGCCTTACAGCGGAATGCGCGTCTGATGTCTGCCACCGCCAAAATATGGTCAAAGTGACCGTGGGTCAGCAGGATTGCCGACGGCTCCACCGAAAGCTCACGGCACTTATTTAAAATGTACGCACCGTTGTCCGCAGGATCCACAATCACCGCTTCCTTTTTCCCCTCACGGTAAATAATATAACAGTTCGTCTCAACTTGACCGACTACACATGTTTTAATCCGAAAATCACTCATAAAATCTCCTTTCAAGAACAAGAACTGCGTATAGTTATCCCGCAGTTCTCTCAATATCCAACACACCTTCTATCTGCCTTAATTTATCCGTCAGCCGATTCAGCTCCTCAATGCCGTGAATATCAAATGTCATTATGATGGTCGCCTTACCCTGCTTGCTGGTACGGATATTCATAGATGTAATATCAATCTGACGCTCTGTAAATACCTTGGAGATGTCCACGAACATACCAATCCGGTTATTGGCATAAATCTGAATCTCAGTGGAATAACGCTCCTGACTGTCGCTCGTCTCCGGCTTCTGCCACTCAGCATCAATCAGACGCACCCGCTCATCCTCCGGCAGATTAATCATATTGATACAATCGGTACGGTGAATGGAAACACCACGCCCGCGGGTAACAAAGCCTACAATCTCATCACCCGGAACCGGGCTGCAGCACCGGGAGAACCGAACCGCCACATCATGGATTCCCTTGACCACGATACCGCTGCCGGACTTTTTCGATACCGACACCTTATTGCTCATATCACTGATGCCTTCCAGGATATGCTTATCGGTAATTTCCTTCCGCTCCTTCTTGGCATGCTCATCCAACATCTTGTTAATGACCTGGCCTTCCTTCAGACCACCATGCCCGATGGAGGCGAGCACCGATTCCCAGTCATGGAACGCATACCGCACCATAACCTTCTCCTGAAACTCGGGCTTGTTAATATCCGGGAAATTGATGCCCTTTGCCTTACAATACCGCTCAATCAGCTCCTTGCCCCTCAGAATATTATCCTCTTTCAATTCTGTTTTGAACCACTGATTAATCTTATTCTTCGCCTGGGTGCTTTTAACCAGGGCAAGCCAGTCACGGCTGGGACCCTTGGAGTTTTGGGAGGTGATAATCTCTATCCTGTCACCGTTCTGGATTACATATTCAATAGGTACCAGCTTTCCGTTGACCCGTGCACCCACCATCTTGTTCCCCACCGCGCTGTGAATCAAATAGGCGAAATCGATAGGGGTAGAACCGCTTGGCAGCGTCTTGACATCGCCCTTCGGTGTAAAACAGTATACGCTGTCCGCAAACAAATCCAAATCGCCCTTCACCATATTTAAAAACTCTTTTGAATCATCTGCGTCCTTCTGCCACTCCAAAATCTGGCGCAGCCAGGAGAGCTTCGCCTCCTCATCCCCTGCCGCGATTTTGCCGCTTCCACTCTCTTTGTACTTCCAATGAGCTGCAATACCATACTCAGCAGTACGGTGCATCTCATAAGTGCGAATTTGAATTTCAAAAGGCTGACCGTTGCCTCCAATCAGCGTTGTGTGGAGAGACTGGTACATATTTGGCTTCGGCATGGCGATGTAATCCTTAAAGCGCCCCGGAATCGGTTTGTACAGTTCATGAATTACTCCCAGAGCCGCATAGCAGTCCTTCACCGTCCGCACAATAATACGAACTGCAAATAAATCATATATCTGATCCAGGGTTTTATCCTGGTTCACCATCTTTTTGTAGATACTGAAAAAGTGCTTTACCCTGCCGTCCACCTTAGCATCAATGCCCGCCTCATTCATATGGGCAGACACCTCATCCACAATATTTCTCACGAACGCCTCCCTGGCGTCCTTCCTCAGGGAAATCTTCTCGGCCAGCTCATAATACACATCAGGCTCCAGGTACTTCAGCGATAAATCATCCAGCTCCACTTTGATTTTGGAAATACCCAGACGATGGGCAATGGGAGCGTAAATGTCCATCGTCTCCCGCGCCTTATCCTTCTGCTTTTCCGGGGTCATATACTGGAGCGTCCTCATATTATGAAGACGGTCTGCCAGCTTAATCAGGATTACCCGAATATCCTTTGCCATAGCCAGAAACATCTTGCGCAGATTCTCCGCCTGAATTTCCACCTTGTCCATGGACCAGGACAGCTGGGTCAGCTTTGTTACACCATCCACTAAAAGAGCCACCTCAGAGCCAAACTCCTGCCCCACCTCTTCCAGGGTCATGATGGTATCCTCCACCACGTCATGGAGAATACCTGCGGCGATTGTCTCCTTGTCAAGTTCCAGATCCGCAAGAATAATTGCAACACAAAGAGGGTGAATGATATATGGTTCACCCGATTTGCGCCGCTGGTCCTTATGAACCTCCCTGGCAATTCTATATGCTTTTTCAATCATGGAAATATCATCGGAGGGATGATACTTCCGAATTCTTCGGATTAAATCCTGATAAAGCTCCTCAGGGCTGGTAAAACAAACCGGATTCTCCGGTTCAGTCTCCCTGCTCCTATCTGCCTGTTCATCTGCCATGAAAAAAGCCACCTTCTTCAGAATAATTAAAATTATTATAATTATTTTTGTCGGAAAATGCAAGCACCTTGTGGATTTCCTCAGATTCTTATCTGGTAAGGCGGTACATCAGCGCATTGCAGATGGCTGCGGCAATATTGCTGCCGCCTTTTCTGCCTCTGGCAATAATACACGGAACAGCGCCGGTACAGAATAGCTCCTTTGACTCCACCACATTGACAAAGCCTACCGGAGCCCCAATGACAAAAGCAGGACAAAGGGTTCCCTCACTCATCATCTGGTGAAGGCGAATCAGAGCCGTGGGGGCATTCCCAATCGCAAAAATCACCGGGCCGGAAAGACGTGCCGCATGCTCCATGCTGACCGTTGCCCGGGTCACCCCGCGCTCCTTCGCCTCACGGGCCACATCCTCCTCCGCCATAAAACAGCGAACCGTTCCTCCAAGCTTTGCAAGCGCTGCCTTATTAACCCCCGCCGCCGCCATATTCGTATCAGTCACAATGGTAAATCCCTGTCCGCTTCCAAGAACTGCCAGCGCCTGCTCTACCGCTCCCGGGGAGAACCAAAGATTTTGTGCATACTCAAAATCCGCAGATGTGTGGATACACCTTTTCACCACAGCCCGCTCGCCATCCGTCCAGTCACCCTCCGGCATTTCGCTCTCAATGATTTCCATGCTCCGCGCCTCAATCTCCTCCGGCTTTATCCAATTTCTTCGTTCCATCACGTATCTCCTCCCTTAAAATCCCATAATCCGGTAGATTGTCTGTATATCCAATGACCCACGCACCAGCGCTGCCAGCTTTTCGTACTGGCGCTCCCTGTATGCCCCTGCAGATTCCACGCTCTCTTTTGCCATATCGGGAAACAGTCCTTTCCTCTCCCAAAGATTTTTAAGAATTTTTTTTGTAAACAACTCATTGTCAAACAATCCATGCAGATAGCTTCCAAACACCAGACCGTCCTCACGCAGAAGACCATCTCCGCGCCCGTCCTCAAGACGGATAAAAAAATCCCCATTTCCCACCAAACTTTCCGTTATGCCCATATGGATTTCATACCCATTTACCGAAAGGCCGGCGCAGCCCGTCAGAATTCCACTGCCCTCACAGACTGTTCCGCAAATCTGCGTCCGGGTTTTTTCTGACGCAAATACCGTCTTCACCGGCAAAAGCCCGATACCGCGCAGACTGCGTCCTGCCTGTCCTTCCACGCCCTCCGGGTCAGACAAACGCTCACCCAGCATCTGATAGCCGCCGCAGACTCCCATAACCGGCACGCGCTCTTCCTCCACAAGAAGCAGGATACGCGCCTCCAAACCTGAGCTGCGCAGCCAGAGAAGATCATCCATGGTATTTTTTGTCCCGGGAAGAATCAAAAAGTCTGGGTGACCCAAATGTTCCACCCGGTCTGTGTACCGAAGCGCCACGCCCTGCTGACGTTCCAGAATATTAAAATCCGTAAAATTAGAGATGTGGGGCAGACGAATCACCACAATATCCAGCACTCCATCCGTCCTGCTCATCTCCCCCCGACAGCTCAGCCGCTCTGACAGACTGTCCTCATCGTCCAAATCAATCTGCTCCATAGGAATAACCCCCAGAACCGGAATGTGAAGCCGCTTCTCAATCATCTCCAGCCCCGGATTCAGGATTTTCACATCACCACGGAATTTATTGATAACAAGTCCCTGGATACGCTCCTGCTCCTCCGGTCTTAAAAGAGCCACCGTCCCATAGAGAGAGGCAAAAACGCCGCCCCGGTCAATGTCACCCACCAAAATCACCGGAGCGTCCGCCATCGCAGCCATCCCCATATTCACAATATCATGATCCCGCAGGTTAATCTCTGCCGGGCTTCCCGCCCCCTCCAAAACGATGATGTCATACAGTGCCTCCAACCGCTGAAAGGCTGCTTTAACCACCGGCGCAAACTCCGGCTTGCGCCGGTAATACTCCACAGCGTCCATGTTTCCGCAGACTTCCCCGTTTACGATCACCTGGCTTCCCATCTGGCTGGTGGGCTTTAAAAGAATAGGGTTCATATCCGCTGTGGGGTCAATACCCGCCGCCTCCGCCTGCACCGCCTGGGCGCGGCCAATCTCCAGCCCCTCTTTTGTAATATAGGAATTTAGGGCCATATTCTGAGATTTAAATGGCGCAACGCGGTATCCATCCTGGCGGAAAATTCTGCACAGCGCCGCTGCCAGAAAGCTCTTTCCCGAATTGGACATGGTACCCTGCACCATGATTTTCTTCGCCATCGCCCTACTCCTTCCCCTTTCGGAACTCATGGCTGAAATGTTCATCATAGAGCCTGGAACGCTCAAATTTATCCCCCAGAAAACCACCCACCAGCACCAGCGCTGTTTTACGGATTGCAGCCGCTTTAACCTTGTCCGCAATATCCAAAAGCGTCCCTGTGACGATTTTTTCTTCCTCCCAGGACGCCTTATATACCACCGCCGCAGGCGTATCCGCAGGATAACCGCCCATACGGAGCTTTTCCGAAAGCGTGTCAATTTCACCCACACTTAAAAAAACCACCATGCTGGAGCGATGGGCTGCAAGACGCTCAATATGTTCCGGTTCAGGCACCGGCGTTCTCCCTTCCATTCGGGTCAGAATCACCGTCTGGCTGACCCCCGGCAGGGTATATTCCTTCTTTAAGCTGGCGGCAGCTGCCAGAAAGGAGCTGACCCCCGGTATCACCTGATACTCAATCCCCAGCTTGTCCAGCTCCTCCATCTGCTCACGGTGCGCCCCATAAATAGAAGGATCACCCGTGTGGACACGGACTACCTTCTTCCCTGCCTCCACACCGGTTCTCATTACCTCAATCACCTCAGGAAGCGTCATAGAAGCGCTGTTAAAAATCTCCGCAGTCTCCTTTGCATCACAAAGCACCTGAGGATTTACCAGAGAGCCTGCATAGATAATTACGTCCGCCTCATCAATCAGCCGTTTCCCCTTAACTGTAATCAATTCTGGATCTCCCGAACCTGCACCGATAAAATATATCATATATGCTCCTCTCAATCTCTGAACTTCTCATACGCATCAATCTCAATTTCCGCAAAGGTGCTGTTCTCACGGTAAACCGCTCCCGCCATATCCAGCAGAGGAAACAACATGACCGCTCCGGTTCCTTCCCCCAATGCCAGGTTTCCGCAGATCACTGCCTCCAATCCCAGCTTTTCAAGAGCCGGCACACATGCCGGCTCTTTCCCAATGTGGGAGGCAATCAGGTAATCCGTCACCAGCGGGCAAAATGCTTTCGCTAAAAGGGCCGCAGCCATAGAAATCATACCGTCCAGCACCACCGGAATCCGGTAAACGGCGCCTCCCAGCATCAGTCCGCACATACCTGCTATATCAAAACCTCCCACTGCTGACAAAAGCTCCAGAGGCCGATCGGCCCTGGGCTTATGAAGTGCGAGAGCTTCCCTAATCACCTGAATCTTCCTTTGCAGACCTTCCCCGGAGAGCCCGGCTCCCCGTCCGGTCACCGCATCCACCGGCTGATCCAGCAGAATGCTCGCCAGAGCGCTGGAAGTGGTAGTGTTTCCGATTCCCATCTCACCTACCGCCAGAATATGATAGCCTGTATTCTTCAACTCTCCGGCAATGGAAACCCCCACATGAATCGCCTCCAGCGCCTGTTCCAGGCTCATGGCCGGTTCCCGGCGCATGTTCTTTGTCCCGGGAGCGATTTTGCAGTTTCGCACACCTGGCTCACATACATTGCCCGCAACGCCCATATCTACCGGAAGCACATCGACTCCAGCCAGGCATGCCATTCGGTTAACACTGGCAATGCCCTTTGCAAAATTTTCTGTTACCACTGCTGTCACGCTGCTGTCAGTCTGGGTGACACCCTCTTCCACCACTCCATTATCCGCACAGAATACCACCACTGCTTTTCGCCCCAGGGATATATCCTCTGTCCCCTGGATTCCGGCGATTTTTGAGATCATCTCCTCAAACCGTCCCATTCCGTTTAAAGGCTTTGCAATCCCGTCCCAGCGGCATCTGGCTGACTCCACGCTCTCCGTGTCCAGTGGTCTGATGCTCTTTAACAGACAGGTAAGCTGCCTCTGATAGTACCCTTCCATACTGTTTCACTCCTGTTCTCCACAACCTGCGGCAAAATCAGATCACATACCCCCGGGGCGTCACCATTCTTCCTCCAATATTCCGCGTCTGAGAATTACCGATAAACACGGTGGTGAACATATCCACCTGCTGCTCTTTCAATTCCTCAAGAGGCATCACCCTGGCCTGCTGCCCATCCCGTCCAATTCTGCTGACAATACCGCAAACCCGGCTGCCTCCGGTCTTCCCGGCGATAATCTCACAGGCACGTTTTAGATAATCTGCCCGCTTTTTGCTGGACGGGTTATAGATGCAGATGACAAAATCAGCTTCCGCTGCGCAGCTCAACCGGCTCTCAATCTTTTCCCAGGGTGTCAGCAAATCACTCAGGCTAATCACTGCAAAATCGTGCATCAGCGGAGCGCCTAAAACAGCGCCGCCTGACAGCGCCGCCGTCACACCTGCTGTTATTTGGACTTCACATCCAGGATACTCCGGCGCCAGCTCCAGCATCAGACCCGACATCCCGTACACTCCTGCATCTCCGCTGCAGACCATTGCCACCCGCTTCCCCTTTGACGCCTCCTCAAAAGCAATACGGCAGCGCTCCACCTCCCGCCGCATGGGCGTCTCAAGAAATTCCTTATGGGGCAAAAGAGAGGTGAGAAGGTCAACATACACTGTATAACCCACGATAGTATCACAGGCTTCCAAAACCTCCCTTGCCTCCGCCGTCATCTGCTCCGGGCTTCCCGGCCCCATCCCAACCACATGTATCATATTCTTTTCCATAAAATCACTCCATTTCTTCCATTGGTTCCATTATACACCTTTTTCTCTTTTTTCTCATATATTGTAGGGATAACACAAATCGGAGAAAGCATATGGCAATATCATCCATTGCAATCCTGGGCGGCGACCTGCGGCAATGTTATGCGGCAGAATATCTCCATGCCTGCGGCTGGCAGGTAACCTGCTTCCTCACACCGGACTTTCCTTACAGTTCTGATATTATCCAGGAGAATTCCCTGTCTGAGGCCCTAACCCAGGCAGATGTGATACTGGCTCCCACGCCTCTTTCCAAAGACGGCGTCCATCTGTTCCAGGCAGACGGCAATAAACCTCCCTGCCTGCTCTCTGAATTGTGGGACTCCGTAAACTCCGGACAGATTTTCGCGGCTCACAGCCTTTCCCAGGATATTGCACGGCTTCTGAAAGAAAAAGGATGCCAGACATCCCTGTTTTCCCAGCTCGCCATTTTTTCCATGGAAAATGCGTTGCTCACTGCTGAGGGGCTCTTAGGAGAAATCATCCGCTGCACCCCCTTTTCTCTGTCCTCTGCAAGGGTTTTGCTGCTGGGATATGGCTATTGCGGCTCTGCCGTCAGCTCCCTTCTGCATCCTTTGTGCCGTGGCGTTTATGTACTGGAGCAAGACCTAGAAAAACAGGAAGCGGCAGAGAAAAAAGGAATCTGCCCCATCCGGGAAGAGGATTTTTCCACGCTCCTGCCCCGCTGCAATCTGGTTGTCAATACGATTCCAGCGCATATTCTGGAGCCTGACCAGCTGCAGGAGCTTCCCGGCTCCTGCCATATCTTTGATATTGCATCCGCTCCCTTTGGTTTTTCGGAAGACCTTACAGAAAAAAACCTGCTGCCCTATTTCCGGCTTCCAGGCCTTCCAGGGCGGTTTTCTCCTGTAACTTCCGGCCAGCTCATTGGAAAAATAGTAGAAAGGATCACAGATTATGTCTTATGATTTTCACAATAAATCCATCGGCATCGGTTTTACCGGTTCTTTTTGCACCTATGAAAAAATATTTGCCGCACTGGAAGAATTAAAAAAAACAGGCGCCAACCTGATTCCGGTATTTTCCCAGAACGCCTCTCACCTGGATTCCAGATTCGGTGACAGCGCTTCTTTTCTGGAACGGGCAAAAAACCTCACCGGAAAAGATCCGATTACCACCATTCCGGGGGCAGAACCTATCGGTCCAAAAGGATTGATGGATATTCTTGTTATTGCCCCCTGTACCGGAAATACCCTGTCCAAACTGGCCAATGGGATTTCCGATACGCCGGTGCTGATGGCTGCCAAATCCCACCTGCGCAATAACAAGCCTCTGGTGCTCTCCCTTTCCACCAACGATGCCCTGGGCATGAACCTGAAAAACATCGGAATCCTCCTGAATACCAAAAACATCTATTTTGTTCCCTTCGGCCAGGATGATTATCAGGCAAAACCCAATTCCATGACAGCTTTCACAGAACTTCTGCCGGAAACCATCGCCTGCGCTCTTGAATACAAACAGATTCAGCCGGTCATACGCAGCCCCCATACGCCGGTTTCAAAGCCCTGCTGAGCGCTCCCTGGGCTGCCGGGACATCCATCCAGCATGTTCCGGCGCCCCCTGCTTCGGCAGGCGGGCGGCGCATATTAATCTTTCACAATCAACAGGCAGTAATATCCCGCTGCACCATCCCAATCCCGCAGAGAACGGCAGATTTTCTCTCCCGGAAGCCCACAGTTTTCCACCACCATGGCATCATAACCAGAATCCAGAATCTGATGTTTTACCTTTTCAAAACTTTTACCCGGCTTCATAATAACCTTGGTTCCCGGAAGCTTCAGCCCTTCTTCCAACTGCTCCGGTGAGGACAGAAGATGAAGCTGCTCTTTTCCCAGCACAAGTCCCGCATTCAAGGCCGATGCCGCGGCGCAAAAGGACGGAACGCCGTTTACCAGCCGGGTAGAAAAGCCCTTTTTCAAAATCAGATCATGCAGATAAAGAAATGTGGCATACACAGCCACATCCCCCAGGTTTACAAACCCTACGTCCTGCCCGCTTTTTAAATACTCTATCATCTGATCTGCAGCCTGCTCATGACTCTCCCGCAGGCACTTATCATCCCGCGTCATAGGCATGGGAACAGAAAACCAGGATTTGTTCTCCAGCTTTGGAACAGCGCGGATTGCAATTTGATAAGCAATACTGTCCTTCACATCCTTGCCCGGCACTGCCAGCACATCGCATTCTTCCATCACCCGCACTGCCTTCAACGTAAGAAGCTCCGGGTCCCCGGGTCCCACACCGATTCCATAAAATATTCCCGCCCGTCCCCTTTCTCCATCGCTGATAACCTGAATTGTTTTTTTCGCCATGTAATTCTCCTCCGTTTGCCCAGCTTCCGCGCTAAAAGAGCGGTACCGCCGGCTGCCCGGTCACGTCCGCCCTGATTTTCACTGTATACTCTTACTTTCCCCCATACACGATTGCGGTCTCCACATCATAGCCTTTCAGGTGATCACGCCCTTTCAGTCCTTCCAGCTCCATGACAAAGCAAATTTTCACCACTTCTCCGCCCAGCTGCTCAATCAGCTTAATCATCGCCTTCACGGTGCCTCCGGTGGCCATTAAATCATCCACAATAACCACCCTCTGCCCCGGCTTAATCGCATCCTTATGAATCTCAATCTCCGCTGATCCATATTCCAAATCATACTTTGCAAAGATGGTTTCACGGGGCAGCTTGCCCTTTTTGCGAACCGGAACAAAACTTTTGTGCTCAGCATACGCCACTGGAACTCCGAAAATGAAGCCTCTGGACTCCGGTCCCACTATCACATCAAAATCCAAATCCTTCACCATATCCCTCAGAGAATCCACTGCCAGCGCCAATCCATCCGCATCCTGGAGGATAGAGGTCACATCACGGAAGATAATGCCCGGCTCAGGAAAATCCGGAATACTCAATACATAATCTGCTAATTGTTTCATTGCCATTCTCCTTATTTCCTATATAGTTTCTTACAGTCTTAATTACTGAAATACCGACAACAAATTTTCCACTTCTCTCTGGCACGCTTCCTCCTGAAAAGAGCTGTACGCATAGAAGCAGTAACCGGATACCTGTCCCGTGGCACGCCCTGACTCCACCTGCCGTTTCATAATGTCATCTCTGCGCAGCCACTCCGGTATCTGGTTATTGTCCCGGGAGTTGGATCCGGTCTTGTACATGGCCAGTCCCAGATAAAGCCTTACATTCCCTTTTTCCTTCAAGCTCAGCCACGTATTTAAGTTATTGGAAAACGCGAAGGGCGCCGGACTTCCGTCCGAGAGTTTATGCTCAAACCCCCAGTAAATCTGGGGCATAATATAATCGATATAGCCGTCATTGGAGAGCCATGTATCCACATCTACGAATAATCTGGTATCACTGCGCAGATGAGCTACATAGCCCTCCGGGCTGATACCAAACTGCACCAACGGTCTTCTTTCCTTCACCGCATGATAAACACCGCGCACCAGCTGATTAATATTGTCACGCCTCCATTCAGTGATACTGAGACGGCTGCCAGCCCCATCGTATTCCGGCTTATCAAACCAACGATTGGGGTTATTGTTATCCACCTCAGGATAGAAATAATCGTCAAAATGAATCCCGTCTACCGGGTACTTGTCAACTACCTCACACACTCCGTCTATAATTAGCTGCCTCACCTCCGGAACCGCCGGGTTTAAGTAGTAGGCGCCATTTTGCTTTAAAACCCATCTGTCATTGGCAGCATTATCATCACTCAGCCACTTCTTCGCAGGACTCTGATCACACACCTGCTCCCAGGTATTAAGGTAGCCTGTGACGCGATAAGGATTAATCCAGGCATGAAATTGCAGCCCACGCGCGTGCGCCGCCTCCACAAAATACTCCAGCGGGTCGAACCCCGGATCCTGCCCCTGAGTCCCGGTAATAAACCGGGACCAGGGATAGTAAGAGGACGGATACATCGCATCTGAATCAGCGCGTACATGAACAAACACCGCATTCATTTTAAGATCTGCACATCTCTGTAATATCTTATCTACCTCTCGCTGAAACCCCGGCTCATCCGCCGGCAGCTTCTCCCAGTCCAGATAGGAAATCCATACCCCCCGCAGCTCATCTGAAGGTACTGACGCATTCACCGCAGGCTCAGCAAGAACGCTTACAGGCTTACCACCTAAAACCACAGCCCCTGCAAGCAGCAGGCAGCAGACTCTTCTTATTATCCATAATTTTTTATCTTTTCTTCTAATCATCTCTTCTCCCGGTATCTAATGATATAGCATATCCTTTGTAATACTTTCCATTTATGGATAGTATATCAAAGGATGGGAAAAAGGACAACCTTACAATCTTAAATTTTCCAAAGCTTTTCCTGTTACCCTAAGTCAGCAGAAATTCACTCAATACCAGATTACTCACATCAATTCCCCGCTCCGTAAGGCGAACCACAGGAGCCTCCACCTCGATAAGTCCCTGCCGCTCCAGCTTCAGGAACACACTCCCATATACATTCCACATATTCCGGCCGAACCGCTCAATAAAACGGCTGCCTGACACGCCCCTCATCATCCGAAGCCCCAGAAACATAAACTCCTCCATCCGCTCCTCCAGGGAAAGCTCATGGATTTCCCGCGCCGCCTCACCTGATTGATAAAGGTTCAGTGACAGATACTCCTGCAAGTCATCCGTATTGCAATAGCGGTAACCGCAGGTATAAGAGGAGGCGCCCAGACCAAGACCCAAATACTCCACTCCGGTCCAATAGCCAATATTATGACGGCACGCAAACCCCGGCTTCGCATAGTTGGAAATCTCATACCGTTCCAGCCCCTGCGCTGCCATCATTTCCTTCGTCACATGGTACATTTCCCGATCCGTGCCCTCGTCCGGCAAGTCCGGCAAAGCCATAAGCGATGCCAAATCTGAGTTCTCAGCATTTATAGGCTCTGCCTCATTCTGTGCGCCTGTCCCGTTCTGCATTCCAAAGCGCTTATAAAATGGCGTTCCCTCCTCAATCATCAGGCTGTATGCGGAGATATGCTCAGGTTTCAGCATCATCACCTTCTTGAGAGTGGTCTTCCAGGAATGGACACTCTGCCCCGGAAGTGCACTCATCAGATCCACATTGATGTTGGAAAAGCCTTCCTGCCTTGCCCGCTGATAGCTCTTTAAAAACTCATCATAGGAGTGAATACGTCCCAGGTACTTAAGTTCTTTATCATCAGCCGACTGCAGCCCCAAACTCAAACGATTGACGCCGCCTGCGCGATAAGCCTTCAATTTCTCTGCAGTGAGAGTCCCCGGATTTGCCTCCACAGTAATCTCCGCACCCTCTGCAATGTCAAAGCACAAGAACAGAGCTTCAAACATCTTCTCCATCAAATATGGAGGCAGAATAGAAGGGGTGCCGCCGCCCACAAAGACTGTGGTCACACGATACTTCGAAAATGCCGCACTCTGACCGTAAATTTCTTCAATCAGCTTGTCCATATACTTCCGATACATCTGTTCCGGAGCTGCAAACGACAAAAAATCACAATAAGCACACTTGCTGGCACAAAATGGAATATGGACATACAGCTCCAGCTCCCGTTTATTCATCATCCAGCTTCAGCACGCTCATAAACGCTTTCTGCGGAATTTCCACACTCCCCACCTGACGCATTCGCTTCTTTCCTTCCTTCTGTTTCTCTAAAAGCTTCTTCTTTCGGGTAATATCGCCGCCATAGCACTTGGCCAGCACGTCTTTGCGCATCGCCTTGACGGTCTCACGGGCAATAATCTTTCCCCCCACCGCTGCCTGAATCGGAATTTCAAATAAATGACGGGGGATTTCCTCTTTCAACTTCTCACACATCCTGCGTCCCCGCTCATAGGCAGAATCCGCATGAACGATAAAGGAAAGCGCATCTACCTCCTCACGGTTAATCAGAATATCCAGCTTCACAAGCTCCGACAGCTCATACCCTTTCATATCATAATCGAAGGAGGCATAACCGCGGGATCTGGATTTCAGCGCATCAAAAAAATCATAAATTATCTCATTTAACGGCAGATCATATTTCAAAAGCGCACGGGTCTCCTCGATATATTCCATGCCATTGTAAACTCCGCGCCGCTCCTGGCACAGGCTCATGATTGCGCCTACAAACTCCGTGGTCACCATAATCTCCGCACTGACAATCGGCTCCTCCATATAGTCAATCTCCGTGGGATCCGGCAGGTTGGAGGGGTTTGTCAGTTCTATCATATCACCATTTTTCTTGTATACCCGGTAGACAACGCCAGGCGCGGTAGTAACCAAATCAAGATTATACTCCCTCTCCAGACGCTCCTGAATAATCTCCAGATGGAGGAGTCCTAAAAAACCACATCGGAAGCCAAATCCCAGCGCAATGGAAGTCTCAGGCTCAAAGAACAGAGAAGCATCATTAAGCCTGAGTTTCTCCAGGGCATCCCGCAAATCGTTGTACTTGGCCCCATCCGCCGGATACAGACCGCAATATACCATGGAAGTAACCTTCTTATAACCGGGAAGCGGACTGTCACAAGGACGCTTTGCATCGGTAATCGTATCTCCCACCCGGGTGTCCTTCACATTTTTGATACTGGCGGTAATATAGCCTACCATTCCTGCACTCAAGGACTCGCAGGGAATAAACTGCCCTGCGCCGAAGTAGCCGACCTCCACCACATCCTCCTCCGCGCCCGTGGCCATCATACGGATACGGGTGCCCTTCTGCACAGTACCCTCCTTAACCCGGCAAAACACAATAACTCCCTTATACGGATCATACAAAGAATCAAAAATCAGCGCCTTCAAAGGCTCTTTCGCGTCCCCGCCGGGAGCCGGGATTTTGTGGACGATTGCCTCTAGAACCTCCTCCACATTAAGCCCTGTCTTCGCAGAAATCCGCGGAGCATCGTGAGCCTCTATTCCAATTACATCCTCAATCTCGTCGGCCACCCAATCCGGCCGGGCGCTGGGCAGATCAATTTTATTTATAACGGGAACTACGTCCAGATCGTGATCCAGAGCCAGATAGACGTTTGCCAGTGTCTGTGCCTCGATTCCCTGAGCCGCATCTACCACCAGGATTGCGCCGTCACAGGCTGCCAGGCTTCTGGAAACCTCGTAGTTAAAATCCACGTGACCGGGAGTATCAATCAGGTTAAATATATATTCCTCTCCATCCTTGGCACGGTAAACGGTCCGCACCGCCTGGGATTTAATGGTGATTCCCCGCTCCCGCTCCAAATCCATATTGTCCAATACCTGTGACTGCATCTCCCGGCTGGTTAAAAGCCCCGTCATCTCAATAATCCGGTCTGCCAGCGTAGACTTGCCATGGTCGATATGTGCAATAATACAAAAATTCCGTATCTTGCTCTGGTCCATTCCTGCCATCAATTCATTTCCTCTCATGCAATATATTGACAATATGATATGATACCATTTTTTCAGACCCCTTGCAACACCATATCCAAAAGTTCTGCCAACGGCTCCATAGCATTCCTTGCCTCCTCAAACGTATTTGTCTGCGCTCCCACCTCAACAAGGGCAGAGCGGGCACGCAAATGGAGATTATAGCGCAGTCCCTTTAAATAAATTTTCCGTGTGAATCCCGGAAACCGCCCTGCTGCCGCAAGCTGCATCTGGAATGAAAACGCTAAATTTTCCTTGAGATAAGGATTTGGCAGATATTCAATTTCCCCATCCGGTGTCCGGCTCATCCCCTGAAAAAACATAATATTTGCCGTAGGCTTCCCGTTTACCTCCGTGACAAGGCGGAGATCCTCACGAACCCCGTCCCGGTGCAAATCAAGAACCACCTGAATCGTCGGATGCTCCTGGAGAACCCGGGTGATTCCCTCCAGAGCATAGGTGTATGCACGATTCCGATCCAGAACCCCGCCCTGAATATCATAGGTGTCAGTATTATGAATCACATTCCATCCCTTTTCCCTGAGAAGCTGTGTGAGATAATCACCGGCTGACACCACCGTAGCGCCCGGATTGTTTGGTCCATAATCAGCATAGGTCTCCTGGGAATGGGTGTGGTAGATCAGAATCTGAGGTACTGAAGCATCCTTCACAATTCTTAGATCCGTTCCCAAAAGAACATCCGCCTTCATCACATCACGCCCTGCAGTGGTGGAGGCATGGACGCTGTAAAAGTGCTTCATCATGTAATCGTAATCCTGAAGCTGTGCCAGAAGCGGAACCTGATCCGTTATCTGGGTTACACCCGGACCCTGGCTTCCCATCCCCCCGGCTTCTCCAACAGCTCCCGGATTCCCGCCTTCCGCCACGCCTCCCATAACGTTTCCTATATCCTCTCCTCCACTAACCCCTGTCTCATTTGAAGACAAAAACAGGTATCCGTATGTATCATACGCATACCTGTATCTTTCATAAATATCATAGGATGGGTCTCGTCCGTACTCTATCTCTGTTTCTGCAGCGGTCACTGCCGGATAGCGGATTTGCAGCAGCGCCATCAAAAAACTCCCAAAAATCAAGCCTATGGAATTACTCAAACCGCACGATTTCCTTTTTCAGCCGTTTCATAATCTTCTTTTCCAGCCTGGAAATGTATGATTGGGAGATTCCAAGCAAGTCCGCCACCTCTTTCTGAGTCATCTCCACCCCCTCCTCATCCTTTAGTCCATACCTCAGCTCCACAATCTTACGCTCCCTGGGACTTAAGCGGCTAATGGCAGATTTCAGCAATTCCTTTTCCGTCTCGTCCTCCAGCCCCCTGTAAATAATATCCTCATCCGTACCGAGAATATCTGACAACAAAAGCTCATTGCCGTCCCAGTCCACATTAAGAGGCTCATCAATGGAAACCTCCATACGCGTCTTATTGTTGCGCCGCAAATACATCAAAATCTCATTTTCAATACATCTGGAAGCATAGGTGGCCAGCTTAATATTCTTTTCCGGGTTAAACGTATTGATTGCCTTAATTAACCCGATTGTCCCAATAGAGATCAGATCCTCAACCCCTACGCAGGTATTATCAAATTTTTTGGCTATGTACACCACCAGCCGCAAGTTATGTTCAATCAGCAGCGATCGCGCCTCCTTCTCATCCTCCGTGCCAAGCCGGGCAATCAGCTCCGCCTCCTTCTTTCCTTCCAGCGGCGGCGGCAGAATATCCGCCCCGCCAATATAATGTACTTCCCCCTGCTTCTGCCACAGCATCGTCGTAAATGATGGTGCTGCCTTAAATTGAAACCGGTTTGGTATGGAAACCTTTACTATCATTATTTTGTCCTCCAAGTCTACACACTAAAATCTACTGCTCTTCATGCAGAAGCATATCGTATTGATGCCGGGGCGACAGTGGTCCCCGGCTGATGGCAACCCACGGCTGCTCGTATGCGCGTACCAGTTTTCCTTCCCGCCTTACCTCTATCCGATCCATGCGGATACCCGGCAAAATTCCATGCTCTGTCCCCACAGAGCAAAATGGTATGTAAATTACCTTGCGAGCCCGCTCGCAAAATCCTCTGCACGCACTGCCCGTCAGCACATGCACCGGCTGATGGCCATATGGTTCATAAAGACGATTTCCCGTATCCAGCAGGGCACGTACCATCTTTGTGCGCCCTTCGTAATACAGCGTCACATCATAAATCCGGTTCTGCATACTCATACATTCCCGAAAAAAAACCAGCCCGGTCCGACCTACAAAAAACAATCCTGCCACACCAAAGCCAAACGCTGCAAATGTCCACTGCCCCGTGGCAAAAACACGTTCTCCCACAGCGGCAAATATGCCTCCGACAGCCACGCTTACCAGCCACAGAGTAATAAGACAGCGGATAAACTGTTTTTTTTCCTGCCGTCCAAATGCAACAAACACCATAAAAGCGCCTGCCGCCAGCCAGGTGGCAAACAACTCTGCCCATGGAGGCAGACCATACAGCCAAATCGCCGCACACGACCAAAAAGCTCCGGCTCCGGCCCCTGCAAGAAGCCGCAGAAGACTTGCGGGCAGCCGCCATATACGCTTTACCAGATACAAAAGAAGAAAATCCATCAACATATTGACGGCAAAATATACATCCAGGTACAACGTCACCGTCACAGGCAGGCACCACCTCCCAATATTTCTCAAGGAGGATTATACCAATACTGAAGGAAAAATTTTGTCAAACAGGGGAGGACTTTACACATTTTTTGTATGACAAAAAAGGACAGAAAACCAGTCTGGTTTTCTGCCCTTACATTTCATTTCTATCAGGTTATTTCTAAGAAGCCTGCATGCTCATAGCAGGGTTAACGCTTGTTCTTTAAGAAATCAGGAATATTGATTTGAGCCTCCCGGTTCAGCGGACGGAACATTCCTGCCGCAGGTGTTGTCGAATTCTGCTGGGAGGCGGCGCCAGAAGCCGCCCCGTCGGCACTGCCCTGAGACGCTGCTGCCCTTGAAGCTGTCACACTCGCCTCAGCTGCTGCTGCACTGTGATTTCCGCCGGACGCAGCCAGGTTGATACCCGATGTCATTTTAGGCTTAAAGTTATTGAATCCGGCCATTGCCTTATTGACCGGAGTATTTGCGCCGTGGGTGTCAAGACCGGTAGCAATCACCGTAATCGTTGCTTCATCCTGTGCATTCTCATCAAACATCGCACCAAAGATAATATTAGCATCGTCACCGGCCATCTCCTGAACATAGCTTGCCGCCTCATTGGCTTCAATCAGGCTAATGTCACCGGAGATATTGATAATAACGTGAGTTGCTCCCTCAATGGTCGTCTCAAGCAGCGGGCTTGCAACTGCCTGCTTCACCGCTTCCACCGCTTTTTCGTCTCCCTTTGCATGTCCGATACCGATATGGGCAATACCCTTGTCGGTCATAACCGTCTGGACATCTGCAAAATCCAGGTTAATCAAACCTGGAACATTAATCAAATCGGTAATCCCCTGCACTGCCTGCTGAAGCACCTCATCAGCCTTCTTTAACGCATCCGGCATGGTTGTCCGACGATCCACAATCTCAAGAAGCTTATCATTGGGAATTACGATAAGAGTATCTACACTGACCTTAAGATTCTCAATCCCGCTAAGGGCATTGCTCATACGGGTCTTAGCCTCAAAGCGGAACGGTTTTGTCACAACGCCAACCGTAAGAATTCCCATATCCTTGGCAATCTTTGCAATAACCGGAGCAGCGCCGGTTCCCGTACCTCCGCCCATACCACAGGTGACGAAAACCATATCAGCGCCTTTGATTGCCTGAGCCAGCTCCTCAGAGCTTTCCTCAGCAGCCTTCTGGCCAATATCAGGTCTGGCGCCTGCTCCAAGTCCCTTGGTCAGCTTCTCGCCAATCTGCATGGCAGTCGGCGCTTTACAAAACTGAAGCGCCTGCTTATCGGTATTGATACCAATAAATTCAACGCCGGCGATATTCTCATCAATCATACGGTTGACTGCATTATTTCCTGCGCCGCCCACGCCGATTACCACGATTCTTGCAGCATTTTCCGCTTCATTTATCTTAATCTCCAACAAGACTTTTTTCCTCCTTAAACTCTTATCGAACTCCTGTTTGTAACATTTCTGTAACACATTATAGAAAACTAGCCTAACTATTACTATATGTGATTTCTGAGAAAATATCAACCTCTAATTTCATAATTTTATACATAATTTAAAAATCTAAATTGTATTTTTTTGCATACAAAAATCCCTCTTCTCTTCCAGTTTCCATCACAATCTGACTCATTGCTGCATTGGCTTGAACGAGTACATAGAGCCGGAACGGGTCTCATCATAAGTATCCAGATATAAGGTTCCTTTCAGGTCAGCCAGCTGGGGCAGCATATCATTAAGCTCCGCGATTTTTCCGTTTAAATTCTCATTGCCTCCCAGTATCACCTTGATGTCTCCCATATACAGGGCTGCATCTCCATTGCTGCTATACTGAATCTTGTCCACCTTCATCTCAAAAATAGAAAGAATCTGTGTGAGATTTAAAATCTCCTGAAAAATCTGCTCACTCTCCACCGGAAGCTTTTGGTAAAGGGCGATATGACCGAATTTGAGTCCTGTAATCCGGGGTATGCCCGGAATCTCCTGATTTGTGCTCTCCACAATAATACCATCTTTATCAAAATACATATAACTGCTCATATAAGAAACATAACCTACCACGCTCTTTTCGTAGACGATGATTTCCAGCTTGTTAATTCCCTGAAACTCCAGCCTGTAATCCTCCACAAAGGGAATCTGCTCATGTTCCCCAAACCTGTCCCGCAAATAGCAAAAGCCTGTGTTCCTGCTCATATTATCAGGGAACAAAAACGCAACCATCTGCTCATCCGTATACCGCTTATTTCCCGTCACCGTAATATCCTTAATTTTCATGGACAATACTACGATGACGAGAAGCAACGCGGCAAGTGCCTTTATTACAAATCCCTTTTTCTTTTTTTTGGGCGTTGTTTCCTGCATATTTCCTCAGTTCCTTTTCAATACTCCCTGCACTCCACCAAAGACATGCTTCCTGCATCCCCGTCAATCAAAGTAATATCAGCTCCAACACCTGCCAAATCCCGGCAAATATCCTCGTATCCCCGTCTGATATATTTATATCCCCGCACTTTCGTGGCGCGCTCTGCTGCCAGCCCTGCAACCACCAGGGCTGCTCCGCCTCTCAGATCTGCAGCCTGAACGTCCCCGCCCAGAAGCCGGCAGATGCCTTCCACCTGTGCAGTTCTGCCGTCTATTATAATATGTGCGCCTAATTTCTGCAATTCCTTTGCAGTAGAAAATCGATTCTCAAATACAGTTTCACGGATGTGGGAAACTCCCTCCGCGACCGATGCAACTGCCATCATTACAGATTGTAAATCTGTGGAAAACTCCGGGTAAGGCCCCGTGACAAAATCCGCCGCCACCGGTCTCTTATCCATGGTAACCAGCACTCCATCCCCTTTATCATTTGTCAGCTTGGCGCCCATACGTTCTGCCAGCTTGAAATCACCCAGCATATGAGCCACAGGCGCTTTTTCTAAAAACACCTCTCCACCGGCAGCCATAACTGCTCCCAGATAGGTTCCCGCCACAATCCGGTCTCCCGGTATCCGGAAACTTGTATCCCTAAGGCTTCTGCTGCCCTCAATGGTAATCTTTGACGTTCCAACACCCGAGACGGATGCACCCATAGATTCCAGAAACCGGCATAGTATCTCAATCTCCGGCTCTCTGGCGGCTCCATGGAGCACCGTTGTCCCCCTTGCGGCAACTGCCGCCATAATCACGTTCTCCGTTGCACCTACACTGGGATAGGGAAGCGTCACCTCACTACCACAAAGCTCAGTGCAGTATGCGCGAATCTGCTCTCCTTCCATCGAGATCTCAGTCCCCAGCGCCTGAAGTCCCTTCAGATGCAGATCGATGGGGCGCCTGCCGATTGAACAGCCTCCGGGCTGACAGGTATACGCCCGGCCAAACCTTCCCAGCAATGGCCCCAGCAGCATGATGGAGGAACGCATCTGCCCTGCAGGACCAGCCGGAATTTCTTCCGAAAACGCATGCTCCGTGCATATGGTGAGATCCCCTTTCTCAAGCCTGCACACACAGCCCAAAGATTCCAAAATCCCCATCATACAGGTTACATCCTGTATTTCGGGGACATTGGTTATCTCGACTGTTCCACTGTGAAGAAGTGATGCTGCCATCACAGGCAGCACCGCATTTTTAGAACCCTGTATCTTAATTTTTCCTTTCAAGCGCCGTAATCCCCGGATTTCAATAACAGACAAGCATATTCCCTCCCGCATGTTCTGCCTCTATTTCATCCTATGTACAGCAAAGGGGAAAGGTGCACCTATTTCTCCAGTTTTATCTGATTGGATACGCTCAAGACCATCCCCATCTCTACCATAAGGAACAAAATCGATGTTCCTCCATAGCTGATAAATGGCAAGGTGATTCCCGTATTGGGAATGGTATTTGTCACAACCGCAATATTAAGAATTACCTGGATTGCAATATGTGCCATAACCCCTACTACTAAAAGCGCCCCGAATAAATCCGGCGCATTGTTGGCAATCAGCATAAAACGATAAATCATAAAAAGGAAAATCATGATAACAGATACTGCTCCAAACAACCCCAATTCCTCACAAATAATCGAAAAAATCATATCGTTCTGCGCCTCCGGCACAAAGCCCATCTTCTGGATACTCTCGCCCAGCCCTTTTCCAACCAGTCCCCCAGAGCCAATTGCATACAGCCCCTGAAGCACCTGGAATCCTCCCTCCAGCCGATACGCCTCCGGATCGAGCCACACATAGATACGCTCAAGCTGGTACGGTTTCAGAAGCTTGAATTTCTCCACAAAATTCAAAAAGGGGCCAGCCGCAAAAAATATCAATGCAGCCAGACCGCCACAGGCAAAAAACGGCCATTGCTTCTTGCATGCCACAAACAGCATCACAAATGCGATTCCCACAATAATAATGCCGGAACTCAGATTGTTAGCCGCTACAATACCGGCGATAGGCAGCGCCAGCACCATAATAAACCCCATATTTCTCCACTCATTGATTTTCGACCCCATCTTTGTAATGATTGCCGCCAGAAGAATAATCAGCGCAACTTTTACAAACTCTGTGGGCTGGAACTTGGCAGAACCCACGCCCAGCCACCGTTTTTTTCCATTTGCCTCCACACCGATTAGAGACACTGCAATCATCAGCACATAAGAAAGTAAATAGGAAAGGATAGCAACTCTGGCATACCAGTGATAATCCATCTTTGATATAATCACTGCCGCAACCAGACCGGACGCGGCAATCCAGAGCTGGCGCATCATAAAATAAGAAGCATCGCCGAATTTCAACTGGGCCGTGTAGGAGCTGGCGCTGTAAATCATCACCAGCCCAAATGCCGTCAAAAATATAATACAGAACAGCAGACTGTAATCATAAAACCGCTTCGGTCTGTTCTTTTTCTCCATGGACTCCCCCTTACAGGCTTCTCACACACTCCTTGAAAACATCACCCCGCTGCTCATAGTTATCAAACATTCCCCAGCTGGCACAGGCCGGAGACAGCAGCACATTATCCCCTAAGTTAGCATAAGCCGCACAGACGCGCACCGCTTCCGCCATATCCTCCGCATACATGATCTCCGTAAAGCCATGGGCTCTCGCACACTCGGCAATCTTATCCCGGGTCTGGCCAATCAATATCAGATATTTGACCTTATTCCCAAACGTCTCAATCCATTCATCATATTCACTGTTCTTATCATAGCCGCCGGCAATCAGCAAAATCGGTCCCGTCATCGCGCGGATTGCCTGAATTGCCGCATCCGGATTGGTTCCCTTAGAATCATTATAGTATTTGACACCGGCCCGCTCCAGCACGAACTCGATACGGTGCTCCACTGCCTTAAATCCCTTCACAGCCTTTTTGATACAATCCATGGGCACACCCATACGAATACTCATGGCGACTGCCGCCATCACGTTCTCATAGTTATGTCTGCCCAAAAGCTGTATGTCCGTGCGCACGTTGAGAATCTCCTCCCTGCGCCCGTTATGTGCATAAATTATGTTGTCCCCCTCTAAGTACATGCCCTCCTTCAGCGCCTGGGCGCTGGAGAAGAAAATCACCTTTGGCTTTAAATCTTCACCCTCTCCGAATTCTCTGAGTACCGGATCATCGTAGTTTAACACCAGACAATCACTCTCTGTCTGATTTGCTGCCACCCGCTCCTTGATTTCGATATAGTTTTCCATTGTCCCATGGCGGTTTAAGTGATCCGGCGTGATGTTTAAGATGGCGCTCACATCAGGATGGAAATCCATAATCGTCTCCAGTTGAAAGCTGGAAACCTCAGCCACCGTCACCGAAGCATCCGTGCTATCCATGGCTGTCTCCGTGTAGGGGATGCCAATGTTCCCCACCACAAACACCTCATCAAAAAAAGTCTTCATAATCTCCCCGGTCAAAGCGGTAGTGGTGGTCTTTCCGTTCGTTCCTGTAATGGCGATGAGCTTTCCCCTGGCCACATGGTACGCCAACTGGATTTCACTCCATATTGGAATTTTTGCATCATCCAGCACCGACACAAATGGCGCATCCAGGGGGATTCCAGGGCTTATAATAGAGAGCTCCACACCCAGCAGATCCGGTCTCGTCAGCTCTCCCAAAAGAATACTCAGCTTGGCGTCACTGTCAAAATTTTCTCTGATTCTTTCTGAATCCAGCTTATCATTCCCATCATAAAGCACTACTTCTCCGCCCATTCTCAGGAGAAGCTTTGCAGCGGCGATACCGCTCTTTCCGGAACCTGCCACCAACACTTTCTGACTGCTCATGTATTTTCCCTCCTATCATAATCCTAAGTAAGCCACTAGGCAGAGGATGGCGGTAGTAATAGAAAATACTGCCACAACCCTGGTCTCCGACCAGCCGCCCAGCTCAAAATGGTGATGGATTGGCGCCATCCGAAAAATTCTCTTTCCGCCTGTCATTTTAAAATACAATACCTGCATGATTACCGACAGCACCTCCACAAGATAAATCAGTCCCACAACAGGGATAAAAAACGGCATCTGCATCATAAATGCGCTGGAAGCTACAAATCCCCCCAGAGCCAGAGAGCCGGTATCCCCCATAAACACCTTAGCCGGATACACGTTGAACAGAAGGAATCCAAGAAGGCTCCCCACCACCGCACCGGTAATTGGGCTGATACCGCTTTTCTCTCCCAGCGCCACGATGGTCATAAAGGTGGCTATCAGAATCGTCACACTGGTGCACAATCCATCCAGACCATCGGTGAAATTCACCCCGTTATCAGTTCCCAGCACCACAAAAAACACAAAGGGAGCAAACAAAATACCCATGTTTAAGAAGTACCCATTATCAAAACCACCGGTAAAGGGAATCAGCGCCTCTGTCCCCACCTCGCCGGATTCCAGCAGATAATAGACAAAAATACCGGTAATTACAATCTGCCCCGCCAGTTTCTGCCACGGCTTTAAGCCCTCAGAGCGCTTCATTACAATCTTGATATAGTCGTCAAGAAAGCCGATAATACCAAAGCCCACAGTCACAAACAGCACAGGTATGATTTTCGGATAATCATTCAAATAAAACAGCGACGTAATAACGATGCTGGTCAGAATTACCAGACCGCCCATAGTCGGTGTCCCCTGTTTTTTTAAGTGCGTCTGTGGTCCGTCCCCCCGTACCTGCTGCCCAAACTTCAGCTTGTGAAGAAAGGGAATAACAATCGGGCAGAGGATTGCGCTGATAGCAAAGGCAATGATAATCGCCAGTATGGTTTCGTTAATCATGATGTGCTCCTATTATTTATGTAACGTTTTTTCACGCTCATTTTCTTCCGATACCGTATAGTATACGTCTTTTTGCGTGAATAATCAACCGATACTTGTCTTTCCGTCAAGAAGTTCCTTCCTTGTTTTCTTCAATTCCCAGATACGGCAAAATATTGTTAAAAATGTCCGCAATCACAGGTGCAGCAATCGTCCCTCCGTAGTAAATACCCTGAGGCTCATCGATGGTAATCAGCGCTATGACCTGTGGGTTGTCAGCAGGTGCAAAACCGATGAACGAAGAAATATATTTTTTTAAGCTCCGGGGCAGCTTCTCTGAGGTGGCAGTCTTCCCGCCAATGCGATAGCCGGGAAGATATGCCCTCTTTCCGCTTCCGTCAGCCACTACCTGCTCTAAAACATAGCGCATGGTCTCACTAGTCTGGGGTGACACGATCTGCTCCTTCACCGGATAGGAGAAACGGTGGATTGTGGTCTGTTCTGAGTTTACCACCTTCACACCAAAGTGCGGCGTCACCCGGTTTCCGCCGTTTACAATGGACGCTGCCGTAGTGATAAGCTGGATCGGCGTAATCTGAAAGGACTGACCAAACGACACCGTAGCCAGCTCCACCAGTCCCATATTTTCCTTCTTGTGCATGATGGTTCCCGCCTCACCCGGCAAATCGATACCGGTTTTTTGCTTCAATCCAAACTGTTCAAAATAGTGGTAGTAATTATCAACGCCCAGACGCTGCCCCACATCAATAAAAACCGGATTACAGGAATTCATTACTCCCTGCAGAAAATTCTCACCACCGTGTCCCCCCACTTTATGGCAGCGTATTTTTCTGTCCTCTACAATCCGGAAGCCGGGACAGGAAAATTGATCCTCCAGCTTTACCGCCCCGGCTTCCAGTCCGGCGGCAGCAGTGATGATTTTAAAGGTCGATCCGGGCTCATAGGTATCGTTAATTGCTGGATTACGCCACATCTGGTTTAGCAGCTCCTGATGCTCTTTGGAAGTGATCCCGGCCGGTTCCTCTATATTCAGGGTGAAGGGATCATTTAAGTTGAACTCGGGGACGTTGGCCATCGCCATAATCTCTCCATTCTGGGGATTCATCACAATAATCGAGACCCGCTTTGCCCCCTTCTTCTCCATGGTTTCATAGGCTGCCTGCTCCACATACTGCTGGATATTCACATCAAGGCTGATATGTAAATCATTGCCGGATATTGGCTCTATCCTGTCCTCAAAGGCATTTTCAATCTCCACACCTGCAGCATCTGTCATGGTAAGTATGGTTCCATTGATGCCCTTCAAATAAGATTCATACGCCACCTCAAGCCCGATAATGCCCTGGTTATCGCCGCCGGTAAAACCCAGCACTTTGGAGGCGAGAGTGTCATATGGATAGTACCGTTTATAATCCTCATCCACCTTCACCCCTTCCAGGTGAATATTCCGGATTTTATCACCGGTCTCTTTGTCTACATTGGTACGGATAATCTCACGGGAACTGCGCTTCTCAACCTTTTTCCGAACAGTCTCCTCAGAGAGACCCAGCTCACGGCACAGCACCTCAATCACCTGCTCCCGATCCTTTACCTGATTATAGATGACTGATATGGTACAGACCGTCCGGTTAGTAGCAATCACTGTCCCGGTGGCATCCACAATATTACCCCGCGCCGCTTTGATAGAACGCTCCCGCTCATGCAGTTCCTCTGCCATCTGACTGTAATGTTCAGAGCGGTAAAGCATAAGAAATACAAGCCGCCCCATAAGTCCAACCATGCACAGGCACAGCAGAAAAAACAGGACGGCGATCTTCTCCCGGTGATGTGTCTGGTAAGAACTCATGGCAGGCTCCCGGAGTGCTCGTCATGATATTATATGAATCTGTTTGTCCAGATAGAACTACTCTGCTGCGCTCCCCTCCTCTGAGGTCTCCGGAAGCCTCTCAGGCAGATTACTCTCGTCCTGAGAATCAATATACTCATCCGTTTCATAAACCCTTGTCTCAGCCTCGGTCTCAGGCTCAGTCTCAGGCACAATTCCGGCGTTTCCTGCAATACCCTCCTCCGCCGGGAGCTGCTCTAAGGCTCCACCCTGCTCCGCCGCAAAGTCCACAGCCGGAAATACATTCAAGTATGGCAGAATATCCGACATGATTTTCTGGAATACGCTGCTGGCATAAGAGCTGTGAGCCTGTTCTGCCACATGGGGCACATCAATAACCACATACACCAGTACCTGAGGATCATTTGCAGGCGCAAAGCCGCAAAAGGATACCACATAGTTCTTCTCATGGCGTGGGATCTTCTGAGCGGTTCCGGTCTTTCCTGCAATATCATAACCGACCACCGCTGCTGCCTTTCCAGTTCCCTCGTCGACTGTCCTGAGGAGTGCGTTACAGATAAAATTGCTGGTAGATTCTGACACAGTCTCCCTTACCAGCTTTGGCTCAACCTTCTTTACCACAGAACCCTGATCATTTAAAATCTGTTTTACCACATGTGGCTCATAATAGGAACCTCCATTAATAACAGAGGAATACGCCGCTGCCATCTGAATCATAGAGCAATTATAAGTCTGACCAAAGGAGCTGGTGGCCAGATCCGTAGGTCCCATATTCTGGGCAGTATAGATAAGCCCCTTGGTGTCCGCCTCCCCCGGAAGGTCAATGCCGGTTCTCTTCCCAAAACCAAACATATCCATATATTTTGTAAAGCGCGTCACACCGGTCTTTGCGGCAATCTGCATCATTGCATCGTTGCAGGAAACAATCAATGACTCTGCCACATTCACATTCTGGTGCCCTCCCTTATTATACGCGGTACATTTAATCTTGTGGTCTCCAACTTCCTGGTAGCCGTCACAGTAAAATATATCCTCCGAACTGATAATTCCCTCCTCCATCGCTGCCGCCACTGTAAAGATTTTTGATGGGGATCCCGGTTCATACGTGTCACTGATACAGTAATTTCTCCATTCCTGATTCCACACCACCTGAAGCCCGAAAGAGTGAATCTCCTCCTCTGTGTAATGAGCTGTAACCTGTTCTTCTGTGATAGTGGAGCCATCAGTTGCCCTGTGCTGACGATTATAAGTATCCATCGCCTCTTTCAACCCAAACCGGCGGATTTCCTCGTTTGTATAACGCTCAGAAACCTCCCGCGGATTATTCAGGTTAAACCTCCCGCCATCGGCCATGGCAAGCACCTCCCCATTGTTGGGATTCATAACCACCACGCCCACATGATCCGCTCCCGGATCTGACTGCCACTCTTCAATCCGCTTTTCCACCACATTCTGGATATTCACATCAATCGTAGACACCACAGTATTTCCGTTGATGGCAGGTTTAATCACGCGCTCCAGGGTGGAGTCATCATTTAAATACCCATACTCCCGCCCATTCGTTCCAATCAGATCATCATTATAAGACTGCTCAATGCCGCCATTTCCTGTGCCGCCATCGCTCGTAGCAAAACCAATCACATTGCATGCCAACGTATCATAGGGATAAATCCGTTTATATTCTTCTTCAAACCACACTCCTTTTATCCGTGCCTTAGAATCCGATTTTGCATTTTCCTTATTGACTGTCTCCTGATAATCCTCGAACTCCTGCTTCTGATCATAGGAGAGCTGACGGGCATACCGCACGTACTGTCTTCCTGGATTTTCCGTAATCAATGTACGGATTTCACCGCCCTCATATCCAAACACATTTACCAGCGCCGACACAGTGGCTTCCAGATACTTCTCCTCCTCTGACATGATCTGCTTTGGATCAATAATCAGCGTGTACACCTTCTCCGTAGTAGCCAGATAGGTTCCGTTTCGATCCACAATATCCCCGCGCCGGTAGAGAATTACCCGGCTGTCATACTCCTGCTGTGACAATACAATCTGATTATACTTGTCCTCATTTACAGTCACAATACTGTAAAGTACATAAATTAAAGCAAACAAAGCCAGCGTAATTACGATAACCGTAACTGCCAGCTTTTCCTGCATATATCTTTTTAAAACCCGGCGTTTGCCGGAACCCCGGTTCCTACTGACCCTGGAACCGGGATTAGTCTTCTGGGATGTCCTCATACTGCCTTACATACTCACTTTCTGTCTTATCGTACAAAAGAACCTGATCCCGGTTAGCATACACCATACCAAGCTCCTCTGTGGCGATCTTGTAAACATAATCCAGGTCAATATCTGTCTTAATCCTGGTATGCAGCGCATCATTTTCCGATTTCAGAAGCTCCAGTTTCTGCTCCAAAACCTGAATGTTGTGAATTCTACTATTAATCGAAGACTGTATTTGTAGATAGCTCACACAAATATACAAAGCGCAGCACGCTGCAATCGTAAGCGCCACTACATAAGGCAGATCCATCTGAAGTGCCTTTTCCTGTTTTCGTTTCACTGTACGGCTGACACTGTGTTGATAGCCCGCATCGCGCCGGGGCTTTGCAGTCTTATACCGCTTTTGCAAATTTTCCCCGCTATGGGCTTGTCCCACCGCCTGAACACGCGCGGTATTACCATACACATAAGCCGAAGAAGCTGGTCTTATGTTCTTTGCAGCCATACTTATTCCCCCATTCTATTCTACCATTCAGCAGACCGGTTCCCCTCTCTTTACTGCCTCCGCTCAAAAACACGCAGCTTGGAACTCTTCGCCCTCTTATTATTCTCAATCTCCTCTTTTGTCGGCACAACAGGCTTTCTCGTCACCACTGTGCCCTTACTCTTCCTTCCACACATACACACCGGAAATTCCGGCGGACAGATACAAGGATTCTCATTCTCCCGAAAACGGTTTTTCACAATCCGATCTTCCAGAGAGTGAAAAGTGATAATGCTCAAACGCCCGCCCGGATTTAGAAGCTCAATCATCGTATCGATTGACCGGTTCAGCACCTCCAGCTCATGATTCAGCTCAATACGGATTGCCTGGAATGTCCTCTTGGCGGGATGGCCGCCTGTCATCCTCATCTTCGCCGGGATTGCAGCCTTAATCGTATCAATCAGCTCACCGGTCGTCTCATAAGACTTCTCCTGTCTTCGCCTCACAATGTGTTTTGCAATGTTCTTCGCAAATTTATCTTCCCCGTAATCCCGGATAATCCGGTACAGCTCAGCTTCACTGTATGTATTTACAATATCCGCCGCTGTCCGATTTTCCCTCTGATCCATCCGCATATCAAGCGGTGCATCCTCACGGTAAGTAAATCCTCTCTGTGGCGTATCAAGCTGGTAGGAGGAAACTCCCAAATCAAGATAAATTCCATCGACTGTTTTGATTTTCAGAGATGCCAAAACCTCTTTTATGCTTTCGTAATTACTGCGGACGATGGTGACCTTTTTGCCAAACTCCGCAAGCCGCTCCGATGCAGCATTTATGGCATCCGCATCCTGATCAATCCCTACAAGCCTTCCTTTGTCACTCAAGCGCCTGCACACCTCAAAGGCATGCCCGCCGCCTCCCAGCGTTCCGTCCACATAGATTCCATCCGGCTTAATTGCCAGACTTTCTATGGTTTTTTGAAGTAAAACGGATTTATGCTCAAATGTCATCTTAAATTCCAAGACCCTCCATATTCTCCGCGATTTCTTCCATATCATCGTAGGTATTGGACTGTGTCCAGTTCTGCTTGCTCCAGATTTCAATCCGGCTTCCTACTCCGACCAGCACCGCGTCTTTGTCAATCCTGGCAAATTCCCTTAAAATGGCGGGCAAAAGAATCCGTCCCTGCTTGTCCACTTCACAAGTAGTCGCTCCAGCCAGAAAAAAACGTGAAAATTTCCGGGCGTTTGCATTGGTAAGAGGCAGGGTATGGAGTTTTTCTTCCAGAGCTTTCCATTCGGTATTCTCGTAGACAAATAAACAGCCGTCTAATCCTTTCGTCACCACGAATTCATCTCCCAGCTGCTCTCTGAATCTGGAAGGAACAATCAATCTGCCCTTCGCATCTACCGTATGATTATACTCACCCATGAACATTTGAATCACCCGTTACCCCAACGTTCCACTTGTACGCCATCTTCCACCACTTTGTTCCACTTCGTACCACTTGTAGGTTAATTTTAGTACATTCACCAGAAAATATCAAGGGGTTTTTTCTTAAAAAAATACACAAAAAAGAAGCAACTACAAGGGTTTTGCAGCTGCCTCCAAGATGTATACATATCTTAAAATCCTGACACAATATATAGCTCCAATAGTTGATCTAGCTCCACACTATTTTTATAAATGGAGTCATAATTTTCACCCCTTTCGATGCTTCTGTTCAAATTCTGTCTTGCACATTCAATCTTTTGTACCAATTCTTCTTTAGAAGTTGCCATAATCAGTTTTCTCCTTTTGCCTCCTTCCGAATGGTTTATAATGGACTAACAGAACCGCTGCTGCAATGAATGCCAGCGCCAATGACAGTACCTGAGAAACCGGGAAGCCTGTTGTGAATAAAATCAACTGGTCTGTACGCAGACCTTCAATCCAGAATCTGCCTGCGCCGTATCCAAACAGGTAAATCCATAACATCTCACCGTCAAATTTTTTACGGTTCCGATACCAAAGCATAAATATTAAGAGTCCCAGATTCCATAAAGACTCATATAAAAATGTTGGATGTACCTGGATAAAAGCAACACCATTTTCCACAATTAAATGATTCAGGACATCGCCGTTTATCATTGCTTCATTTACAAGGGAACGCTTGATCCGCATGGCAAAAAGGCTGTCCGTATATCCTCCGAATGCCTCACAATTAAAAAAATTGCCCCAACGCCCAATAATCTGACCGGTCACAAGTCCCAGCACACAACTGTCTGCCATAGAGAAAAAGGAACGTTTCCTCACACGGGTGAACACAACAAGCGTAAGGACTGCTGCAATCACGCCTCCATAAATAGCAAGACCGCCTGCACGGATATTGAAAACCTGAAGCAGGTCATCCTTATAATTATCCCATGCAAAAATTACATAATAAAGCCTGGCGCCTATAATGGAAAACACGATTGCATACAGAGCAAAATCCAGATAGTCATCCGGATTCTGACCCCTGCGCTTCGCATCCGACTGGGCAAGCCAAATTCCTGCCAGCATTCCCAATCCGATAATCATTCCATAATAGGCAATGCGAAATCCAAAGACCGAGATCCCATTTTGCAGATGCTCAATTATAATTCCAAGATGTACAAAACGGATATCCGCCCCCTCCATCATATAGTCCCCTTTCGATGTTTTTCTTTATTTTACCCCCAATATATCCGAAAATCAAACATAATCGGACGACTTATTTCGCGGGTGTTCGACATAAAATTGTTCTTTTCTTTATATGGATTCTATGCTACAATTAATCCGCATGAAAATCAAGTAGTTTTTCATACTTTCAAATATTTGAGAAAGGGACACATTATGAAATTAGGTATTGTAGGGCTGCCGAACGTCGGCAAGAGCACACTTTTCAATTCACTTACCAAAGCAGGAGCGGAATCTGCCAACTATCCGTTCTGCACCATTGACCCCAATGTGGGGGTGGTCGCGGTGCCGGACAAACGCTTAAAGCTTCTGGGCGATTTGTATCGCTCCAAAAAGGTGACGCCCGCGGTAATTGAGTTTGTGGATATTGCCGGTCTGGTAAAGGGAGCGTCAAAGGGTGAAGGACTTGGCAACCAGTTCCTTGCCAATATCCGCGAGGTAGACGCTATCGTTCATGTGGTGCGCTGCTTTGAGGATCCCAATGTGATCCATGTGGAGGGAAGCGTGGAGCCGCTGCGCGATATAGAGACAATCAATCTGGAGCTGGTTTTCTCCGATATTGAAATTCTGGAACGCCGGATTGCAAAAACGTCCAAATCAGCCCTTAATGACAAGTCACTGGCTAAGGAGGTAGAAATCTTAAAAGAGCTGAAATTGCTTCTTGAGGACGGCAGACTGGCCTGCGCCTACGAAAATGAGGATGAGGACGTGATGGCGTTCGTAAACTCCTTAAATCTTCTGACATGCAAGCCCGTTATTTTCGCTGCCAACGTGGGAGAGGATGATTTAACCGATGACGGCGCCTCCAATCCACACGTGGCGGCAGTTCGCGCCTTTGCAGCGGAAAGCCGCTCTGAGGTGTTTGTCATCAGTGCCCAAATTGAACAGGAGCTCGCTGAGCTGGACGATAATGAAAAGCTGGAATACCTGGAGGCTCTCGGCCTTTCTGAATCCGGTCTGGACAAGCTGATTGCCGCCAGCTACCGCCTCCTGGGTCTTATCAGCTATCTGACCTCCGGCGAGGATGAGACCCGGGCCTGGACTATCAGAGTTGGTACAAAAGCGCCTCAGGCAGCCGGAAAAATCCACTCCGATTTCGAGCGCGGCTTTATACGCGCAGAAGTGGTCAACTATCAGGATCTCCTGGACTGCGGCACCTATGCCAAAGCAAAAGAAAAAGGGCTGGTGGGCCTGGAGGGAAAGGATTATGTGGTCAAAGACGGAGATGTAATCCTGTTCCGGTTTAATGTGTAACAGTCTCATAGATAGACGAAAGCCTGCATGGTGCAGCCGATACCGGCGCTTCCAGCAGGCTTTTCTGTTATTTCTTTAAATACTTCTCCATCATCGGGCATACGTCCAGGGTCGCAAAATAATCTTGAGCAGTCTCCGCCCGACGAATCATCTGAACACTTCCATCCGCCTTAAGAAGCAGCTCCGCCGAACGCAGTTTCCCGTTGTAGTTGTATCCCATAGCAAAACCGTGGGCCCCCGTATCATGGATTACCAGCAAATCACCCTTCTCAATCTCCGGCAGCATTCGGTCAATAGCAAACTTGTCATTATTCTCACAAAGAGAGCCCACAATATCATATCTGTGGTCGCAGGGCGCATCCTCCTTGCCTGACACGGTAATATGATGGTACGCGCCGTACATTGCAGGGCGCATCAGGTTCACAGCGCAGGCATCCACACCAATATACTCCTTGTGGGTATGTTTCTCATGGATTGCCCTTGTCACCAGACAGCCATAGGGTCCCAGCATAAAACGCCCCAGCTCCGTATAGATTGCCACATCACCCATACCCGCAGGAACCAAAACCTCCTCATAGACCTTTCGCACACCCTCTCCAATCACACGAATATCATTGGGTGTCTCATCCGGGCGGTAGGGGATTCCGATACCACCGGACAAATTGATAAATTGAATGTGAGCTCCTGTCTCCCTTTCCAGCTTCACAGCCAGCTCAAAAAGCACTTTCGCAAGCACCGGATAATAGTCATTTGTCACCGTGTTGCTGGCAAGGAACGCATGGATTCCAAACTCCCCTGCTCCCTTGGCCTTTAAAATCCGGTAAGCCTCAAAAATCTGCTCCGTGGTCATGCCATACTTGGCATCTCCGGGATTATCCATAATCCCATTACTGATTTTAAACAGCCCGCCGGGATTATATCGGCAGCTAATGGTTTTCGGAATATAGCCCAATGCCTGCTCCAGGCAGTCAATGTGGGTGATGTCATCCAGGTTAATGATTGCACCTAAATCGTTTGCAAGCTTAAATTCTGAAAGCGGCGTATCGTTGGAGGAGAACATAATCTCATCTCCTTTCAGCCCCACCGCTTCCGACATCAACAGCTCCGTTGCAGAAGAGCAGTCTGTGCCGCAGCCGCAGCTCTTCAGCAGCTGAAGAATATAAGGGTTCGGCGTAGCCTTCACCGCAAAATATTCCTTATATCCCTTATTCCAGGAAAACGCCTCCTTCAAAGCTCTCGCATTTTCCAGGATTGCCTTCTCATCATAGAGATGAAAGGGAGTCGCATACTGTTTTACAATTTCCTCTAACTGTACCTTTGTGACAAATGGTCTTTTCTTCACTTTCGTTCTCTCCTTTGTTAATCCACTGCAATCACACGCATAATATTTGTATGTGTGGCTGGCTCGTGGCGGTTCGCCCTCGTCACCACACCTGCAGTTACCACAACCACATCCCCGTCCTCAATCATCTTCTGAGCCTTCAAAAGATCCAGCGACGACTCAATCAACAGATCCGTGGACTCCGCACGCTTTGCCTGAAACGGTTTAACACCCCAGTAAATCTGCATCTGGCGTACAGCCGTTGCACTGGGCGACAGTCCGATAATCTGGACACCTGGTCTCCATTTGGAGAGAAGGCGCGTGGTAAATCCACTGATGGACGGCGCGATAATCACCTTCGCATTTAAGTCATGAGCCGTAGACACGGAAGAATAACACACCGCGTTTGAAATATTTTTTTGATTTTTTGCAGACACTTTTCTCTGGCGGTATGCGCCGTAGTCCAGAAACTGCTCAGATGCCTCACAGATCTGTGCCATCATTTTCAACGCCTCCACCGGATACTTGCCCATGGCAGTCTCACCGGACAGCATCACCACGTCCGTTCCATCATACACCGCATTTGCCACATCGGTCACCTCCGCACGGGTGGGTCTCGGGTTCCGGATCATCGAATCCAGCATCTGCGTTGCAGTGATAACCGGCTTACAGGCCAGATTACACTTCCTGATAATAGTCTTTTGAATATGAGGCACCTGCTGCGGCGGAATCTCAACCCCCATATCACCCCGAGCTATCATAATGCCGTCACTGACCTCAATAATCTCATCCAGATTCTCTATACCCTCCGCATTCTCAATTTTCGCAATAATCTGAATCCCGGAGCCTGCCTCATCTAAAATGTTTCTGATTTCCCGGACTGCATCAGCAGTGCGGACAAAAGAAGCCGCTATAAAGTCAAAACCCTGCTCGATGCCGAAGCGGATATCCGCCTTATCTTTCTCCGTCAACGCCGGAAGCTTAATCTTCACATTCGGGATATTGACGCCTTTGCGCGCACCCAATTCACCGCCGTTTATTACACGGCAGACAATGTCCGTTCCATTTACTTCCTCCACGCAAAGCTCAATCAGCCCATCATCAATTAAAATCGTATTTCCTGCCACAACATCATGGTTTAAACCGCTGTAATTAATATGAGTGGCCGTATCATCCCCCAAAATTTCCCGGGTGGTCAGAATATAAACCTGTCCCTCCGTCAAGGTCACCTTTTTGTCATCCTTCAAAAGTCCTGTGCGGATTTCCGGTCCCTTCGTATCAAGAAGCGCTGCTATCGGAAGACCCAGCTCCTCCCGAATATCTTTCAACATATCCAGACGTTTCTTCTGCTCCTCATAATCCCCGTGGGAAAAGTTGAAACGAGCAATATCCATCCCGTTTAACGCCAGTTCCCTCATAAGGATTCTATCGTTTGTATTCGGTCCCATGGTGCAGATAATTTTTGTCTTTTTCATTAACGGCTCTCCTTAACTATAATATCGTCTGCCTCCCTTGTATCAGTGTTTCGTCACATGCTGATGGGTGTAGAGGTGATCCTGACAGTACTCGTAGTTGCCCTCGCACTTGGAGCAATAGCGAAACTCCAGATTCTCACCATCCAGCTCCGTCCGGCCGCAGACTGCACAGCGGTGCATGGTCTTACCCTGGGGAATGATCTTAACTCTTCTTTTAAACTCCTGCTTTCGCTTAATCTCCTTTGGTGCGTATCTTTTGTAGTTACGAGTCAGCGCAAAAAACATAATAATGGTAATCAGGGAAATAATCAGCTGTACACGGGTGCTGACATCGCCCTTTAAGAAATCATACAGGTATACCACACATTCTGCCACCGCCAGCCACTTTGCCTTGATGGGCAGCACAAAAAACAAAAGGAACGAGGCATCAGGATAATACAGGGCAAATGCCAGAAAAATTGCTGAATTCAGGTAGCCTGTAGTGAGGAGCCAGGTTTGGCCGAATACAAAATATCCGATAAACGATGCAGCTATCTGCGCCACAACTCCCATAAAGAAGAATACATTAAAGCGGAATGAACCCCAGATATTTTCCAGAGTCTGCCCAAGGCTGTTGTACATAAACAATGCAATCACGCCAAATAAGAGCTGGGTAAACTTCCAGTTTCCAAATGCAGGGGGAAAGATCAGGAATGTGACCAAACGCCAAATCTGCCCCTGTAAAATCTTTCCCGCATCCAGGCTCAGATATGTGGAATAAATCATCGGATTTACCAGCCATATTATCAGCCCCGCCGCATAGAAAAACAAAATGTAATACATCAGATTCCGAATGGCAAACTTCTGATACTTACGCTCTAATTCGTTGAAAAAGCCCATACTACTTCCTTTCTCAGAACAGATTTTTTTTGGAGAAAATCCATGCAACCACACCAGACAGCGCCGCCGCAAACGCCAGCACAATCCAGAACCCATAAGGACTGTCTGCAAACGGCATCCCCATATGGTTCACATTCATTCCGTAGAAGCTTGCAACCATTGTGGGAATCGACATAACGATCGTGATGGTAGCAAGGAACTTCATAACAATATTCAGATTGTTGGAGATCACGGAGGCAAACGCGTCCATCGTTCCACTTAAAATGCCGCTGTAAATATTCGCCATCTCGATTGCCTGCTTATTCTCAATAATAACGTCTTCCAGAAGATCCGTATCCTCCGGATACTTCTTAATCTTCTCACTTTTTAAGAGTTTCTCCAGCACCACCTCATTGGAGCGGAGGGACGTGGTAAAATATACAAGGCTCTTCTCCAGCTCCAGAAGCTCAATCAGCTCCTGATTCCTCTGGGATTTGTGAAGCTCTTTCTCCACAACCTCACTCTTTTTATCAATAATACGGAGATATTGCAGATACAGAGACGCATTCTTATACAGAATCTGCAGGATAAACCGTGTTTTCATATAAGTATAAAAATCCCTCACACGACCATCCATAAATGCAGTAAGCACCGGAGTGTCCTCCAGGCATACGGTAACGATAACATCATCTGTCATAATAATACCCATAGGAATCGTCACATACCAGTCCTTCTCGTTGCGCTCCTCAATCATAGGAATATCCACCAGGATCAGGTTGTAGTTCTCCTCCGTCTCGATACGGGAGCGTTCCTCTTCATCCAGAGGCGCCTTTACATGGTCCGGGTCAATGTCATACTGCTCCGCCACCTCCAAAATCTCCGTGGCAGTGGGGTTCGTCAGTGCAATCCAGCAGCCGGTCTCAGCCTCATCCACCTGATGGATTACACCCTCTTCTGTCTTAAAAATACGAATCATGTCCGTCTTCCTTATTTTACATTTTATTTAGCTTTTTTATTATAATTTCTGCCTGCCTGTTTGTCAAACGTTTCTCCTGCCGCTCCATTCAATTCTTAACTATTTTTTTACGGCTCTGCAAATTGTAATGATTCCTGTTTTATGTTAAACTTAAACACGATATGCTTTAGATAAGGAGGCAGGGTGATACCCGCATACATGAACTTACATAATACTTATTACACACTGGGAATCGACATCGGTTCCACCACAGTAAAAGTTGCCGTGCTGGATGCCGAAAGCTGCATGTTGTTTACAGATTACGAGCGCCATTATGCCAATATTCAGGAGACGCTCGCACGTTTGCTTACAAGAGCAAAAGATAAGCTGGGCGAGATTTTCGTCTGTCCCAGCATCACCGGCTCCGGCGGTCTGACTCTTTCCACCCATCTTTCCATCCCCTTCACACAGGAGGTTGTGGCTGTGGCAGCAGCCTTAAAGGATTTCGCTCCTCAGACGGATGTGGCGATCGAGCTGGGCGGGGAGGACGCCAAGATTATCTATTTCACCGGCGGTGTAGATCAGCGCATGAACGGTATCTGCGCAGGAGGCACCGGCTCTTTTATCGACCAGATGGCAGCGCTTTTGCAGACAGATGCCTCCGGTCTTAACGAGTACGCAAAAAACTATCAGATGATTTATCCCATCGCAGCGCGCTGCGGCGTATTTGCCAAATCGGATATTCAGCCGCTAATCAACGAGGGGGCAACCCGTGAAGATTTATCCGCTTCCATTTTTCAGGCGGTGGTGAACCAGACCATCAGCGGTCTTGCCTGCGGAAAGCCTATCCGAGGCACGGTGGCGTTTCTCGGCGGTCCGCTTCACTTCTTACCGGAGCTTAGGCGGGCATTTATCAGAACGCTGAACTTGGACAGCGACCATATCGTTGCGCCGGAGCACTCCCATCTTTTCGCTGCCGTGGGAGCAGCCATGAATGCAGACAGGAATACATCTGTATCCCTGAAAGAGCTGATTGACAGACTTTCCTCTGGAATCAGACTGGAGTTTGAGGTCAAGCGGATGGAGCCTCTGTTCTCCTCTCAGGAGGACTACGACGCGTTTCAGAAACGCCACACGCTCCATGAAGTAAAAAAGGGAGATCTGTCCACTTATAGCGGCAACTGCTATCTCGGTATCGATGCCGGTTCTACCACCACAAAGGTGGCTCTGGTAAGCGAGGATGGAAGCCTTTTGTACCACTTCTATGACAACAATAACGGAAACACCATCGCCACTGCAATCCGCGCCATCAGCGAGATTAAAGAGCAGCTTCCCGACACGGCACATATTGCCTGGTCCTGCTCTACCGGCTACGGTGAGGCGCTTTTACAGTCAGCGCTGATGCTGGATGAAGGCGAGGTGGAGACCGTATCCCACTACTACGCCGCATCCTTCTTCGATCCACAGGTAGACTGTATTCTGGACATCGGCGGACAGGATATGAAGTGCATTAAAATCAAAGACGGCACGGTGGACAGTGTACAGCTCAACGAGGCATGCTCCTCCGGCTGCGGCTCCTTTATTGAAACCTTTGCCAAATCCCTGAATTACAACGTAAAGGACTTTGCAAAAGAAGCGCTGTTCGCGGCGAATCCCACCGATCTGGGCTCCCGCTGCACCGTCTTCATGAACTCCAATGTAAAACAGGCGCAGAAGGAGGGCGCTACCGTGGCGGATATTTCTGCCGGGCTTGCCTACTCGGTCATTAAGAACGCCCTGTTTAAGGTAATTAAGATCACAAGCTCCTCTGACCTGGGCTCCCATGTGGTGGTTCAGGGGGGCACCTTTTATAACGATGCGGTTCTCAGAAGCTTCGAGGTTATATCCGGCTGTGAGGCTGTGCGTCCCGACATCGCCGGAATCATGGGCGCATTCGGAGCGGCGCTGATTGCCAGAGAACGCTGCAGCCACTGCCGGGATACCTCCATGCTTCCGCTGGATAAGATCCTCTCGCTGCAGTACGATACCTCTATGACACGCTGCAAAGGCTGTACCAACCACTGCGTACTGACCGTCAACAGCTTTAGCGGCGGACGCCGGTTTATCAGCGGAAACCGCTGCGAGCACGGACTGGGCAAGGACAAAGTCAAACAGGAGGTTCCCAACCTCTTTGACTACAAGTATCGGCGCACCTTCGGCTACGAACCCCTGACACCGGATTTAGCATCCCGTGGAACGGTGGGTATCCCGCGGGTGCTGAACCTGTACGAGAACTTCCCCTTCTGGGCGGTGTTCTTCCAAAAGCTGGGCTTTAGGGTTGTTTTATCGCCCCACTCCACAAAACGCATCTACGAGCTGGGTATCGAATCCATCCCCAGCGAGTCGGAGTGCTACCCGGCAAAGCTGGTTCACGGTCATATCAGCTGGCTGATCAAACAGGGAGTCCGGGATATTTTCTATCCCTGTATCCCCTATGAGCGAAATGAGACGCCGGAGGCGGGCAATCACTACAACTGCCCCATGGTGACCTCCTACGCGGAAAACATCAAAAATAACGTGGAGGAACTGTCTGAGTTTAACGTTCACTTTTTCAGTCCCTTCCTGGCATTTACCAACGAGGATGTGCTGACAAAGCGGCTGGTAGTGGAATTTGGCAGGGAGTACAACATCCCCGCCACAGAGATCCTGGATGCAGCTCATGCCGGCTGGCAGGAGCTTCTGGCTGTCCGCCGGGACATGGAGAAGAAGGGCGAGGAAACCGTCGCATGGCTTCAGGAAAACCACCGTCACGGCATTGTGCTGGCAGGACGTCCCTACCATGTAGACCCGGAAATTCATCACGGAATCCCGGAGCTGATTACCTCCTACGGTCTTGCGGTTCTCACGGAGGATTCCGTCAGCCATCTGGCGGATCCGGAACGCCCTCTTATTGTCACAGACCAGTGGATGTACCACTCCAGGCTTTACAAGGCGGCTTCCTATGTGAAGAACAAAAGCTTTCTGGATCTGATCCAGCTTAATTCCTTTGGCTGCGGTCTGGACGCAGTCACCACAGATCAGGTGCATGACATTCTCACCGGCTCTGGAAAGATCTACACGACGCTGAAGATCGATGAGGTAAATAACCTGGGGGCCGCGCGCATCCGTATCCGCTCCCTGATTGCAGCGCTTAAGGTGCGCCAGCAGAAGAACACGGAACATCAGGTGGTTTCCAGCGCTTACAACCGGGTTATATTTACCAAGGAGATGAAAAAAGACTATACGCTTCTCTGTCCGCAGATGTCTCCGATTCACTTTGATTTACTGGAACCGGCAATCCGCGCTTTTGGTTACAAGCTTGAGGTGCTCCAAAACGACAATCGCTCCGCCATTGACATGGGACTTAAGTACGTCAATAACGACGCCTGCTACCCGTCTCTGATTGTTATCGGTCAGGTTATGGAAGCGCTTCTCTCCGGTAAGTACGACTTAAACCGCACTGCTGTGCTGATGAGCCAGACCGGCGGCGGCTGCCGTGCTTCCAACTACATCGGCTTTATCCGCCGGGCTCTGGAAAAGGCAGGAATGCCGCAGGTGCCCGTTGTATCCGTCAACGCCAACGGTATGGAGACCAACCCGGGCTTCACCTTCACTCCGGGTCTGATCACAAAGGCGATGCAGGCGATTGTCTATGGAGACGTGTTTATGCGTGTTCTCTATGCGACACGCCCCTATGAGAGGGAGGCGGGGTCAGCAAACGCGCTGCACGCAAAGTGGAAAGCGCGCTGTATCGCTTCCCTGTCGAAAAGATCCGCCAATATGATAGAATTCGGACGCAATATTCGCGGAATCGTGCGGGATTTTGACCGCCTTCCAAGAACTGGAGAACAGAAACCGAAGGTAGGAATTGTGGGAGAAATCCTTGTCAAGTTCTCCCCTCTGGCAAACAACCATATTGTAGAGCTTTTGGAGGCAGAAGGCGCGGAGGCAGTGATGCCTGATTTAATGGACTTCCTGCTCTACTGCTTCTACAACAGCAACTTCAAGGCAGAGCATCTGGGCGGAAAGCGGTCCGCCGCACGCCTCTGCAACCTGGGAATTTCCCTTTTAGAATACTTCCGAAAAGTGGCGAGGAAGGAGCTTGCTGCCAGCCGCCACTTTACGCCCCCGTCCCGCATCTGGGAGCTGGCAGATATGGCAAAAGAATATGTCTCCTTAGGGAATCAGACAGGAGAAGGCTGGTTTTTAACCGGAGAGATGCTGGAGCTGATTCACAGCGGCGTCAAAAACATTGTATGTACCCAGCCCTTTGGATGTCTGCCAAACCACATCGTTGGCAAGGGCGTTATCAAAGAACTGCGCCACGCTCATCAGGATGCCAACATCATTGCTGTGGACTACGACCCCGGCGCCAGTGAGGTAAACCAGCTAAACCGCATCAAACTGATGCTTGCCACCGCACAGAAGAATCTGGACGTGAGGGGAGCTTAGAAGTAAGGGCACAATGTAAAACAGACAGTGTGAAACGGATTTTTCCTTTCACACTGTCTGTTCTTTTTCTTATCTTCTTCCCGGATCAAGCTCCACCTTGTACTTCAGCAGATATTTCTCTTTAGAACCCACGGCTCCAGCTCCGCTTCCGTCCATGTACTGCTTTGCCTCCTGCCCTGTTCCTCTCACAGGGAATCTAAAATCTCTGTACTTGTTTACAAAATCCTCTCCTGCTGCTCCGATAAACCGGAAATGTCCTGCACTTCCCGAGGTCAGTCTTCCCATCTCAAAGGCGGTCATTCCCTGGGTCAGCAGCGCCGTTTCACCAAACGTCAGACCATTGCCGGCGTCCGTATCCGCTCCTTCGACTGCCAGATACAGATCGTCCTCTCCTAGGACCTCTGCCGCCGTACTCTTCAGATTGATACCTGAGGTCACACTGGCATCGCTGTCCATGCCACTTATGAATATCTTCACGTCATAGCTGCCTGTATTCCTAATTTCATACTCCGGCGAGCCAAACATATCTTCCCCATCACCCACAATCGTACCGAGTTCCAGGTTATCTGTCGTATGTACCATCGCCAGATAGATGTCCTGTGGCACTTCCACCTTCAGGATCTTCCAATCCTGCAGCTCCAGCACTGAACCGTCGTTCTCAGACTCCACCAGGAACAGCCCCATTGGCACTGTATCTCCCAGGATGAAATATTTATGCTCTGCATCGGCCCCTGTGGGATATGCGCCTGCATCTGTAAAGCGGATTACCTCTCTGCCAGGTTCCGCATGATCCATCTCCAGCTTCAGCGTCATCATGGGAGCGTCCGGCATCTTTTCTCCCAGACGGAGTGCGTGGTCAGTCCATACGCCTCCGGTCTCTGTGGATGCCAGATAGAAGCCCTGCCCCTCCAATCCCCTCACTCCGCTCTGGATTGTGAAGATTCCTTCCTGGTAGGCCGCCTCTCCCTTCATTGCCTGGTTTTCTGTAAACACTGCTCCGCTTACCGTCACGGCTCCTCTGTTGTAAACCGCTCCTCCTTCGCTTCCTGCCGCACCTGGCTGCGCAGCCGTACTATCAAAGGTATTATTGTTGTACCGAAGCTCTGAGCCTTCCAGCAATTCCAGCATTCCTCCGCTCTGCACAAAAATCAATGGCGCTTCTGCCTCACCTGCCCGTGATACCCGAAGCTCCTCCGGCAAAGACTCATCAATCCACTGCCGGCTGTGTCCGTCTACAATCATTCCTTCTCCAAGGCTCAGGGTATTTCCATCTGCAACCTCAATCAGCTTTCCTTTAAAGTCGCCTTTTGTATAGCCCTGCGCCTGTGCCTGGTTCTGATTATTACGGGCAAAGTCGGGCTGAATATACCGTGTCAGCCTGACTGTTGGAGCGTCGAGCAATCGGACCGTTTCACCGGCTCCGCTGCTGTATGCGTTTCTGTCCAAAGTCATATCACTGTCGATTGTAACCGTATTTACCACAAAGATGGTGCTTGCCGCATTTCTGTTCAAAAGCTGATACGCACGCTTTAAAGTCCTGATCGGAGAATCGGGAGTAAGTCCTGAGGCAGTATCATCCCCATTTACACCGTCAATGTATAGCTGCTGTGAAATTGCCAGCTCCAGCACATGCTTCTCTGTGTCGTTCTTTACCAGATGGTAGTACTCTCTTGTACCCTCACCCATCCGATAGCTTTTTATCTGCGTATCTGCCGGTCCTGATGGATTGCTGGCAGGATACTCCACCACCTTGCGCCGGTTGTATGGGTCACGGATCAGCACATCAAACGTTTCCGTCACCGGTGTTCCATACAGATCCACTGTTATAAACCTGCTGCTTCTGCGGGCCGCATCATTTGTAGTGTTTCCCCAGCCCTCCAAAAATACGCTTCCTCCAAACGTGGTCTGGTTCTTAACGTGAAGCTCCCTTCCAAAGTAATAAATATCCGTTGCGCCTGCAGTCACATTCTCTCCCAGCTTCAAATTCCGGAATTCCACACCGTTCAGGCTGCATTTTCCATCCAGATTACCGGCTCCTTCAAAAAGCTCGATGCCTGCAGCAGAACCCGCGTAGAGAGCTGCCCCATTGAGCTGACCGATGCTGACGCCCCCCTCTGTGCTCTTATCCCTGATATTCACATTGTTGGCAAATGTCATCGGGGTAGAAGTAAGCTCACCTTTCTCGCCCATAGACCCACAGATCAGTTCACCCTCTGCAGACACCAGCGGCGCCTGAGCTTCCACTGCCTTTGCATCATACAGGGGATTTGTGCTGACGGTCTCCTGAGAATGACCGTCAAGGTACATCCCCCAAAGCTCCAGAGTAGAGCCTGAACCCACGTTAAACAGTTCATTCAGCAGTGTGGACTTGTTGTACCCGCTGTAAGTGTTGTTTCCGCCATTGTAGTCCCTCGGCTGGGAATAGCGCTTAAAGTACACCTGCCCTCTTACTTCAATCGTCGAAGTCAGGGTGCTGGTATTATCGTACTCCTGGTATACCCCTTCATAATAAGATTTATCGGTAATTTCATCCCTCTTCCTCACATTGCGGAGCACCGTGCGCTTAGACACTGGAATACTCACCGTATCAACCACATAGACCACAGTTCCTGCAGCATTACTATTCGGGTTTGCCTGCTGTAATGCCTGGATGCGCTGATATACTCCCTTCAGGCTCTTAACCGCCGTTTCAGGAGTCTGGCCGTTGTAGGTGTCATTTCCGTTTATACCGTCCAGATAGATGGCATTCCTCTGCTGTAGCTCAATTCTGCTGCCGTTGCTGATAATCTCATACAATCCCACAATGGAATCCTCAAAGACAAAATGCTCCATCTCTGCTGCCCCCACTGTGATACCATCAGGGTACTTCACACAGGTACGCCCGTTGTAATCATTTTTCAGGGAAATCTGAAGCGCTGCTGCCGGTGCGTACCCGGTCTGCGGCTCCACATAGGCAGCCGTGGCTGTGCCGGTTCCATCCAGATAAACCCATCCGTCGATGGCAGGACTGTTATTCAGGTACAAATGTCCGTTTCCGGCATCGTTCGTCCCGCTTGCCTCCACAAAGATTGAGGCTCCTATTGCAGCATCGGTTTCCGTGATTCTTCCGCCGTTCATACGGAGTATTCCTCCCGCAGCAATGCGGACAGCTCCACCCTCACCGGAAAGAGGCACATACTGTTCTGATTCCAAATCCATGTAACTGCCTGTGTTGTTGTTCAGTCCCAGAATCGCTCCTGGCTCCAGCACCACCTCCACATTCTCCTTAACAGCAATTAAACTGTCTCCGTTGCAGAGAGGAGAATCAAAGATCCGCCGCCCAGACACTGCCATATTCTGTATCGTAAGATTGGCCTCCGGCTGAATCAGCGTTCCGTGATAGGCGTTATACCTTTCAGTTGTAGCGCCGGCACCGTTGGGATCATACACGTCAAAGCCTGTATAGCGGCACATGTATGCCGTATTTGGAAGCTCCCAGGTTTCCGCGGTCGTATTGGCAACCGCTCCGCAAACGTAGATTACATAGTAGCCCGGCTGTCCTCCGTCAACTTGCTCACCGATCTCTTTTGCCCTGGCAAAGGTCTTCACCGCTGCCGACGGAGTAAGTCCGCTATTGGCATCATCTCCCGCCTGACCATTGATAAATACTGATTTGGTCAGAACCAGACAACGATCCTCAGAAACATTTGCGTGCTGCCCGGCAATATCACTGGATCGTCCCTGGTCAATCGTATAAGCGCTGGATACCAGTTTAAAATAAGCTAAGCTTCCTGCCACATCCGTGACCCTTTTGCCGTCCGGCTCCACCACCACGCTTCCTTTATGATACTGATTCGGTTCTGACCCATGATTCAGCAACAGCTTATAACTGAGAGCCGTATCATACATATCGCCGCTGACAATCACCGGAGAGCGGGAGTCAGACAGGTAAATTACATCCTGAATATCGCAGGCTGAACCCTCCAGATAAAAGTTCCTGCCGCCCACATAAATCCCGTAAGCATTGTCTGTGCCGGTATTTCCGCTGATGCTGCCGCCAGACAGTCTGATAAAACCGGTATCCTCCGTCAGGGAAGAGCGGTAATAGATTGCGCCCGCCTTTCCTCCCGTATTATTCTGGATAACTCCATAGCCTATGTCCGCAAAAGCATCATTGACCACCAGTGCGCCGCCGTAATTTTCAGCACTCCCATTGTCTGTAAACGTAGTAGTATTTTGTTTAATAGTTCCTCCAGTCATATCCAACTGGCCTTTTCCTGCAACGACTACCGCCGCCCCGGATCCGGACTGTAAGCTTACCTGATTCTCACGAATCTCGCCTGTCTTAAACAACACCTGCCCTGAAGCGCTGCCTGCAGGATTATTGCAGTATAATGCGCTTGCCATTGGAGCGGACGCAGCTCCCCCTGTCACCTCCAGCTCCATCCCAAGGATGGTTCCGCCGTTCATCTCCAAGGTTCCCCCACTTACCAGGATTCCCGCCGTTTTGGACGCGGCAATGTCACCGGAAGTGCGTTTTCCGTTCTGTACCACGGCTCCCGTTCCCAGCACTGCCTTTCCGCCGCCGGAAATGCTTATCATTTCGGAATCAGAATCTGCCACATTTGCTTTATTACCGTCAATCACAATATTTTTAAACGTTACATTGTCCCCCGACTGTACGCCAATCATGGTCCCTTTATATCCGTCATAACGCTGCACAAGGGGTGCCCAGGTTTCGTTTTTGTTATTTTGCACTGTTCCGTTGGCGCCAAAGGACCAGTCATTATCCGGCTTCAATACACCGGCTGCATCCCTCCAGCTTCCAATGGTAACCTGCTGAACAATGATGATATTGGCTCCGGATGTAAAGTCCTCTGTTGTAAGCAATTCTTTTGCCCGGTGGAAGGTGCGTACCGCCATGGACGGACTTCTTCCATTGTTCTTATCATCTCCTGTTCCTGACAGATAGACGTTATTCTCTCCTGCCAGCATCAGATTGTTCCCCTGGGCCACAATGCTCTTCCCGCTTGCCAGTCCCTCTGCCTGAGCATTAACAAAATTGGTCTGATACGGCGCAGCGCTCGTCAGAGTTGGAGCAGGAACCACCACATTTTCACCCAGAAAGACCTCCGCAAGCCACAGGGAGTAGGATTTCCCCCCAGATACCGGCATGGTCAGTTTAATGGGGTAAGCCGGGTTCGTCAGATGGATTTTTCCTTCCACGGACACTGTGCCCGCCATGGTAAGCTGACCCTCAGCATGAATTGCTGAAGCGTCTGCATGCTGCATAGATACATCTGACACAACCGAAGCGGTATCCTTCAGCTCCAGCGTACTCTCCGCATTTATGTAAATCTCTGACCGGCTCTGGTTTTGAGCTAAATGATTATTCTTGACCGCCGCAGTATCCTGAAGAGTGATGCTCCACGCCAGGCTCGAACCGGCAGAGCCGCCCGGAAGACCGACTGTCTCAATCCCGGTTCCTCCTCCACCTCCGGCGGGACGGTTGACGCCATTGTTCTCAATGCAGCCGCTATCCCTGATAATAATCTCTGAGGTTTTACCTGCGGGATGCTCTCCCAGCTGTATACCGCCGTAGCCGTTGCCCCGGATTGCCCTTTGATTACCTACTTCAAGTTTTCCCTGGCTGTGGATTACCTGAATTCCCCACTCATCATTATCGCTGATAACGCCGCCGCCAGGAATAAAGGAGCTGGTTCCGCGGAAATTTGTGCCTGCAAGGGAGCGCTGATCCACCCTTACTCCTGTTCTGTTGTTGATAATCTGGCCACACCCCTGGTCGCCGCCTGCTAAATCTATTGCAAGATTATCGATTCCTATACTAAAACCCGAAATCATGCAGGTGTCTTTCATATTTAACCAGTTATTATAAAAACGATTTGCATCTGCTACCAGATCCCCTTTATGCTCCTCAGGAAATGTATAGACAATGCCACGACCTTCCCTGACAGAAGGATTTGCGCTGTCTTCTCTATAAATTTTAGCCTGATGATGCATCTCAATCATAGTGCCTTCAATGCTGTCAGACCAAATCCCGCGCACATCGCTGCCGGTGTTTGCAACCTTGATTTTGGCAGAATCTGAAGCATTGCCGCTGGCCTGATGGGTGACATAACCTTCAGGTGTGTAATCTATTGTCCCATTCATCATAACAGCTACAAAGTCCTGGGCTACATACACTCCTGTTTCGCAGTTTTCAATCCTGGAATTTCCCAGCATCTCCAATTTGTCCACCAGCTGACCCTTGATAGAATCCCCCCAATTTGGAGCCTGGTGTTTTCCGTGGGTAAAGACATAGGGAAAGCTTACTCCCGTATGGAAAACGGCAGCATCCTCTGCCCTGATGGAACTGTTTCCATTCATCCTGACAGCTACGCCCTTCCCGCTTACCTTCACCCCAATCCGGTTCGCAGGCTGACCAGAGCCGGGGTCTACCCTCCTCCGTTCTGAGACAATGCCGGAATATCCATTCATCGTCAGGCTGCCGAGCCATCCCAGGGTAGTTGAGTCTAATTCTCCTGCCAGCTCCACTGCGGCGCCGTCAATATCCTTCAGCTGGGCATTGGTCTCTCCCTGATTTCCATTCAGCGTCAGACTTCCATTTCCCTGAACCTGGATACCGGTGCCCCTGTTATTGCGCACCTGAGCTTCACCGGTCAGGGTCATACTGCCTCCCTGCAGCACCTGGATTACCGGGTTTGACCCGGGCGTGGCGCCGCCTACCGCATGGGCCATTCCATCGATGATAATCTTATTCATCGTAACCGCACCGTTCTCCACAGTAATCATCGGCTTGTTCACACACGCCCCATACCGGCGCAGCTGCGGCTGCAGATCCTCCTCGTCCACATTCGGGTTGGCTTGCTGCTCCGAAGTTTTAAAAGCTGCATTGGTAACGGTATAGAGCGTATCCGTGCCATCCATCTCCCACGTTTGGTTTCCGTTCAGATTAACCGTATCGCAGATATAGATATAAGGCGCATAGCCGTCCGGACTTGTGCTCTTCCCATTGATTTGCTCCCTGAGAACCGATTTCGCTTTCTCAAAGGTTTTCACCGGCTGATCCGGACTGGTTCCGGAATGATTGTCATCTCCCGTTCCGGACAGGTAAACGCCCTCACCCTGCAGAATCACATTGGTAAGCTGGTTGTTAGCGGGATCCTGTGCCTTGGTAAGCTGGGTTCTCCTGGGCAGCTTCCCTGGACTCAAGAGATCAAGACCGGTGCTTGCATCCTTCAAAGAGTATGTATCAGTGCGGAGGTTGCCAAGGTGAAAGTTGCTGGTCACCGTCCCAGAAGCAAGGCCGGGAACTGCCATATAAACGCCAAGCGAAGTCTGATTCACCGGCTTAAGCACCACGCTTCCCGGTTGAAAATTGCTCTCATTCAAATGGATTTTACCCATTACCCCGCTGCCCGCATTTGGAGCCGCCAGACACGACAGAGCCGAATCCGCCGTATTCAGGCAGATACTGCCAAGTTTATCCCCGATTTTTTTGAAGTTAATATGGTTTTTGGCTCCTCCGCTTTGTACATCCAGATAAATACCGTATTTCTCACCCTCCTTGGCTGCAAAGATTCCATCCAGCAGATACAATCCGCCTTCCCTCAGATACAAATCCTTCCCTTGTTCCTTAGCCGTGTTTCCGGTGCCCGAAGGAATCTCATAGACAAGCAGATGGGCATTCTCCCCTGCATAAGGCTCATTCAGTTTCTCCCGATAGATTCCTCCTCCCCGCTTCGCGCTGTTACCCTGAAGCGTGGAAGTCCCCCCATTATCTTGGGTCCAGTAAATCTTTTGTCTGCTGCTGCTGCCTATATAAACTCCCCCGCCATCTCCCGCAGCGGTATTCCCATTTACACGCACATTGGTAAAACAAACATGGGAAGTTCCGTTATCTATATAAACTCCTCCGCCATTCTTGATGGCATTATTATTTGTTATGCTTACATTTCTAAGCAAAACCTGTGGCCCTGACATTGATCCCGTTCCTGGGTAAACCGCAGTCCAGGGTGCTGATCCCTCTATGGTGAGCCCTGCTCCGTACTCTCCTCTATTCTCTTTAATCTCCACGTCCAAAAACCCTAGCTTGCCATTGTTTGCCCGAACCCCGCCGTTCCCGTTCTGGGAAACCTCTATGTTATTGCATAGAAAAAGACAAACACCATCATCAGCAAACTCTCTCACGACTCCTGTTCCTGTGTTCCCCGAAATCGTCGTCCGGACATTGCTTCCATGAATCTGGAAATTCAATACCCCGCCATAGACTCCTACTCCCTTATTACTGCTGACAAAGCAGTCATCCAAAACGGCGGTTCCACTTCTGTATTCTGTTATTATCTTAACTCCACCAGTGCGCAGATGTTCCGGTACAGGAGTCTCCGATGCAGCCGGGGAAAAGGTTGCCGCATTTTCTTCGATCGTGCACCCACTAATATACGCATCCTCTCCTTTGGCGTAGATTCCTGCCCCATCCCCAGCGCGGTTTCGGGAAATAGTGGAATTATTCAGCATCATCCACCTGTTTTCCCCCAGATAGATTCCTCCACCCAGGCTGCCCGGCTCCCCGTTATCGTCCGTATATGTAAGCCCGCTCCTGTTATCCGTTATAACACTGTCTTGAATCCCCACTGTGTCTCTGTTCGGACAATCCCCAAGATAGACTCCTGCTCCATATGCTCTCTCATAGTACGATGAAAGCTCGGTGTCGGGGATTGCGTCCGGTCTCTGTACCCGGTTGCCCATAATCTGTGCTTTTCTCAGAACCAGTCGTCCGTTCTCCAGCACACTGACCCCCACTCCATACACAGCATACTGAGGGCTTTGTGAACCATTATTCTCACTGCCGTTAAAGGTGGTGTCTCCCCGGTTATCTTTAATCTGGGCATAATTAATGTAAAGCGTACCGTAGGAGCAGACTCCCATTCCGTAGCCTGCATAGCCCTTATTGTTGCTGACCACTGCCGGAGAGCTGCCATTCTGCTCACCGATGGTGATGGTGGTGTCCTGTTCTCCAAAAATTCCCACACCGTAGGCATTTTCCGCAACATTTGTCTTTTTAAGGGTTTCCCCGGCTGTTGTATTATCAGAGACCCCGTTGTCAGAGACGGAAGAGCCGCCATTCATTGTAAACTTGCTTCCGTTGCCTGACACGTACACTCCGCCTCCGTAGGCCCAGGCTTTGTTTTGCGATATGCTTCCTCCATTCATCGTAAACTCCGCCCCGCCGCTTACAATAATGCCTCCCCCTTTCTTCTGGGCATTCTCTATAACTTCAGGGTCATAGGAGTTGTTCCTTCGGATCGTTCCGCCGCCCATGGTAACCGTGGTGCCGCTGCCTGTTGCCACAATTCCCTGCTGAGTATTCTCTATGCTTCCGCTCCATCCGGTATCCATCGTAACAGAAGAGCCGGACACTGCCTCCACATGAATCCCCCGCGTCACTTCCTTTGCTTCTATACCGGGCGCTGCCAGCCGCTCTCCGGTCAGGGTTGTGGTTCCCCTCAAAAGCAGGGCTCCTCCCGACACACGGATGGTGGTATTGCCGGTTTTATCTGAAGCGTTTCGAATCTTCACGTTCTCCAGGGTCAGACTGCTGCCGTTTCCTACTGTTATCAGCGTCTGGGGATCAGTATGCCTCCTGCTTCCCGTTCCCTCAATGAGATGGGACGATATTTCCGGATAAATCGGCGTGTTGTCCCAATCCATAACACGCTCCGGCATCGTCCAGACTGCGCTGCCTGCTATCGTCACCGTGCTGCAGATGTAAATCGTTGACGGACAGGGATAATTCTCATTCAGCTTCTCTGGTGAAAGATTCGGGTTCTGCTGCATCGCCGCAGTTCTCGCCTGAACGCTTCTTGTCATCTCCCGTTCCCAGATTTCCCGTGCCTTTGCCCAGGTCTTTACCGGATACTCACAAGCATTTCCCCGGTTATTATCATTTCCGTTAACCACATCCAGATAGACTGCGTCATAGGCGCTGCAATCCGGAGCATGCAGCTCCAGCCTCTGAGGTCTGACCTGACCGTCCTCAGACGTATCCTGCCTTAACGTCCAGTCAAATAAGCTGCTTCCGCCATGTTCAGGCTTTTTATTATGCCTGGTCAGATGGTAACAGCCCATCAGCTTCTGTCCCATCTCCTGCTTCTGGGCATCTGTGGCATTGGGCGAAAGCAGTGTGTCTGTGGGGGCAATCACGTCCATATAACAATACAAAGAGTTATCATTGATGCCCGAATAGAACAGGTGTACATTGACATTTGTGATGCTGTCCGCCTGAATCTTCAGGGAACTGTCAGTGTTCTCCTGATGAGTCCGATAATTTTCAGCCAGTATCTCAATATATCCGGTCTCAGCGGTCACATTATCGCCCACTATCAGCTTCTGTCCGCCCCGTCCGCTTCCATCGGGCGCATCCAAGATTGCCGGTCTGTCCAGTATCTCCTGCCCGCTGCTGCTGGTTACACCCTCGAATTTAATATTCTGCAACTTAAGAGTGCCACCAGGACTGTTCAGCAGGAAAACAGGCGCATTTGTCACATCCCACACCTTCAGCGTGGGAATATAACCGTTTTCCCCGCCCACAACAAAATTACCAGCACCAGCAGACATGCTGTTGCCGCTCATAGTGGTCAGATAATTTACCGGGTCACGATCGCCACTGCCAGAAAACTCCAGAGTCTGCATCACAATGATGGAACCACCCCGGAAGGCAGCAAGGTTCATAGCCCTTCCCAGGGTCAGTACTGGTGTATCCGGCGTGCTTCCGTCGTAGTTAATATCGCTTCCCGCCGGATAGAGTGTTCCCCCGTAAACAAACTCCGGTCCCGGATTCCAGTAAGTGGCCTGCCCGGTTGCCCCGCGAACCGCAGAAAGCTGCTTGACCGTTATCGCCGCGGGAGTGGACGCCGAAGCAGCTACACTGCTGCTGTCTGTGTCAGCCGCCGGTTCACTGTCAACCGCCATGCCTGCTTCGCTTCCATCCTCAAGAGAGAGCGGGGATATACCGCTTCTCATCTCCGCCAGAAAGCGCTCCAAGTCCGCGGTGCCAGTGTCATGCACCATCGCCGCCTCCCGGCTGGTAGAATGAAGGCTCCACTGTCCTCCGGAAAAGTCCTTAATCTGGAAGAAGCTTTCAAATTCTTCATTGCTTACTTCATCCGCGTAAAGGGTACAGGCAAGGGTCACCGCACTTAAATCCTCCTCCCCGCGGATCTCCAGAAGATACGCTTTACTGAAGCCCTCAAAACCTTCAACCAGCTGAATAATCGGCTCCCTCCAGCTGCTCTCTTTGCTGGTTTCCTCCAGCAGCTCCCACTCATCCTCCTCTGTATTTAAAATATAGTCATTGATGTCAAAGCCTGCGTTACCCGCCCCGGTCTCTGTCCAGGAGGAGCCTGTGGCCTTTGCTGCATCGGACGCTGTGGCTGTCTCCCACTCCGCCCGCTCCTTCGTCTGGCGGTAGTCCATCACAATCCGGCCCTCCAGCTCCACGCCTGCGCCAAACTGCAGCGCGCCTCCGTCCACATGGATTAACTGGCTCTCCCCAGCATCTGCCTGGCTGCTGCCAGATTCCAGACTGGCATTCATCAGGGTAAGCTGACCTCCGTTCAGGTAAAAGATTGTGTCATTTAAGTAGCTCCTGCCGTCCCAGGAGGCAATACGGACTCCGCCTCCGTTCAGCACATACATATGACCGTCTTCCACTTCCATAGGGCTCATGGCATAAATGGTAATGTCGGAGCGGTCAAGCCCCTCCTCCTGGGCCAGCTCATCGGCGCGGAGCAGCGCCGTCTCCAGGCTCTTTACCGGACGCTCCGGACTCAGTCCGTCAGAGCGGTCGTTGCCCTTTGCGGCGTTGGAAACCGTGGCAGCCGTTAAGCTGTTGGAAAATGTCGCTGTTTGCTCATAGGCTTCAGAAGCGCTGGCTAAAAGCTCTGCTGGAAGGCTTCCGCCGGGATTCCAGTAAATCGCTCCCTGACGCAGGGCAGACTCCTGCTCTGCCTCGGATGCTGATGCCACAGCCGTCTCTACGAATTCCAGAGGCAGGGTAACAGTGACCTTTTTCTCTCCCGCAGAGCCTTCCGTATCCTCCATCGGCTCCAGAAGCATGACGGCGCTGACGCGCTCCGGCATCACTGCTTCTTCCTTTTCTTCTCCGCTTTCTTCCAAAGGTATTGTCATTCGGATGCGCTCCCCGATCCCCGCTTCTGCAAGAGCCGTTATTCCCTGTGTGGGAAGCAGCATCAGAAGACATAACACGAAAGCTGTCATTTTCCTTATGTTTTTCATGTCCATTTCCCTTTCTACCACTGTTTTTTTGCAAAGACCTTTTTCTCAAGAAACTTTCTTCTCTCTTGTAATTTTCCCCATAATTGGATAATTTATCTATTTTACTATTTTACTATTTTAACTATAAAAATAAAAAAAGTCAATTCATATGATAGATGAATTGACTCAGACTGTAGACAAAGCTGGTGCTGGAGGTAATCCCCAGCACCACTTT
>CANPMS010000006.1 GCA_947575275.1 uncultured Clostridium sp. | reverse complement strand
ATTTGTTATGCAAACATTTTTTCTCTAACCACTATCTCTTTGTTTCAAACTTTTCTTCACTTCAAATTTATAGCCGATTCCCCAGACCGTAGTCAGCGCCCAGCCAGCATGGTCTTTAATTTTCTCACGGAGCCGTTTGATGTGGACATCCACAGTCCGTGTATCGCCAATGTACTCATATCCCCAAATATGATCCAGAAGCTGTTCGCGGGTGAATACCTGATTGGGAGAAGACGCCAGAAAATATAAAAGCTCCAGCTCCTTAGGAGGCATCTCTACTGAATGTCCGCAATAGGTTACGGAATAATTGGTCAGGTTTACAATCAGATCCGGATACTCCACATACTCTCCTTGCTGAGCTGATGCAGGCATTGCTGTAACGGGGGTTGGCTGATAGCGGCGCAGAACCGCTTTGACTCGCGCTACCAGTTCCTTGGAGTCAAAGGGTTTAATGATATAGTCATCGGCTCCCAGCTCCAGACCAAGTACCTTGTCGAAGATTTCGCCTTTGGCAGACAGCATGATAATAGGGATCTGGGATGAGGCGCGAAGCTCCCTGCATACTTGATACCCGTCAATTCCCGGAAGCATCAGGTCAAGAAGAATCAGGTTCGGATTAAACTCTGGAACAATTTTCAACGCCGCCTCCCCATCTCCTACAATTTTTGTCTCGTAACACTCTTTTGTCAGATAGAGAGAAATCAGCTCGGCAATATTCTCATCATCATCCACAATTAAAATTCGTTGTTTCTCAGCCATGTATGGTACCCTCCCCTATTGAAATACTACAATGGTAACGCCTGTATCCCCTTCCCCGATTTCTCCTAACCGGAATTCCTTTACATACTTCAGCCGCTTTAAATGCTTATGAATCCCTGCACGCAGCGCACCGGTACCTTTGCCGTGAACGACCCGTACCTGAGACAGGTGGGCAATGTAAGCGTCGTCCAGATATTTGTCCAGTTGGGCAACCGCTTCGTCCACAGTCAAGCCAAGTAAATTAATTTCCGGCGATATGGCAAAAGATTTGGACATCTTAATGCCGCTGTTTCCAGAACCTTTACGGTGGCTGCCCAAACCGGGACCGCTGATCGAAGTTTCATTGAGAAGCTCCAAGTCGCTTAGATTGACTTTTGAACGCAGAATACCCATCTGTACAAATAGGTTGCCCTGGGCATCAGGCAGTGTGCTGACTGTGCCTTTTAAGTTCATGGACAGCACTCTCACACCATCGCCCAGCTTCAGTGTTTTTGGATTAATTGATTTGCGTGGTTTGGCATCATTTTTCAGCGATAGTCCGCTTTCTACTTTTTTCAGGTTATTGCGCAGCTTTGTCCGTTCTTCTTCCAGAGCTTTGGCGTCTATACCGGAAGATGCAGCAAGCTTGTTGATATTTTTGACCGTGCGGTCGGCGGTTTCCTTTGCCTCCCGCAGTATGCGCTGCGCCTCTTCATTGGCGGAGCGAATCATCTTATCCCGCCGCTCATCAAAGCGTTCTTCTTTCTTTTCAAGGCTTGCCTTTAATCGGGCAATTTCCTCTTTATAAGATTGGATTTCCTCCCGCTCTTTCTCAATGGTCAGGCGGTTTTCTTCCAGATGGCTAATGACATCCTCGAAGACTTGATCCTCCGACTCAATATGGCTCTTGGCATCGTTAATAATATAATCTGGAAGTCCCAGTTTTTTTGAGATTGCAAAGGCATTGCTTTTGCCGGGAATTCCAATTAGAAGCCGGTAGGTAGGTCGGAGGGTTTGTACATTGAACTCGCAGCAGGCATTTTCCACACCCGGGGTACTTAAGGCGTACACCTTTAACTCACTGTAATGGGTCGTTGCCATGGTGCGGCATTTCATATTGTGCAAAAAGTTTAAGATGGCGATGGCCAGCGCCGCACCCTCTGTGGGGTCGGTGCCGGCGCCTAACTCATCGAATAAACATAATGAGCGGCTGTCCGCGTTCGCCAAAATATCCACGATATTAGTCATATGGGCAGAGAAGGTACTGAGGCTCTGTTCGATACTCTGCTCATCGCCGATGTCCGCAAATACCTGGTTAAATATTGCCAGTTCGGAGCCGTCAAATGCTGGAATATGGAGTCCTGCCTGCCCCATTAGGGTGAACAGCCCGACAGTTTTCAAAGAAACGGTCTTACCGCCGGTGTTAGGACCAGTGATAATCAGCAAATCAAATTTTTCTCCAAGGTGTACTGTAATAGGGACAACCTTCTGCGGATCTAAAAGTGGATGCCGTCCATCTTTGATGAAAATTCTCCCCTCTGTGTTAAATTTCGGCTCGCTGCATTTATAGTGGCGAGACAGCGCCGCTTTTGCAAAGATAAAGTCCAGGTGAGACAGAAGTTGCAGATTCAGCTTTAATGCTTCTGTGCAGGGCGCCAGCTGGTTGCTCAACTCCGCCATCACCGCTTCAATTTCTTTTTGTTCCTGAATCTCCAGGGTTCGCAGTTCATTGTTAAGCTGGATAACAGCCATAGGCTCGATAAATAAAGTAGAGCCAGTGGCGGACTGGTCATGAACCATACCATTTACCTGCGCTTTATGTTCTGATTTAACCGGCAGGCAATAGCGTCCATCCCGCATGGTGATGACTGCGTCTTGAAGGTAAGAACGGCAGGAATTTAAAATACTGTTTAATTGTGTGTGAATCCGGTCGTTGATGCCTTTCATAGAGCGGCGTACCCGGTGAAGTCCGGGACTTGCATCATCGCTGATTTCATCTTCAGACAGGATGCAGCGCTTGATTTCAGTGTTTATCCGAGTCAGTGGTTCCAAGGCGCGGAACATTTCATCCAGGGAATCATCGGGGATTTCATCAGACTCCTCATGGTGTCCGTATGCCTTAGCCCTGGCGGTGACGGTCAGCAGAGAACTGACAGACAGAAGTTCTTGGATACTTAAAGTACTTCCCACTTCCAGGCGTTTGCAGGAGTCCCCTATATCCCGGACACCGGAGAAGGACAGGCTGCCTTTCATGCGAACGCGGTTTACCGCGTCGCTGGTCTCCGTCTGAGACTGAGTAACCGCTCTGTAATTTTGGGATGGAGTCAGATTTTTGCATATTAGCCTGCCGGGCTCTGATCCGGCGTACTCAGTGAGCTGGGCTATAATTTTGTTATATTCCAAAGTGTATAATGCTTTTTCGTTCATAGTCGATCCTCTGAGGAGATTTTGTGTATATCAGTAAGCTCCCATTCGTTTAACTTGCCATCAGTATAGCATACTTTTTTATACCGCGAAACCCCCGTCTGAATTTAGGACAGAAGTTTTTGGTTGCACATTTTCCAGAAGAACCTTATAATGGAATTAATCGCTAGAAATGCTGGGAGGAGTCCGAGTGGCAGGATTATGAAGCAAGGGGGTTAGATGCCTGAAATGCGTGATCCAGGAAGAGAAACGGGGGAGAATGAAAAGCGGCAGTTTATTATGGAGAAAGTCGTAAGACCTCCGCTTACCAAGGGGCAAATCATAAAGTGTGTTCTTGCTTTACTTTTTGCTGCGGTTATTTTCGGAGTGGTGGCAGCGGTGAGTTTTATATTCACACAATCGGCTGCAGAGCGGATGGCCGGTAATAAGACGATAGAACCATCCGTGTCCATACCGAAGGATGAACCAGCGGAAACCACCGCGGTGGCGGAATCTCTTTTGGAGACTACGGTAGCTGAGAGTGAGGATATTGAAGAGCAGGTGCAGACCGCATTGGAGAATTACCGCTATACGGTCGACGACTTAAATTCGCTTCTGGGAAGTCTGCGTGCAGAGGTGCAGACGGCGGCAAAAAGTATTGTTATCGTACATTCTGTGCAGCAGGAGGTAGACTGGTTTGATAATCCTGTGGAGACTGCCGGTTTGTATGCCGGCGCAATTATTGCCAACACCGATCAGGAACTGCTGATTCTCACGCCGGAGGCAGCAGTGGAGAAGGCAGATTCCATTAAGGTTACGTTCAACAACGGCACAGATGTGGACGGACGAATGAAACAGAAAGATACAATATCGGGAATGGCTATTGTCAGTATCAACACAGCTGATGTGGAGGAGAGTGTTCTGAATTCTGTAGAGGCTATGCCGTTGGGAAATTCCTATACTGTAAAAGAGGGAGACTTGATTGCTGCCATTGGAAGTCCTGCGGGGATTGTCCATTCAGTGGATTATGGTTTTGTCTCATATATCCTGAAAAATACCCAGATGGTAGACCAGCAGTGCCGGGTACTGTATTCAGACATTCTCGCTGATGTGGATCGTGGAACCTTCCTGGTGAATACCTCCGGAGAGTTGATTGGCTGGGCGATGGAGTCATTGGAGAGCACCAGTGGGGAGGGACGTGCCAAGCGCGGTGTGACGGAGTTTATGGGTATTTCAGACTACAAGGGAATTCTTGAAAAGCTGAGTAATGGGTTAGGTGCGCCCTGCTTTGGTATTGTAGGGCAGGAGGTATCTGACAGTATGTCTGCCCAGGGGCTGCCAAAAGGGATTTATGTGATGAATGCAGTGACGGATGGTCCGGCTTACAATGCGGGAATTCAGAATGGTGATATTATCACCGCAGTGGATAATACGCAGATGACACTTATGAAAGATTTTCAGAGTATGGTGGAAAGACTGGAATGCGGTCAGCTTATTAATGTAATTGTGGAGCGAAACGGCCGTGACCAATATACGGAGCTGGAGTTTCAGGTGACGGTTAGTGCGCGGTGATTTGGCGGGCGCTGTTATTGGAGATAGAAACGGAGCTGTGGGAAGCTGGAAAAATGAAAAAGAAAAGGGGAAACCATGAAATATATCGACAGTTTAAAGGACGGAATGCACATATCAGAGGTCTATCTCTGTAAAGCGAAACAGGTCTCACTGACCAAAACTGGGAAAGAATACGGAAGTTTGATACTTCAGGATAAGACTGGAACGGTAGACGCCAAGATTTGGGACTTACGCTCACCAGGTGTGGGGAATTTTGAGATTATGGATTATGTGTGTGTGGATGCCGACGTAATTGTATTTATGGGTTCTAACCAATTAAATATCAAGCGGATTCGGAAGGCGGATGAGGGGGAATATGTGCCTGCAGATTATCTTCCGGTGTCCTCCAAGAACATTGACCAGATGTATAAGGAGTTTATAAATCTGATTGCTTCCATAAAGAATCCATATCTGAGAAAGCTTCTGGAGAGCTATTTTGTGGAGGACGCAGATTTTGCAAAGACATTTCGGTTCCATAGTGCGGCCAAAAGTGTGCATCATGGTTTTGTGGGCGGTCTTTTGGAGCACACTTTAAGTGTGGCGAAGCTTTGTGATTATTTTTCCGGAACCTATCCTATGCTGAATCGTGATCTGCTTATTACGGCGGCGATGTTCCATGACCTGGGAAAGACGAAAGAGTTGTCTGCGTTCCCGGAGAACGACTATACTGATGATGGCCAGCTTTTGGGTCATATTATTATTGGTACGGAAATGATTGGTCAGAGGATTCAAACAATTCCTGGTTTTCCGCCAAAGCTGGCAGCAGAGTTAAAGCACTGTATTTTGGCACACCATGGCGAATTGGAGTATGGATCTCCAAAAAAACCGGCAATTTTGGAGGCTTTGGCACTGAGCTTCGCCGATAATACGGATGCCAAGATGGAGACCATGATGGAGGTTTTGCAGGGAGCAGGAGAGAATCAGGGATGGATTGGGTATAACCGGCTTTTGGAGACTAATATCCGAAAGACATCGCAGAGCTAAGCGGACATTGATAATGGTGAAAAGAAAGAGGCTGAGACAGAATCTGGAATGTCATCCAAATGCTGTATCAGCCTCTTTCAGAAGGTAAGAGTATGTTGTATAATACATTTTATGTAAAGTGTTATGACCTACGAAAAATGAAATATGTGGGTGAAACACATTTTTGTTAGTCGAACCTGACAACGGTTGCGCGCTTAGTGCTGCCAGATTCTATTATGTAGCACGGTTTTATCATATCGGAAAAATGTGTCTAAAGTTTGAGTGATTTCTAAAGAAAACAGAAAAATATCGAAAAAATTATATCTTTTTTCTGAGGTTTTGTTAAGAATTTTGGTAGGTGAAAGTCCACAGAAAGGCAATTTATGGATTGGAAAAAGAATGATGTATTTCAAGTGAAGATAGAGGATATGAGTGATACGGGTGAAGGGATTGGAAAAACCAATGGATTTATTTGGTTTATCAAGGATGCAGTAATTGGAGATATGGTAGAGGCAAAAGTGATGAAGACAAAAAAGTCTTATGGTTTTGCCCGTCTGCTGCATGTCCTTGCTCCGTCTCCTTACCGTACCGATCCCCGCTGCCTGGTGGCGCGCCAGTGCGGCGGTTGTCAGTTCCAGGCGATGGATTACCGTCAGCAACTGGAGTTTAAGGAAAATAAAATCTGTAATAACCTGCGCCGAATTGGTGGATTGGAAAATTTGGTGATGGTGGACGAAAATGGGGAATTGAGGGGGAGCAGCGGCAGCTTGTGCAAAGAAAGCACAGAGGGCGGCGCAGTTTTTGTTTATCCGATTATAGGGATGGACGAGCCATGGCGTTACCGTAATAAGGCACAGTTTCCATTTGGAATGAGTAAGGATGGACGCATTATTACAGGGTTTTACGCCGGGCGTACCCATGCGATTATTGAGAGTGAGGACTGCTTTCTCGGAGTAGAGGAAAACCGTTTGATTCTTGAATGTATCCGCGCATATATGGAGGAGTATAAAATTCGTCCTTACAATGAGGAGAGTCATAGCGGGTTAATCCGCCATGTGCTTATTCGCAAGGGGTTTCGGACTGGTGAAATGATGGTCTGTATGGTGATAAATGGTGAAGCCAGGCAGTTGAAAGGAGCAGAGGTGCTGGTGGAGCGGCTGCGAACATTGTTTGAAGAGAGAGAATATGGAGTACAGACAGAACGAGCTGCATTCCCGCATATAACCAGTATTTCTTGCAGTATAAATCGGGAAAAAACGAATGTAATCATGGGAAAGGATATTGTAAATTTGTACGGACCTGGTTACATCATAGATTGGATTGGTAATGTGCAGTACCGGATTTCCCCTTTGTCCTTTTATCAGGTAAATCCGGTGCAGACTGAAAAGCTGTACCGTACCGCCCTGGATTACGCCGGGCTGACTGGAAACGAGACGGTTTGGGATTTATATTGCGGCATTGGAACGATCTCTTTATTTCTTGCACAGCGGGCAAAAAGGGTGTACGGCGTGGAAATTGTCCCTCAGGCTATTGATGACGCCCGTGCCAACGGGGCGCTTAATGGTATTGAGAACGTGGAATTTTTTGTGGGTAAGGCTGAGGAGGTATTGCCCGAGCAGTATGAGAAGAATCAGGTTTATGCGGATGTAATTGTGGTGGATCCACCCCGAAAAGGCTGTGATGAAAAATGCCTGGAAACGATTGTAAAGATGGCGCCGAAGCGGGTGGTGTATGTGAGCTGTGATTCTGCTACTCTGGCGAGAGATCTGAAGTATTTAGGTGAGAGGGGATATGAGGTGAGGAAGGTGAGAGGGTGCGATATGTTTCCGATGAGTGGGCATGTGGAAACTGTGTGTCTTTTGAGCAACTGAACTTACAGAAGAACTGTTAATGCGATAAGTGTTAGCAGTTCTTTTAATGAATGTTTTAGAACAGGCATTGACGGCATGGTTTGTCGGAAATGGGAAGCAATCAGTTTCCGGCATTTTAACATTATTATGCTGAGTGGACATGATGTGATGGTTGTGGGCGGTGCGGAGTATTAAGAAGCATGAGAAGTGGCAGATGAAAGAAAAATGAAATAATAATTGTGGAAAGCTGATGGATGAATCGTAATTTGTCCATTAGCCTGCTATTTTCAAAAAACAATAAACATCCATTAAGTGCCATATATCTGTAATTGTATTGACTATTTAAATGCTATATTTTACAATTGCAATGTAAATGTTGGATTTTTAAAGAGGTACCCTTATGACTATATCAGAACAAATAAAAGTATTATGTGTGAGAACGAATATAAGTGTTTCAGAATTGGCACGTAGAATGGGAATGCCGCCACAAAATTTGAACGAAAATTTATATTAAATGATAGAGAGTCTGTTTGATGAATAACTTTAATTTAGAAGAAGCACGTGAGAAGTATAAGAACAACCGGGATGTGATCTCGTTGTTTTCAGGGGCAATGGGACTGGATATCGGTCTTGGAAAAGCTGGGCTTAACGTAGTAATCGGACAAGATTTTGAGCCTTCGTGTGTAGAAACGATGAAAGTGAATGGACATAATGTTCTTGGAGGCGACATTAGAGATATAAAACCAGAGACTCTTCTGGAATTGACGGGCTTACATGTAGGTGAACCATTCATGATTTGTGGAGGACCGCCATGTCAGCCTTTTTCTACTGCGGGGAAAAGACTTGGAATTAATGATCCGAGAGGAAGCCTTTTTATGGACTTTATAAGAATGATAGATTATATACGTCCAAGATTTTTTATAATGGAAAACGTAAAAGGCATAGTCTCTGCACCATTAAAGCATGTTCCAAAGAAAGAAAGAGTTAGGGATGATGCGGAACAAAAACTGGGAACAGTTTTAGATGTTATTTTGTCTGAATTTAGTAAGCTGGGCTATAAAACAGTTTATGGTATTTTAGACGCTGTAAATTATGGAGTGCCTCAGTTCCGTGAACGCTTCGTATTAATAGGTAGCCGAGATAATGAGGATATATTCCTGCCAATACCGACACATTTTCAAATGCATCAAAACTCAGATTATCGATGGAAAACAGTTGGGGAGGCTATAAAAGATTTGGAAAGTAATCCAGGGGAGTATACGCGATTAAGTGGTGATAGAAAAAAATATCTTCATATGGTTCCAGAAGGTGGAAATTGGAGGGATTTACCTCAGGAAATTATTCCGGTTGCTATGGGAGGTGCTTATGAGTCTGGTGGAGGGAAAGTTGGATTTTATAGAAGACTGTCGTATGAGCAGCCTTCACCTACAATTACTACATCGCCGGCACAAAAGGCTACAATGCTCTGCCATCCAAAGAAGGACAGACCATTGAGTATAAAAGAGTATGCAAGAATCCAGCAATTTCCGGATGATTGGAGGTTTACAGGAACTATATCAGCACAATACAGGCAAATTGGAAATGCTGTTCCAGTTGGATTAGCTGAGGCTATTGGCAGAGCAATTATTTCTACAGCGAATAAGACATCGACCATAGAAACAAAACGATTCAGAGGAACCAGCGTGCACAATAGGATAAAAAATGCAATAGAATTAGGAGGAAGTTCATGTGACCATTAATAATTCTTATGATGAAGAAGCAGTAGTACAGGCAATAGCAAAAGCCCTGGAAACATTTTATGGAACATTAATTGAAAAAATTGATTCGCTTGATATCAAGAAGGTAATCAAGAGAAAAAATCCGTATTTATACCGTGCCAAAGCAATGGAGAGTGCTTCAGAGATAGTGGAGTCCGTTTTAAGTGCGTTTGTGACATCCAGTGAAGAAACCATTTTTGGTAATTGTTTTTTTGAACCAATTGCTATCGCTGTAAGCGGCGGAAACAAAGCTCTGGCAGAGGGAATTGATTTAATGATACAAGATGATGATAACAATACGATTTATGCAGTTGCTGTGAAGAGTGGTCCATCTGTATTTAATGCTGATAGTAAGAAGCGTCAAGAACAAAATTTTATGGCTGCAGCCAAACTTGCACAACAGGCAAAGGCAAGATATGAGGCTTATATTGGGTACTGCTATGGTAAGAAAAAAGACAGCGGCAGAGGCAAACCTAAGATGTATCAGGAATTGGCTGGGAAACAGTTTTGGGCAGGACTTACTGGTGATGAAGAATTCTATATCAAGATAATTACTTTTATGGGAACCATGCCAGAACAATATGCTGCTTCTTATAAGGAAAGCTATAATAAGGCGGCAAACAGATTAATCAGAGAGTTTTCAAATAGTTTTTGTAAAGAAGATGGGGCTATCGATTGGGAAAAGCTAGTTGAATTTAATTCAGGAGATTAAGATTTTTATACAAATGGAAGTAAGTATAGTAATCATTTTGCACATTTAGAGATGGGCAAAACGCATTGATTTAGGAATGGGGGTTGTTCTCCATTATAAAAATGTAAAGCTCTCAATTTTATGGATATGTGAAAGAGTAAACTCCACGGCATGATATGAGAGTGGAATTTAAAATGACCCCACCCTGCATCATCAAATAGGGATAGACGATACCTCATATCTTGTGTTATAGTAGCCATAGCAGAGAAATTATAAAAGGCTCTGATTCACACGCTCAATTTAATAGTTTACATATATATGAGAGGGAAATGCGATGTCTATTTTCCAAACGATTGACAATGACCGGTTTTTCAATCCATTTTGTTGCAGAAACAGAGAAATCTATCTGGAATGTATCAATCAGCTAATTGATAAAGCAAAGGAGATACCAGTTTTATATGAACAGGACGCCCGCCAGTGTTTGATTTTGTATTTGCAAAACTGCAGGTATGCCATTGAAACAGAGAATATCGGAGAAGAAATCAGCAGTTTTAGAAGTGCGCAGGATAACGCGACGGCGATTCTGCGCTATTTTCGTCTGTGTGGCTGGATTACACCCAAAGAAATCGGGCGGAGCGGAGATAATATTGCGTCTATTTCTTCTTCTTGCCGCAAACTGATTGAAGCGCTGAATCGATTGTTTGGCAGTGATATGAATGGAGCAATCACGAATCACATCTTTGCCATCTATGAAATTTTGAAATCAGCCCTTGAGAAAGACAGCGCGCGTGCAATCCGTCCTTATACCAATATTATGATACCGCTTCTTGAGAATGAAAGTGACTTGAAAAATGAATTATTTACTCTGAAGGATAGCATTCGGCAGATCATGCGTGCTGTGATGAAAATGTCCGATGCCAATAGTTTTGGACAATTTTTGATTCGCGATGAGATTCTGGAAAAATTTTTTAACGATTATTTCTTTATTAAACGAAGTGGATTAATACCAGGATATATTGCTGGAATTGACCGGATGCTGGTCAAAATCCGGCGTTCGGAGATTTACGATCGGATGATTGAGGAATTTCAGAATATGAAACAGATTTTACCGTTGGAAGCGCAGACAACGGTAGACCGGCAGTTTGGGGAGCTTGACAGTTTTATCAATGCCGGCTATGAAAAAGAAATGACTTACATCGATCGGAAGATTAATACATACTATCATTTGTATTCCACTCGAATGATGATGGTGCTCAGTAACAATACGAATTTACAACATTTTTTGAATCAGCTGTTGATGCAGTTAAAGGAATTGGACGAGGAGAACCGCAGCTTAGCCTTGCAGGTGTTAGCGGAAAACTTCCGGGTACAAAGTATCGGTTTTGTAGGCAGAAAATCTTTTGCGCGCAGAAAAAAAGCAAATCCCAATTTATCCAATGCGGCGATTACAGAGACGGAACTTTCAGAGGAGGAAACGCGCAGGTTGACAGAAGAACTTTTGGAACAGACACCGGATCATTACAGTCCGGAAAATGTTAAAAATTATTTTCAAAACATGAGCTTTCCGTTGGGAAAAAAGTCAGTTGCGGATATGAAAATTGAAAATAGAGAGGCTGCTATGATGGTTGCGGCAGGCGTTATGTATGCTGGAACGGAGGAATTCCCTTATGAGGTAGAATTCGGAGAGGGAATGATTGAAACAGAAATCGCTGCAATCAGCAATCTGACCATAAGGAGAAAAGTGTGATATGAGTGACAGAAGCCTGCAGATTACATGGAAAGAGGAAGAGGGTATTTTATTTAAAAGAAGTATCCGAAAGCTGTTAGAATCCACATTTTTGCTTGAAGAAAAAGACGAAAAGCTGTATCGTTTTGTGGCGAGGGAATCGAACCGGTATGAAATTTCTGAGTATTTGAAATTTATCGGATTTGATATTTTGGTGAATGAAAAAAGCGGAGTGGCGATGCTGATTTCCAGTGAGGAAGATGAAGAAACTGTGGGATTAAAACGTGCAAATGTGATTACGTTTAATACCCTTCAGTACCATCTGCTTCTGGTCTTATGGGAGGTGTATCTGGAAAATCTGGGATATGAGGAAGGCAACTTTGTGACAAAAGGTGATCTGATCGACAAGATAAAATCCTATGGTGTCTATCCTGTCAGCACAGATCTTAAAGCAGCATTTAAGTTGTTTAAGAAATATAGCCTGATTGATTTTAATGAGAATGAGGCAGGGGAGGAAGCAAAAATACAACTATATCCCTCACTGCAGTTTGGATGGGATATTCCACAGCTTCGGACTGTGGCAGAGGAATATATGAAAACTTCGTCACAGGATGAAGAAGAGATCGGCACTGAATTTGAGGAGGAAAACGAGTGATTTACCTGAAAAAGGTTCGTTTAATTAACTGGTATGGGTTTGGAAATACCACTATGCCGATTGGCTTATTTACATTGATTGCCGGAAGAAACGGCAATGGGAAATCGGTCATTTTGGATGCAATTAAATATGCAGCATATGGAGATACCGTATTTAATAAATCAACAGAGAATAAGAGTACCCGCACCTTGCCTTCCTATACCAGAGGTCTTATGGATGCTACGGCAAAAACATATATGCGTCCGGCAGATAAGATTCCTAATGTTTACAGTCATATCGTGCTGGAATATTACGATGCAGATAACCGGAAGAGTTTTCTTTTGGGAACGATTCTGGAAACCAATGCTTCCAATAATGTGGTGCCATACCGCTATGTGATGGATCGGACGGAAATGGGTCAGGTGGAGCATCTGTATGTGGACCAGGGTGGAAAAAAGCCTTATGATAGCAGCCTGTTTCAGAAAAAGTATGGAGTTACGCTTTTAAATCGAGAGCAGGGAATTGTAAAGTTCATGCAGATGACGGGTTTGAAGCTGAACATGGAGCAGACGAGAACCTATTTAAGGAAGCTGCGCGGCATTATGACATACAATCCAGATGCAAAGATCGATCAGTTTATCAGAGAGAGCGTTCTGGAAAATAAGCCAGTGGACTTTTCAAAGCTGATTGATGCCAAGGAAAATATTGACCGCTTGAACGGAACCTTTGACGGTATTCAAAAAGAGATTGAAGAACTGGAAGGGATTCTTCGAGAATATGATGGGTATGAGACGGAGAAGATGCGTCTTTTAATCGACGATATTAAAATCGTTTATAAGAGTATCGGGGAAAAGAGAACAGCCATTGATTCATGGACAAAAGAGAGGGAGCTGGCTGCCACGGAGCAAAAAAGGGCGGAGGCCCAAATTATTGAATTTTCGGAGCAGGAGAGGGAGCAGAATCTGAAGCTTCAGGAGGTTCTTCTTAGCCTTAGACAAATGGATTGTATGAAGCCCATTCAGATAGAGGAAGAGAATTTAAGGAGTCTGGAAAAAGAAAAGAGCAGGCTGGGGGAAGAAAGGAAACGTCTGGAAGTTTTTCAGCGGCAGGTCAGCGAGCTGATGTATGGGCTGACAGAAATTGGCTGTGAGATTGGGAAACGGGAGATTTTGGCTTCTCTGGAGGGCACACAGTATTCTTTTGCGGAAAAGCGTTCTGCTGTCACAGAGTTTAAGCGGCTTCTGGAGAGTGCCCATGACCGATTGGTCGCAGAGGCAGCGCGTCTGGCAGACCGACTCAAAGGAATTGATAATCGGATGCTGGAGCAGCTGCAAATTCTGGAGGATTGTAAAAAGAACCGGAATGATTTCCGGCAGATACCGGAAAGTGTGAATTTAAAGAGGGAAATAAACAGGGAGTTTGCGAAAAGAGGAATATCGTCTGAAGCAAAATTTGCATGTGAATATGTAATCGGTCTGAAAGATGAGGCATGGAGAGATGCCATAGAAGCATTTCTGGGGAATCGCCGATTTAGCATATTGGTAGAACCAAAGTATTATGATGTAGCAGATGAGATTTTAAACTGTTCTGCTTATCGGTACGCGCATTTATTTAATACAAAGCTCCTTATGAAAAAGAAGGTCGAGGCAGAATCGGAGTCGGTCATTCAGTTTCTGGAAATTCGCAATGAAGTGGCGAAAAAATATTTTGAGTATCAGCTGGGGAGAATGAGGGCGGCAGCCCTGGATGAGGTAAAGTTTTATGAAAATGCCATTTCCAAAGAAGGCAGAGTGTCTGTGGGAATGGACGGGTATTTCCTGCGCTTTGAGAGAATTCATTTTTATGCGTTGGGGCAGGAGACTCTGGAACTTAATCGTATTCGTGCAGAACGGGAGTATGAGAAATTACAATCAGAGAAACAGGAACTTACAGAGAATGAAAAGCGGCTGACCAAGCAGAAAGGTCAGTTGGCGGCTGGACGAGAAGAGTTTGGCGAGTATGTATATGATGTTAATGAGCAGTATCAGGAGATATTAAAGCAGATTCGTGAATCGGAAAAATTGTTAGAAAAACTGCGGGAAGCCCAGGCGCATGATCAGGAATTTGTGACGTTAAATGATTACCGGGAAAGGCTGGAGCAGTCTTTGAGCCAGTTGCGGGAATCCCAAAATAAAGCCCGTGAGCTTCAGAACCGCTGCCAAAGTGTGATCAGTAAATGTGCAGATCAGATTGAGGAAACGGAAAGGGAGTTAAAACAAGAAGAGATAAAATTCCATGAATATCAACTGATGGAATACGCGGCTGTTCAAAAAGCAACCAGGGATTATGACCGATATCTTGAAAATGGGAAAACCGGACAGGGTGGTCTGATCGTCCCAGATACCAGAAGGCGAATTCGCAGTGAGATAGACCGGCATTCCAAAGAAATTTTAATTCTTTCCGGTGAATATAATGGAAAGAGGTCGGAAGAAAGCAGATTGCCGTCTGGTTTGGAGTATCGTACAGCATATGAGCAGAGAAAGTCCAAAATATGGATGGATGATCTTCAGGAAATCAAACAAAGGCTGGAGGATCAGACCAGACGGTACGAGGATATTTTTAAAAATGAATTTGTGTTGACAATTTTCCGTTCCTGTAATAAGTCAATCGAGGATCTGAAACTGATCAATGCGGAGTTGGCAAAACTGAAATTCACGACACGCTATCAGTTCGATGTTCATTACAATAAAGATGCGTCGGATTATGCCAGAATTATCGATTATGCCAGATATTTGGATGAGAAAGAACAGTTTGGCGGTGGAGACGGACAGCTGATCCTGGGCATGTTCAGTTCTTATTCTCAGGAAGAGGCAGAACATTTGGAACGGGATATTAAAGGAATTATTAACCGAATGATTTTGAAGAACAATCAGGATGCGATTGAACGGTTTGCAGATTACCGGAACTATATGACCTATGAGATCCTTCTTACGAACGAGACGCTGAAAAATGCCAGGTTGTCTAAGCAGACAGGATATAACTCCGGCGCGGAAGTGCAGATTCCGTACCTTTTGATTTTATCATCGGCGCTTCTTATGATTTACAATCAAAAAGTAAACAGTACCAGATTGATGTTTATTGATGAACCATTTGCGAAAATGGATCCGGCCAATGTAAAACGTATGCTGGAGTTTTTGAAAAATCAGAATCTGCAGGTTGTATTTTGCGCTCCGGACAAGACGGAATCTATTGGAAATGAGTGTGAAGTGATTCTTCCTGTTTTGAGGGTGAAACCAGATTTTATGCAGCTTGGAATTGTGCAGTTCCATAAGGATAAAGAGAATGGATTATAGGGAACAGATTTTAAAAAAACTTGTAGAAAAATACCGGAAGAGCAAAAAGGACAGCGGCACCAATCGGATAAATCGAAAGACAAATATGAAGCCGGATTCGGTCTATCCTCAGTATTATGAGAATGATGGGGAGATTTCCAGCATTACAGAGGTGAATGAAGCGGTTTGTGAATTGCATGAGGCCGGTTTTGTGAACTATACAAAGGAACGCTTCAGCCATGAAATCAAAGAAATCATTTTGAGGGATGAAATGATTCTGGATGCGGAACAGTATTTGCGGGAAAGGTATGGGTATCAGACAAAGGGAGATCGCATTCGATATATAGAACAGTTGATTGCGGACTATGAGCAGGCATCTCCAGTGGCAGAAATCTGCTGTCAAAAGCTGCGCGAGAAACTGGCACAGAATAAGCTGGGAAAGGATTATTCTGAGGAAGAAGATCTGCTAAAGACATTGGCTTTTGTGGAGAATAATCACACTCCTTTATTTTTGCGGGAGGTCTCCATGCTTCTGTTCGGAGATTCGAAATACTTAGAGAAGCATGTGCTGACGGGACTTTGTAAGGCTCTTCGCAGCTACTGGAAACGTCCATGTGGAGAGCATGAATTGGGGGATGAGATTCTGGAAGAATACGGGATTCAGCGTGAAACACCGAAACTTTGCTTTAAGGGAGCATGCTTGCTGACCATGGCAGATGGAAGTACCATTTCAACGGACGGGTTATTCGATGGAATTCAGATTTCCTCCAGTGATTCTGAACGGATTGCCGGGATAAGTGTTCACGCCAAACAGGTTATCACGATTGAAAACAAAACTGCTTACGAACGATTCTCTGATAATAGCAGCCTGATTGTTTATCTGGGTGGGTATGTGACCCGGAGACAGCGGGATTTTTTGAAGAAAATGAATGATGATAATGAGCGATTGGAGTGGTTTCATTTCGGAGATATTGACGCAGGCGGATTTTATATTCATGATCATCTGTGCAGAATGACGGGAATCCCATTTAAAACGCTTTTTATGGGAATCAAAGAGCTTCAAAATCCTTGTTGGAAGGCGTGTCTGAAACCGTTATCAAAAGAAGATAACCGACGTTTGAAGGCTCTGGTGAAGCAGCCTGAATATCAGAAAACGGCTTCTTATATGTTAGAACATCAGGTGAAGCTGGAACAGGAAATTATATGTTATGATTGGATGAAGAGAGAGTGGGAAAATGAAAACTTATACCAACAGAATTAGTTGCAGCGTAACAAAGAATCAACTGATTAATGTTGTTAAAGAATTTACAGAAAGTGAATTTTTTGTTTCAATTGAAAACATAGAGAGCGACGATCCACTATGTCTGTTTTTTGGTGGAAGCTCTAGTAAAATGGTGCACATCACCAGCATAAAGGAGCTGAAAAATATCACTGTAAAAGCGGACGTATCCTCTTTCCTATCATTTGTTGATCTGTTGTTAAAATGTGAAGCAGAAGTTATTTTGTTTTGTTTCCCTAACCCGGGCATTTCTTTTGAGAAATTTGTGGTGAACAAACACAATCTTGAGCAAACTTCAATCATTTCTCAAGGCTTATGTTCAATGATTTGCACTTGGGTTACAAATAACTATGAATTGTTTTTTCACTATGATGGGCATGTATTACAATCCAATCGGGTATCAAGGAGCATTAAAAAATACTTGATATGTATATTATAATATTATATAATATAAAAATAACATTTAACACAAATTAAAGATTATGAGATCAATCAAGGGATCACAATGAGTACTTTGATTGGTTCACTGATTGCTTACATCATTGTGCAGTTTCTTTTCTATGTGTTTTTACAGAAAATATGGATTATCTACAGGGAGTCATGTTATGAACAAGAAAATGGAGCAGTACTATGAGCAGCTGGCGCAAAGCACGGGACTTCGGTTTGACGCGGAGAGCGGCGCGTTATATGGTCAGCAAGGCGGATTTGATTTAGTGGTATCCGCGCAAAATGAATCCACCCCTCGTTCTCTGATGGTGTCAGTATGCGCGCAGCGGCCAGAGAATCTGCTTGCCAAAGAAGAAGTGGACCAATTTAAGAAGGACAACAAAATGGTGCAAGGTCTTGTTCAAAATGGTAATGTATTAACTATGTCCCTTAAAAATACGATTAATCAGAATAAGCTTCAGGGAAACCTTAGCGATGCATTGCAGGCGCTTGTCCACTTTCTGAGCACAGGCGGATTTCAAAATTGTTGTCAAGCTTGCGGTAAAACTGGAGAGACCAATCCCTGTTACTTCTCAGGACGTTATCTGCATCTATGTAGTGATTGTTTTACAGCTTTGCAGAAAAATGAGACTATGAATCAAGAGCGGAAGAAAAGCAAAAATGAAAATCTAATTGGTGGCATGGCAGGCGCTTTAATTGGATCGCTTCTGGGCGTGGCTTGTATCCTTATATTGAAACAGTTGGGGTATGTTGCCTCAATATCCGGTGTAGTAATGGCTTTTTGCACATTAAAAGGTTACGAATTGCTAGGAGGCAAGCTTACAAAGAAGGGTATCATCATCAGCATTGTACTCATGTTGGTCATGACCTTTATTGGAGATTGGGTTGATTGGGCTATTCTGATTACTCGCGAAGTGGGAACTGACTTTGTAACAGCTTTCAGAGTTTTCCCGATGTTTTTACAGAATCAAATGATAGAATCAACGGTTTACTGGGGGAATTTGGTACTACTGTATGTGTTCCTGTTAATTGGTGCAGTTCCTACTATCTCCACTTCCTTAAAGAACAAGGAAAATGAAGGACAGATTTATTGCTTAGGGAAAAATACCCCACAGTTATAAGAGACTAAAAGGCAAACTGAATATTAACCGTACAGTCTGTTGGAAGAGAACTTGCAGGACATTGATGAAAAAATACATAATAGTACACGGATGAGAGAATCGTTGTCAAGATTCTCTCATTCGTTTTCCTCGTAAATTGATGAGCGGCTTTATGTGCTCTGTGACTTCCCTATGATGCCCTGTTTTTAGAGGAGGAATATTTAAAAATGGATAAAAACACACCGACATTGCAAACACCCCGTCTGCTCCTTCGTCCCTGGCAGGATGCAGACGCAGAGGCGTTGTACAAATATGCCCGGGATGAGAGAATCGGTCCTGCTGCAGGATGGCCGCCCCACACCAGTGTGGAGAACAGTCTGGAGATTATTCATACTGTTTTATCAAACCCGGAGACATACGCGGTGGTCTTGAAAGAGACCGGGGAACCAGTGGGCAGTGTTGGGATTATGACGGCCGGGAAAGGCAATGTACCCATGGAGGAGCATGAGGCGGAAATTGGTTATTGGATTGGAGTTCCCTACTGGGGGCAGGGGCTGATTCCGGAGGCTGTGGGTGAATTGCAGAGACGTTGTTTTGAGGATTTGGGATGCACGGCTATATGGTGTGCTTATTATGATGGAAACGAAAAATCCAGGCGGGTTCAGGACAAGTGCGGCTTTCTTTACCATCACACGGAAAAGGATAAGTCGTCACTGCTGGGAGATATACGGACGGAGCACGTTACTTATCTGACAAAGGAGCAGTGGCTGAAAGGGCAGAGAGTGATTCAGGCTGACAACTTGGTATAATCTTGATTTATGTTTACAAATGGAGTTTTTTATGGATAGAAACAGAATATACAATTTAGATTGCGTAGCTGGCTTTACGGAAATGATGGAAGATGAGTGTGTTGATTTGATTATTGCTGACCCGCCGTATTTCAAGGTGGTTGGTGAAACATGGGATTATGCCTGGCGGACAGAAGAAGATTATATGGAATGGTCCAGACAATGGATTTGTGAAGCAGCCCGTGTGCTGCGTAAAGGAGGAAGCTTTTATTTGTTTGGCTATTTTCGTATGTTGAGTAGATTACTGCCTATTCTGGAGGAGGCGGGACTTGAGCTGCGGCAGCAGATTATTCTCAACAAAGGTATGCAGGCTGTCTCAGGGCGTGCTACGAAGGGTTATAAAATGTTTCCCAATGTGACGGAGAGCATTCTTTTCTTGTACAAAGACTCAAAACCATTTGTAAAATCATTTTTAAAAATGCGCCAGGCAGAACTGGGGCTGACGGCAAAGTATATAAATGAGCAGCTGGGTGTGAAATCAAATGGAGGAGGAATGTGGAGCATCTATACAGGGAATAACGTGTGTAAACAGTTACCCACAAAGGAAACATGGGATAAGCTTCAAAAAATCCTTCAGTTTGAAATTCCATACACCTCTATTTCCCAAACCTACCATATACAACTAGGAGTTACAGATGTGTGGGACGATATTAATTTTTATGAAGAAAAAAATAGAATCCATCCCACCCAGAAGCCACAGAAATTATTATCGCGCCTGATTCTTACCAGTAGTAATGAGGGGGATCTGGTTTTAGATCCTTTTATGGGGAGTGGTTCCACAGCCCTTGCCTGCATGAATCATAACCGTACCTATATCGGATTTGAGATTGACAAAGAGTATTTTGATAAATCGCTGGAACGCCTTAAATCTATTTACTGCAATTCTTTGTAGTAGCGGGTGAGGCAACTGGGAATTTGTGATTTTTTGGATTCTAATAATGGAAGGTAAATGGCATCTGCAAACACATTACATAACCTGTTATTGCTGATAGATTTTGCTTGCCTGATAGCTTCCAATTGAATCAATAGATCGTGTTTGCTTTTTTTCCCGATGGGCTGGTGCGGGTCAAATGTCAGAAGCGCCTTTTTTGCTGCATCCAATGTTATAGTAGTAGTCCGCGAATACTCGCACAAAGGCAGCAATTCATCCATATAGGAATTCTCTTTTGTGGGAAAAATCTTAGTATCGATTGTTCCATCCTCTTTTATGACAGAGCGGTAAATCAGTTTGGGCTGGGTGAGGGCAAATTTGAACTGGTGCGGCCACATGTTAAACGGAGCTTTTGAGCTACATTTGGCACGAATATTCAAGTAATAGTCCATCATGCAATATCCAAACCCTTTCGTTTTTGGGTCTACTTCCCAGATAGAAGCCACGATATTGTTATTATCGATAGTGCTGATTGACTCAAACTCAAACAGAACAAAATAGTATCGCTCAGGCTCAAGAATTTTAAAAAATTCGGCGTCATGCCGAATCGTGATCAGCCATTTCGAGTCCTCTTTTTTGATAATGCTGTCTGATCCGCAGGCTGAGCACTGCTTTTCTAAACTGGAAACTACCGAGCCACAGTCACTGCATTGCCCTAATTGGTCTACCCGGTAGCATGTTTTGATTTCTCCGTAAGCGTTGTTTCCCATAATCAGGTCATATCCCCGCGCGCCGGATTTCCCGCCGGGGTATCCGGTGACTACGCTGACCAGATGCTGGCCGATATATCCCATTCTTGCCTGTGGCGTCTGATAAGTTACTTTTGCCCAGGCGTTAACTTCCGTTCTTAAGTTTATGTATAAATCTTTGATTAGCTGTTCAGATGCTTCGATGGTTCCCAACTGATATTTTGTCTCAGGCACAACATTCTCCTTTATTTATAAATAGATGGCACAAAATGTTCTAAGTGTTATATTACCAATTTATGGGATTTGTGTCAACGAAGAAGCTGTATGAAATAACAGAATAAGGGAGCAGAATCAATCCACTCCCTTGGTGTTTAGCTGAGATGCTCCCTGTCGCCCAAAAGCCGACACTTTTCATAAACAAATAATGGAGACAACAGGGCTCGAACCTGCGACCTTCTACACGTCAAGCAGACGCTCTCCCAGCTGAGCTATATCTCCAAAAAACAATAAGCAGATGACGGGAATCGAACCCGCCTCCTCAGCTTGGGAAGCTGATGTTCTACCAATGAACTACATCTGCGTGCTTTAATAGTATACTACAAAACTTTTAAAATTTCAACTTAACAAATAAAAAAATTTATTATAAAATAATTTCTAGGAAAGAAAGGAGGCAAAAACATGAGAAAAAGCAAGATTTCAAGGGATGAGGCGCTTGCGGCGTTGGGTTTGAAATTAACGAAAGGGCTGTGCTGTATACGACACAGCCCGTTTTCCGCTTTTATACCTCTACGAAAATCTCGTTGGCGTTTTCCTGACGCAGAGCGATGACGGCGCCCTGAACCAGATAGGCGCTCATGCCGCCCTTGTGGGATGGCAGGACACAGGAGACGTGTTCTTCAGGGGCAAAGCCCAGATCCAGAAGCCGTCTGCGCATATGGGGATCGCTGGCGACCCAGATGACGCGGACACGCTGGTTGGGTTTTATATGACTTAATGGCAGAACCATGGAATCCACTTCTCAAATTCGTGTTGTTATTATTGTATGATTTATCTTGAAAATGGTGAAAAGGAGTAGAGCACATATGAGTATCTTAAATGTAGAACATTTGAGCCACGGCTTTGGAGATCGTGCTATTTTTCATGACGTATCCTTCCGGCTTTTAAAAGGGGAGCATATTGGGCTTGTGGGGGCCAATGGCGAGGGCAAGTCCACCTTTATGAATATTATTACCGGAAAGCTGACGCCGGACGAGGGGAAGGTGGAGTGGGCGAAGCATGTCCGTGTCGGGTATCTGGATCAGCACACTGCCCTTGAGAAGGGTATGACTGTCCGCAGTGTATTGAAAAGTGCATTCGCTTTTCTGTTTGAGATGGAGCAGAATATGAATGAAATCTGCGACCGGATGGGAAAGGCGTCGGAGGATGAGATGGTCACAATGTTAGAGGAGCTGGGAACCATTCAGGATCTTTTGATGGCACATGATTTTTATGTGATTGACAGCAAGGTGGAGGAAGTCGGGCGTGCCCTTGGTCTGCAGGAAATTGGAATGGACAAGGATGTCTCAGAGCTTTCAGGAGGACAGAGAACAAAGGTGCTGTTGGGCAAGCTTCTGTTGGAGAAGCCGGATATTCTTTTGCTTGATGAGCCAACCAACTACCTGGATGAGCAGCATATTGAGTGGCTGAAGCGTTACCTTCAGGAGTATGAGAACGCTTTTATCCTGATTTCTCATGATATTCCGTTTTTGAACAGTGTTATCAACCTGATTTACCATATGGAAAATCAGCGGCTGGACCGGTATGTGGGAGATTATGACCATTTTGAGGAGGTTTACGCAGCAAAGAAAGCACAGCTGGAAGCTGCGTACAAGCGCCAGCAGCAGGAGATTGCGGAGCTGGAGGATTTTGTAGCCCGCAACAAGGCGAGGGTCTCTACCCGTAATATGGCGATGTCACGGCAGAAAAAGCTGGACAAAATGGAAGTTATCGAGCTGGTCAAAGAGAAGCCGAAGCCGGAATTTCACTTTTTAGAGTCCCGGGCGGCAGGGAAAATGATTTTTGAGGTGAAGGATCTGATACTAGGCTATGACGAGCCGCTGACGCGTCCTTTTGAGCTGTCCATGGAACGGGGAGAGAGGGTGGTGTTAAAAGGTTCCAACGGTATCGGAAAGACAACTCTTTTAAAGAGTATACTTGGGTTGATTCCACCTCTGTCAGGCAGTGTAGAGCTGGGAGATTATCTCTCTATTGGATATTTTGAGCAGGAGATGGCTCCGGGGAATACGTCCACTTGTATTGAGGAAATTTGGAAAGAATTTCCCTCGTACACTCAGTACCAGGTGCGTTCTGCACTTGCCAAGTGTGGTTTAACGACCAAACATATTGAGAGCCAGGTGCGGGTTCTTTCGGGAGGCGAACAGGCGAAGGTGCGGCTGTGCAAGCTGATTAACCGTGAGACGAATGTACTGCTTTTAGATGAGCCCACCAATCATCTGGATGTTGATGCCAAGCAGGAGCTTAAGAGAGCTCTGAGCGTATATAAGGGAAGTATTCTGCTTATCTGTCATGAACCGGAGTTTTATGAGGGATTTGCAACACGCGTGGTAAACTGCAGTGATTTTTGTCTGCGGGACTGACAGGGTGCACATGTGATTTTTTGAAAATCATATGTGCACCTTACTTTTATAAAAAATTGAAAATCACTGGTTGCATTTCTAAAGTGGGTGTGCTATGATATAAAAACATATCCGGGATGCAGCAGAATCTGATGGCATCGTAGATTTCTGGCCCATTTATTTCTAAATGGACAAAATCCAAAAAACAGGGAATTGAGAATAAAAAGGTAGTTTCTTTGCAGCGCTTATTTTATCTGAGCAGGTATTTTTTACGTTCATGAATCAGAAGGACGTATCCGTCCTCCACTTTCTGATACTCTTTTTTTCTAAAATTCAAAAAATTTCATTTAGGCATAGGGCGTGTTTCGGATATAAAAAGAAAGGAGGAGAGCTATGGTTTTCAAGAAAAGACCGGGTGTGTGCATGGCTGCGCTCCTGGCATGTTTTCTGATGCTGTTTGAAGGCATGTGGACAAGCACTGCTTACGCAAGGGGGCGGCATTGGAGTCTGGGTGATACGGTGACACGGGAAATACATGGAAAATTGTACCGATTCCGCTGCATTGATCAGAATTATTTTGACCGGATGGAGTATCATCGCCCTGGCGCGTTGTTTCTGTGCGATGAGGTGATTCCGGCAAACACAGACTCACAATATGAGTTTGTATCACCTGAGAATATCCCCCACGATTATGAGTTTGCTCCCGGACCAATCGTGAATTTTGGAGATTCTGAGGAATACAAATACTCAGCAATACGCACATGGCTGAAGCAGGCGGAAAGAGGATTTGCGGATGCGGAACCAGTGAATGTAGGAACCGCTCTGGCGTATACCGGCAGCACAGAGGCAGGCGCCTATGGGAAGCTTCAGTGGTCAGCGATTAAGGGGAGCTTTATTGGCAGCCAGAAAATGGTAGATCGACTGTTTATTTTATCCGTGGATGAGGCCTGTCGGTATCGGGAGTGGCTGTGGCGATTTAATGGTGCAGATAAAAACAACCCGGACAGCCAGTATGGAGGCTTTTGCAAGGGTTACTGGCTCAGGAACCGTGCAGGCAGCGGGGAATCAGGAATGGTGTATGCGGTGGATCTGGTGCTGGGGAATATCCGCCCTGTATATATTGCGCCAGTTAGAAATGTAAATGACAGTGATATGGAACTTGCAGTGACGGGAACCGTTGGGGTGAGACCGGCATTTGTGCTACCACAGAATTAAGGAGGAAAATGATATGGGATATATGAAAAAGCAGATAATACATGATAGAAAACGGCGGAGCGGGTATCGGCAGAATCAGGCGTTTATGGGGCAGCGGCTGGCACAGAGGCAGAATGCCAGATGCCGGGGCGGACTGATAAGAAGATGGAGCCGGAGAGCCTGTGAGTCAGGTTTTTTGGCAGTGTGGCTGATTATACTGATGCTATGTGGCTCTCCGGGTATTTTAGCAATGGCGGAAAGTATGGAACCGTCAGCGGGTGGAGCTGTTCATGCCAGTGGGCGGGGTGACAGACTGTTAGCCAAAGCTACGGGAACAAATTGGAAATTGTCCTCGGCCACAGTCAGCAGTGCGGTGCCGATTGAGGAAGAAATAGGGTACGGATTAGCTCCGTCGGCAAATTTGTCGCTGCGTTCACAGGTTCTTGGCGACTTGTGGGACGGGTGGAATGGAGACTTTGATTTTCCCGGAGAGGGAACGCAGACACAGCCCTATCAGATCATGGGTCTGGCACATCTTATGGCGCTTTCCCAGGCAGTTTCAGCAGGAAATGATTTTAAAGATACCTGGTTTGAGCTGGTTTGTGATATTGACTTAAGCGGCATTGCCGTCAATAACGGCAACTGGAATCCAATCGGTTGGTATCGTAACAGTGCAGAATTGTCAGGCGATGTGGCAACACCTTTCCGCGGACATTTTGACGGAAAAGGCAACACGATTTTCGGACTGAAAATTATCAATCCTTCACTGAGGCTAAAAAACATTGGACTGTTTGGGGTGATTGACGGAGGGAGTGTGAGAAATCTTAAGGTGGAGGCAGACGATATTTATGGAGATGCCCAGGTTGCAGTACTGGTTGGTTCGGTAACAGGCAGCTCAGTGATTTACAATGTTCAGGTGTCTGGTTATGTGTATGCCAATGGTGACGCAGGCGGAGTAGCTGGTGCAGTAACGGGAGGCGCCAGCCTGGCAGCAACTATTGAAAATTGCCGGGCGGACGGAATTATTGTCAACTCTGTGGGAGTTAACAGTTTTGCGGGAGGCATTGCCGGAAATGTACAGCGTGCGTATCTGGTGGATAACACAGTTATTACCCAGAATGGTGATGCGAACCGTATTCAGGGCAAGGGCTATGTGGGCGGAATCGCCGGACGTATGCGGGAGTCGGGTATCTATAATTCCTATGTGAATGGAACCATTGGTGGGAACGGAAGCCGTGCAGTGGGTGGAATCGTTGGAAAATACGAGAGCGGCAATCTGGCGCTGGCGCGCATGGCGGGTCATATTTCCAGGACAAACAATGGAAGTGCATCGCGGGAGGGAACCTTTGTAGGAACACGGGAGAGCCGCCATAATTTCACATACGGTACGGAGAAGGACAGCTGTCTGGCTTATCTTTTCACCAATTCTGCGGTTAAGGCAAGAAATGTGTTTGGAAGTAATATCGACGGTGACAATCAGTTTACAGAATCTGCCCATATCGGATATTGGACAGACTTAGAGCGGAAGTATGTAACAGTTTCAGGGAGAACAGAGACAGACTGTAAAGACCGTTACTTCTATGAGGAGTTGGAGGACGGTATTCGTTATATTGTCACGCAGAAATTGGGACGTGAATTTACATTGGACGGATACTGGAAAAATCTCCCCTTTCGCATAGACCATTTTGCTCCGGGGTATATGGGCGAGCCAGTGCGCGGTTACCTGATCTATATCCCGCGGGTTGATGCAAAAAATGCTAATGGTACATATGATACGGACGTGGCAGTGCTGACAGCAATTTCTGAGACAGGAAGCTCCTACTACCGGGCGATTGATAAGGAGGGTTGTGCGGCTGTGGTATCGGGTGCAGTAGTGACAGTGACTACTGCACCGAAGAACACCAGAGAGAACCGCTATCAGATGATAGTGGAGGGAAATGCGGATGGGGGTGTTAAGCCGCCCACATATCTGAACGAGGAGGGTGAGCGTGTGCCAATGAACTATGTCAGGGGCGGAGCATATTCCTTTATCATGCCTGAGTGCGATACACAGCTGAATGCGGAGTATATGAAAGTAACCACACGGCTTAGCGTGGATCCGGCGGAAACCAGGATTTCTGTTACTCACACCCGCAGCGGAGACAGAAAGCGCCCCCAGGTAGTGACAGAAGTGAAAAATCAGGACGGTATTCTGATTGCACGGTATATTGACGGAGCAAGGGATGAAAATGTGGAGGTGCAGCCGGTGGCGGTTCATGTGGAGCATAACGGCGCAGGTCATACCTCAGACCGTACGGTGCGTTGGTCAGTGGATGATGATAACCTTTTGGAAAACTGTTCTGAAAGTGGATACACCATGCAAGACGGGATGATTCTTCCAAATCTGAATTCGCTGTTTATTCAGGATATTATCAACAGGGAGGTGCAGGCGCAGGCAGACAATCAGTACCGGGAGAAGATTAACAATACGATTTACACCAGATATGCAGTGCTGACAGCAACCACAAATCCAGATACTTCAGTCAACAATCAGCCTGTGTACGGGAACTGCCGTGTTGCAGTAGACTTTCAGATTATTGATAACACTACGGTACGTGTGGAGGACATGGAGCTGAACCGCAACCAGGTGATATTGACTGTGACAAGAAAACTGATTGGAAGCCCCTACCGTCCCAAAGAGATTCTTACATGTTCTGAGCCGGTGGTGCTTACGGCATCGTTCAATCCTCAGCAGCCCTTTTATAAGCAGGTGAGTTGGTCTGATACCCAGAATGGAAAAATTGTAACGTTATCACCGTCGGGCAGTTTTCTACAGGATTGCAAAATTGTGGTCAATTATGACCCGGCAGGGGAGGAAAATCCTGCATGGATTCAGAATATCATCTACGCAGACAGGAAGAAAAAGGCAGAAAAGCCATGGGAGCGGGTAAATGGAAGTGGTATCTATGAGGAGCTTGTGACTGCTACCAGTGAAGATCAGACCCATGGAAACATTACAGCAGAGTGTCATGTAATAGTAAAGTTTGTGACAGTGGATGAAACCAATCTACGGTCCGGCAGCAATTCTGGAGGCAGTTCCGGCGGTGGAAGCTCCACGGCAGCAGCCACAATCGGTACAATGGGAACAATAAAAGCAAAAGAAGCATCTCTGCCTGGATATGTAGTGAAGGGAACCTGGGCGCAGAATGTGGACAGGAAATGGCTGTTTACAGACGGCAACCGCGCCTATGCAAACGAGTGGGCCGCAGTTTATAATCCATATGCAAACACGGCCACAGGACAAAGCTCCTTTGACTGGTTTCGATTTGATACAGAAGGATTTATGGAGACCGGCTGGTACATCGATGCAGATGGAAATACTTATTATCTGCACACAGTATCCGATGGTACGCAGGGACACATGTATACCGGATGGAACTGGATTATGGGATTAGACGGAAGGGAGCGCTGTTATTACTTCAATGAGGTATCTGATGGCACACGCGGGGCATTAAAGAGAGGTTTCACTGCTCCAGATGGCAGTGAGACGGATCAGGATGGAGCTTGGACTGTGGACGGAGTGGTGCAGACAAGACAATGATTTTGTTGTACCACCTTTGCATCACGAAGGAGGAGTGTATGAAACGAGAGAGTAAAACCATGGGAAGGCGGGCTCTGGCAGTATGGTTGGCGTTCGTCATTATCTTTATGTCGCTTATGCCCAGCATTCCGAAAGGCGTACAGGCAGTTGAGGTGGGAGACACCATAGCTGCATACGATAAAGATTTTCACCATTATTGTATTGATGATGGCGGCGCCCTGATCAATGGAGACAGGTATCAATATATCCTGCCATCTCAGTCCCTGTCCAACAAGGAGCGGGCAGTAGTGTTCTGGTCCACGCTGTCCTTACAGTATGGATTCGGAAATATGCAGAACATCAACAGGGTGATTGATAAAATTAACAGTCAGGCTCCTGGGATGGGATTGCCTCAAATAAAACCAATCGTAACAGAGGAAGACTTGAAGAAAATCATCCATGTTCCGCAAGTGCGTGCAAAGTACAAATGGCTGGATGCTGTTCTTGCCAATGAGGAGGAGTACCTTCAGATGGCAGGGCTGATGGGTGCTTCGGGCAATATTACTGTAGGTGGGGGAACCATTCCTGAGATCCTGCAGGGTCATACTTCGCCATCCACAGCTCTGGTAATTGATAGAAATAACTTTACGCTCCAGTTTGACTCTGGCGGGGCGAATGCAGACTTTATCGAAAAGGCAGTGATGGAGTTTTCGCAAACCGGCGAAGAAGGGTCTTATACTCTCGAACCAACAGGGGGATGGAGCTGCCTGAAGACCAGCACCAGTATTATTTTTTCCAATCCAAACCCGGAGCCGCAGCAACTGATGATAAGGTTTAAAACAGAGGGAACGCCATATCAGTCTGACGGGGTGTATGCGTCTTTAGAGGAGTTGTATGAGAAGTGTCTGCAGATTTGGGTCTGTGTAGAATGTTCCGGTACCCATAAGCAGGCGTACCGGGGAAAGGCTCCTTTGGAGAATCACCAGCGTCTGGCATTTGTAGAGCTGGAGGAAATACCAATCTCTTATTACGCATCCCTTGCCAGCACCCCGGTTGGTTCCATGAAGGGCAGCATGGAGTTTCAGTGTTACCGTCATGAAGAGGATTTTACCTCTGCCTATAATTTACAGCTCTATAAGTATGACCATGAGACCGGTAAGCCATTGGAAGGCGCTGTATTTAATCTGTATGAACGATTCGACGACCAGAGCGTGATTAATAAAACCAGAGATGGGGCGGAGGAGTTGTATGAGGGTGATGCGCCCTATAAAAGCTATCACAAGGATAATCCGGCAACCTGGGAGGATTTCCGGTTCGTTTCCTTTATCACCACGGATAAGGATGGACATGCCCAAAAGACGGTGAACCATGGTTATCACTACGATAAAACTTTTTGTGATGGGCATCCGGCGCCAAGGTTCGGGGCAGTTCCCGAAGAAGAGTCTGACGAAGAGACGGGAGAACCATGCAACGAGGCAGAAGTTGAAGCGGCACAGAATGAAAACAGGTATCTGGCCGGCGCCTGGCTAAACTGTTACCAGGAATGTGAGGAAAAGTCTCAGGGAGAGTTCAGCGGCGTACATTTCCACTGGCTGATGGACGCTGTGGATATGAGCCGGATTGGGGATATTTCTCTAAACGGCGGTTCACCGGGGAGTGTTCCAAGCGCAGGAACTACCATATCCGCCAGCGGGGATATGGCGTTTACTGCATCCGGGTGCGAGGCAGATGTAAATGCCACTTACGAAAAGTTTATTGGGCTGCGGTACAGCTATACATTCCGTGAGACTGCTGCGCGTACCGGATACACCCTTCATGGAAATCATGGAGACGACTTACCCATTGAGGTTATCACCACCGACTCCTCTGAAAACGGGGCGAACGCCTGCTTTGCCGGTGAGTATGCCGGCACGGTTGACACCCGTGTTGTATCCATGCAGGCCGCAAGGGAGGTTCTTTCCCGGCGGGAAGAGATTGAATCGTACCGTGTGGAGCTGCCGAAAAGTGCAGAAGAGGAAATACATGTTACGGAAAAGGAGCCGATCAGTCAGTGGAAGAAGATTGTACGATTTTTTATGCCGCAGAAGAACACGGAAGGGTTCAATGAGGAAGCGGAGGATGATTCTGAGGAAGTCGAATTGATTAACGACTTGGAGGGTTCAACGGCAACAGAATCAGATGCCAGAGATTGGGCAGAACGGTTGCAAACCAGCAGCAACAGTACCAGAGCGCTGAAGGCCACAGATTCCAACATGGATACAGACGTTGCAACTGCCTCTGACCTGGTGCCTGCCCTTGCCTTTCTCAGTGGGGCTGAGCAGATTAGGGGCAGCAATCAGACCAGAACAGAAAACAGCCGTTTCAATGCACGGCGGGATTCCCGGACTGTAAATACCAGTGGGGTATTTATTAATGCGTACAATACGGCACTGTTGGCGTCCAGCTCCGGTACTGACATAATTCCGGGATCAGACAGGAATTTCAGTCACTGCAGCGATACGGGTGACGGGGGGAAGGCGTGGCGCATCTATGACCATCGTACTGAAGGAGAAATCCATATCAATAAGAGGGATATGGAGCTGGAGCAGGGGCAGAAGACAGACAGCTTTGGCGGATATGATTCCTATGGTGATTCCCAGGGTGACGGCACGCTGGAGGGGGCAGTCTATGGACTTTTTGCGGCTGCGGATATTATTCATCCAGATGGAACGACAGGGGTAGTTTATAAGGCAAACAACCTGGTTGCCATTGCCGCTACCGATAAAGAGGGTGACGCCTCGTTTATGACGTATACGGAAGCGCCAGGATGCACCTATGACTATGAGGCAGGTATGGTGGTAGAGACAGGGGATTTGTGGGCTCAGGAAGCGCCGGAAAACCTTTACACCAGGGACATTACCTATGATGATTATACGGAAGATGGACAATATGAGCGCCGATATTATGACAATGCAGGAAAAAACGGAAGCTGCTGGATTGGGCGTCCGCTCCTGATGGGTGACTACTATATAAAAGAGCTGACACGAAGTGAAGGCTATGAGCTTTCCATCGGAAATAAAGAGAATGCCATCACAAACTACGGGCAGGATTACAACGTATCTGCCAGGGGGGATGGAACAGGATACGCGGGTATTACCCATAATTTGTTTGCGGAGGAGCAGATTTCTCCAAATGCCACCGGCGCGTATCATGACCCGGATTACAACGAACTGTTTTTTGAGGCGGAGAGCCGGGGGACAGGTGAAAAAGGCTTTGATTTGCTGTTTAGTAATCTTCCCAAAGGAACCAGGCTTTACCGGCTGGACACTGCTATAAAGGAGCAGGAGGCAGAGGTGGGAACCGGTTTCTATGAGCAGGTGTCGGTGACGGATGCAGACGGCAATCCCGTCTATGTAATGGCAGAACATAACCGCCAGTATCTCAGGTATAATCCCGATGGCACGCCTATGACCCGAACCGTACCGGAAATAGGTTCTATCAGACATGTAGCTGCGGTAATGTCAAAGCCTCTCGATGCAGTCAAATCACAGGAGGCGTTGTTGGCGGATGAGGATGGCATGACGGAAGGAGAGGTGCTTGCAAAGCTCTCCGCACAGTTTACCACAGCAGATCTGAATTTTGTAAAGGGGAAGCTGGAGCGGGCGCTGCGTGTAAATGGAAAGAGAACGCCCCATATCACCTCAGAAGACGGTGCGGATTATTCCAGCATCTATGTGGGTATTTATGATGCAGGTGTGCGGGAAGGTGAAAACGACCCCTGGGGTGTGGCAGGTGGAGAGCCGGGAAGTGTCGCAAACAGGACAGTGTATGGTTCTCCAGTGATAGAACTTACTGTAGATAAGACAGACAGTACGGGTACGCCGGCGACGGTAGGGGACATTCTTGCAACGCTATTGGATTTCTATAACACCAATGGCATTTATAACTACGGAGGTCTGGATGCCCTCTGGGAAGAGGAATCTGGTTTCCGCGTCACGGTGTATGCCTCAAGGGTTGGTAATCCGGCGGGGTTTTTCGTTCCTGATTCGGTCGGCTCGGATGAGGGCATGGCGTATAAACGAGTGGAGTATCTGCCTGACGATGCAAATCAGTCTCCCCGTTATATCTATGCGGACTATGCGTCTGATTCTGGCACGAGTGCATTTGGAACGTACCAGAATGCCAGGGTGCAGGAGATTGGCGGCAGTGTTTTCTTTTCTGCGGCGCTGGTGACAGACGCAGTGGCGGATGGAACCGGCAGGCTTACCACAAAAAGCCGGGAGGAGAACATCTATTATCAGACAGGAGAGAGGCCTTATGGATCGGATGGGAAGCCAATCCAGAAAACAGAGTTCCAGGAACAGACCATTATAAGCACCCGAGAGGTGCAGGAAGGGCAGTATGTTGAAATTCCCATTACAGAGATAAACGGGGAGTATGTGGCGCATATCGACAGCCGTTACACCGACAGCTATGGTGTGTCACATGATGATGAAGCAATGGGTACTGTGTCCTTTAAGCTGGTTCTGCCAGACAAATGGGTCACTCTGACCAAAGCAGATATAGAAGTCATGGGAAGTGCAGGTGGATGGAGGGCAGGAGATGCTATGGCATCGGCAGCGTATTACCTGCGGGCAAGGTTCGCTGCGGTAAAGGCATATCTGGACTATGAAAATCGGATGGTTGGCGGAATGGGAAGCTTTATACAGGAAGCTGTCCTTACATATCCGGGGCATGATTATCCCTGGCAGGATGGGGATGGAAAGCCTGGTACGGGAACCCGCGTCACGCCTGTGGGAGTCCAGGAGCGTGCCATTAAGCAGACAATAAAGGTCACAAAACAAATCGAGGGATTCTCCGGTGAAGAAAACATGGACGCAGCAGTGGACAATTTTCGTTTTAAGGCATATCTGCGCTCCAACTTAACGAGACTGTACCGTGATGAGACCGGGGATGTCACATGGATTGATAAAAAGGGGACAGAGCTTGCAGGCAATGATGCAGGCGTTCTGGCAGTAAAGAAACAGTTTCCTGAACTGGTGCAAAAACTCTTTACAAAAGTGCCTCACCGGGCAGACTCGCTTTATAAGGACTCAGACGATGCCATTATAGCCAACACAAAGCTTTACAGCCATGTGGGAGAGTTGCTTAACGGGGAGCAGAACTCAGGCTATACGGCGCTTTTGGAGACCGTGGAGCGTCCGGCGGAAGACAAAACCGGAATCAGACTTGTAAAAGCGTATAATTATAAAAAGTTTTTTGATGCCATCGCAGTGTCCAACAACGATAAGTGGGACGATGCAAACCCCACTTACACCAGTTATCAGCCTATCGGAAACGAGGCAAACCAAACAGCAGATGCCATCGAAAACGCCAAGGTATCGGATCAGGTGCGTCAGTTTGCCATTGACTGGTATTTGGATGATGAGGTGAAAAAGCTGACACGTCCGGTTTATGGGGAGAATGGTGAAAGGGAGAGTGCAGGCGGAAATATCTCATATAGTGATGAGCTTTACGACAAAGCTCTGAGGGCTGCAATAATCAAGGCAGAAAACTATTTAAAGCCGTTCTTTTCTTATGACCTTGATGAAATTTATGCCATTGCATGGGACAGTGAGGCACACGGAGGAGCGGATCAGGATAAAACCACCCTTTCTGCAGATATGCTTCAGGAGCATACCCAGACAGATGCGGATGGCTATTACTATGGCATTTCTGCATACATGCCCTACGGAACCTATGTGGTTGTGGAGCAGCAGCCCAGGTATGCACAGCTCGGAGACTTTAAAAATAAACATTACACCATTGACCGACCCCGTGAGGTAGAGCTGCCTGCCGTATATGAGAGCTATGCCGGTTCCAGACAGTCTCCAGAGGTATTAAGCAGTTATTACCGATACCAGGCAGATATGCCTTTGGAGGAGATGGCAGCTAAATATCAAATTCGCTTTCATGAAGAGAATCATGTGGTTTATGCCCATAGCCATTACGGGGATTTTGAGGTCTATAAATACGGGCAGGATATAGATCGTTTAAACAATAATATTCCTGAAGAACCGGGAGCAGGAGATTACTTTGCGCTGACTCAGGCAGAGTATAAACCTTATAAGAATTACTATAACGAAAACGATAGACACAGTGAAACGGAAAATCCCTACTACCTGACGGAGGGGCAGTCGGGAAGAAGCGGGGTATCCGGTCAGTATCATTACAGCTCCGTCTCGGAACAGGCTGGCACTGCGGATGATATGATGCAGGGAATCCAGACTGCATATAACAGAAAATATGCGCCAATGCTGGTGCCTTACACGGTCAAGACACCGCAGAATGTGTACACAGAAGCAGTTGAGGCGGCTCCCACTGCGTACGGAGCGTCCAGTTATGTGGGATATGGTTACGCCAAATTTGTGGATCGGCCATATACTGCGAAGCTGAGGCTGGAAAAGCTGGATTCACAGACTAAGGAGAACCTTCTTCATGATGGTGCGATATTTGCAATCTTTGCAGCCAAACGAGAGGATTCTGCCAATGGAGAAGGAAAGGTTCTGTTCTATGAAACAGACACGGCCATATCCGGTACAAAGGAGTTTCTGGAGGCTATGGGGGCGGAAGATATACGCCCAGTGGTACGGCGTTTAAGTTGGTTTGACCGGCTCATCAGAAGGCAGTATGCAACGGGAAACCTTTATACGGGTGTAGTGTCTGCAGGCACGCCTATCTGTGAGGAAGAGGAGCGCATCGTATTAAAAGATTTCCGCGGGCAGCAGACCGTGGAGTTCAAAGCATATTCTACCGTTCGTGATGGGATGATGAAGAAGGAGGACGGTAATGCCGGGGAATCATACCAGCTTCAGACTGTGGGATACCTGGAGCTGCCACATACCCTTAGCGCCGGTGTTTATGTTATCTGCGAGATGAAAGCGCCTGCCGGATACGTCAGAAGTAAGCCTGTGGCGGTGGAAATCTATTCTGACAAAGTGACTTACTACAAGGAGGGAAAGCGTGACAGCCGTGTGCTGGCAGCTATGTATGAAACAGAAGGTCGCAGCCAGGCGGACAATGACGCCAAGCTCGGGGACAGTATTTATGTAGCGCGTGTAAACATTGAGAATGCCCCCATCAAGCTGACAGTGGAAAAGCTGAAGGAATCCAGCGCTTCAAGTGCAAATACCACAGCAGATAAGACTGTGACATACAAGGTCAGCGGACGCATTGATGGAAAGCTGGCAGACATCGGAGGAAACCCGGAGTATGTCTACGCCTACGAAAATGGAGACTATCTGGGATATGCCTGGAAGAAAGGAACACTGGAGTATCTGGAAAAACGGAAAGCCGCGGGAGAGCAGGTGGAGCTGGTCTATGAGGGAAGCGCTTTTGCCGGATACGGCTATGTGACCCGGCTTCTTGACACGGCTGAGGATGTAAATCAGTATGTGGTGGGGGCGACCATGACCCTGTTTGATGCTATCCCATTAAATAGTTCCGGTGACAGCGAGGATCATGCTTATGAGGGACTTGTCATTGAGCGGAATAGCATGAACAATGTAACCCGCATGTATGTGGAGGAGGGGTATGCCGGAGAAAAGGTAGAATTTATACTGGAGAGGGATGAGAAAAAGGTCTGGTCTGCGGTGACTGTAAAGCGGCCCGACACAGACATTTTGTATTACGATTTGGACGGTCTGGAGGTTGTGACCACGGAACCTATCGATGGAAGGATGATTACCTATGGTTATAACCGTAATCATGAAAAGGTGCCGGTTGAACAGGCAGAGTCCGACAAGGCAAACTACGAAAAGACCGACAGTGAACACTCCCTGTTTGCATTCAAGGACGGTATACCGTATCTGGAATTTGCAGGAGGCGATTTTACGAGGATTTCCTACTCTGAAAGGGATAAGGTGCTGACCGTAAGCCAGGACATGAAGGTGTACCATCTGGATCGAGATGGAAACCGGGACGCGTTGGTGGATCCCTACACCGGCATGGCATATGTGGAGCTTCCGAAAGATACGGAGAGGAACGCAGAGGAAATATCAGGCAATGGAAATCACAAGCAAGTTATGGTATGGGCGGTGAAACTTCACCGTGACGAGTATGGGAATATAATTGCACGGGATAAGATTACCACCTCCCGAATTGCCACTGTTGGAGAAAATAAGCTCTCATCCTATGCCTACACGGAGTCTGGTTATATCACCGGCTCATGGAGGGGCGAAGGAGGGGAAGAAAGCCACCATGAGACTTCTGTAAACACTAACCGGGCTGGGCACAGCATGAACGAAGAGGTGTTGGTGGATGACAACAACGGCAGCTTAAAAAAAGAGCTGAACCCGGTATTTGATATTCACGGTCTGACAAAGTACTACCAGCTCAGCAATGAGGTTTACGATAAGTCCACAGACCTCTATGACCGTAATGGGGATTTCGTGCGTCAGCAGGATTCTGATAAGCTGATGCAATATAATGGAGCTGCCTATCGAATCAATGCCTCTGAGGAACTCCTGGATGGTGATGAGATGAGGGAGGGGCAGGCTAGAAAGAAGCTGTATCACCGACAGGGCGAGGCTTATATTTTGGAGAATACCTGGGTGACCTCCGATAAGACACCCAATGATCCTTTTGATAATGCCACGACGGCGGGACAGGCAGATGTGCTGAAGCGCGTTCCCGCCGGAAGCTACATTATGGAGGAACTGAAAAGTCCGGCAGGCTACTTAAAGGGAATGCCTACGGCCATTACGGTGAAGGAGACCACAGATATGCAGCACGCGGTGGTGGTAGATAAAACCATTAAGATAGAGATTTCCAAGACGGATGCACCGCAGCAGTGGCAGCAGGAGATTATCGATTGCATCACCAATGAAGTTGTGGACACCAGCCATGAGGCGTTGTCTGCCTTTGGTTATGGCAGTGTTGCCGGGGCGGTATTGGCGCTTTATCAGGCGGAGAAAGTCTATACTGCCGACATAACAACATACCCCAGAGGATATTACTTAAAAAAGACCGGTAAAGCGCCTTTTAAGTATGTGCCCACCAACAGCCGGGAAGGCGCAGAGGAAGAACAGACGGCAAGATGGACCATTGAAGACAGGCCTGTCTATTTAGAGGGAATCCCGGAAGGACTTTATCTTCTGGAGGAGATTTCTGTACCGGAGGGTTTTGTAAAAGCAGAACCGGTGGAGGTAGAAATCACCGGCTCCCCGGAGGTTCAGAGCTTTTTTATGGCAGATGATCATACTCGTGTGGAGGTGGAGAAATATGCCTTAGATGGGAATGAGAGGAGTATGCTTGCTGGCGCAGGTTTCGCCCTTTTTGAGGCAAGGGTAGATGCAGACGGCACCATTCTTTATGAAAATGGGAAGCCACAGTACGATCCGTCAAAAAAGGCTGCACAATGGATTAGCGGTGATGGAAAGAAGTATCGGAACTTCCTGACCGCATTCGAGGCGATGTATCGGGAATTTGGCACTACACCCGGGACAAGCATAAGCTGGGAGGAAGGGAGCGGAGTCAATCACACGGCAGTTTACAGATCCTGTGAAAAACTGCACGCGGACGTAAGCGGCGGCAGCACATCCCTATTCCCTGCCAGTGCGGTAATGATATTTGAGACTGATGAGGGGAAGCGAATACGGATAGGGATTCATGGTCAGAGTGATACCTTGAGCGGAAGGGACTTCACTTTTGAGTACCAATTTGAGTATCAGGAATTGCCGAATGTGAATGCCTATGCCAACACCTATCAGACTCTGGAGGGGCGTCAGAGGCTCGAGTACCTGCCTGAAGGGGGAATCTATGTGCTGGTAGAGACACAGACACCGGAGGGGTACGCCAAAGGAGAAGATGTGGTGGTGGAAGTGCTTGGGACTGCAAAGGTGCAGCGTTATGCGGTGGAGAATCAGGAGGGAATGCTTACTATTTCCAAACAGACACCGGATTGCCGTGGTGAGCTGGCAGGGGCGCAGATGGCGCTTTACCGTGCAGACGCAAATGGAAATCTGGTGCAGACCAAAGAATATCTGCAGGATATGTGGACGACCGGGGAGGATGGAGTATACACCGAGCTGGATTTCATCAACGGACGGATTCCTGACGACTATCAGCAGGGAGACTTAAAGCCTCACGTTATCCGCCGTCTTCCGGACGGGGAGTACTGGCTTGTAGAGCAGAAAGCTCCCGCCTATTATACCACCTTTGAGCCGGTGAAAATCAGCTACCGACAGACAGACGAGCTGCGTATCCAACGTGTCACAGATGTTCCAGCCAAGGGAGAGCTGACCATTAAAAAGACAGATGAGAGTGGAAATCCCCTTTCCGGCGCAGGTTTTATCTTGGAAGCGTATCGGAAAGAAGAGAGGATGACACCGGTGTTTACTCGGGAAATCAGTCTGCTGAGAGATCAGGTGATCATCACCGGGCTTCCAATCGGTGAAGCAAAGGAGAACGGACGCATGGAACCGTACCTTTATAAATTGAAAGAGACCACGCCTCCAGACGGATATGCGGTGAACACGGAAGTATTCTGCTGGGAGTTTGCTCCGGATAAAAGCGGAGTGAGCTACGCATATGGAGAGATGGCAAAACATAAAGTAAGGGTGGTGGATAAGAGGACGAGAGTTCTCGTTTTAAAGAAAGACTTTTATGCTCTGGAAGAGGACGAGAGTGAAGAAGCCTTTGTGGAAGGGGCACACCTGGCTGTGTATGAACTGACAGGCAGAGATGATAAAGGCAATCCGGTGTATGACCAGAATAATCCAATAGAGGTGTGGATTACCAGTCGGACAGAACCGGAACATGCTGTGGAGGGACTGGTGTGTGGAAAAAGTTATCTGTTAAAGGAAATCAAGGCTCCGAATGGGTATTATTTTATGCCTGACTTCATCTTCACCATGTCCGTTGACGGGAATGCAGTTGCATCGGCGGATAATGGGTCAAAGTGTAAGATTATTGTCACAGACAAAAAAACAGATGTATCATTATCAAAAGTGGATATTACGAATCAGGAGGAGCTGCCGGGATGCCATATGGCATTGCTTAACGAGACAGGCACTGTGATTGCGGCATGGATTTCAGGAACAGAACCTTATCGGCTCCATGGTGTGCTGAACCCGGGGGATTCCTACATTCTGCGGGAAATCCAACCGGCAGAAGGATATGAGCTGGCTGAAGAAATACATTTTACTGTTAATATGCAGGGGAGACCACAGGTAGTGACCATGGCAGATAAACCAATTGACGCCCATCCTGAAAAACCGGATAAGCCTAAGCCGCCAAAACTGGAAGTTCTGACTATTCCGCCTTTACGGAGGATTGGAAAGGTGATTGCGCAATATGAGCCGCAGATCCCACGGGCAGCAGGCAGGCTGTATCTGGAGCCTGAGGGAGTAATAAAGATTCCGCTTCCAGGAACCGGTGATGGACGGTTGACAGTGTGGTATTTAGGAGCTTTCCTGTCTGCTTTTGCAGCTGTGGCGCTGGCAGCAGTGAAGTGGAATGAAGTAGTAACAGCAGTCGGAAGAGGGAGGAAAAGAAGAAAAAAATAGCAGAGGGAAAATGTTGATTTTGGGGATTGCAGATATGGAAATTGGCATTTATTCTATAAACAAAAAAACCGCTCCTGTTTTCTTGAGTGGCTTTAAGGTCTTGGGGGAACCGGGTGACTGCTTAATCACCCGGTATGAGTATGAAAAAGCTTTTCTGTTTCAAGTATGTACTTGAAACAAGGAGTACGTTACCTTTTCAGATAACGTATTTGGAGTATAAAAAATAAATATGACTAAAATATGTCTCCAACATAAAAAATATATAAATATAATAAAAAATAAAAAAAACCTTTAAAAAAAGGTAACGATTGTATATAATAAGAGAGATTAGAGTTTTTTCGGGAAAATCAGAATTGCGAAAGTGACAAACAGGAGGAATGATATGTTAGTATCAAATGATATTGGTATTGATTTAGGTACGGCAAGTATTCTAGTATATATTAAGGGCAAGGGTGTGGTGCTGAAGGAGCCCTCCGTGGTCGCTATTGATCGTGATTCCAATAAAATTATGGCGATTGGTGAGGAAGCGCGTCTGATGATTGGAAGAACACCCGGGAATATTATTGCGGTCAGACCGCTGCGTCAGGGTGTTATTTCAGATTATACTGTAACGGAAAAAATGTTAAAATATTTTATTAATAAAGCTGTGGGTAAGCGTACCCTCCGTAAGCCGCGTATTGCGGTGTGTATTCCCAGCGGTGCCACTGAGGTAGAGAAGAAGGCTGTTGAGGATGCGACTTACCAGGCGGGAGCAAGGGATGTGTCCATTATTGAGGAGCCGGTTGCTGCTGCAATCGGAGCAGGAATTGATATTGCAAAGGCTTGTGGCAATATGATTGTTGATATTGGCGGTGGTACTGCAGATATTGCAGTCATTTCTCTTGGAGGAACCGTTGTAAGTACCTCGATTAAGGTGGCTGGGGATGATTTTGATGAGGCTCTGGTTCGTTATATGAGAAAGAAGCATAATCTTCTGATCGGTGAGAGAACTGCTGAGGAGATTAAAATTAATATCGGTTCTGCATACCGCAGACCGGAGGTTCTTACAATGGAGGTGCGTGGGCGTAACCTGGTGACAGGACTTCCGAAGACGATCGTTGTTACTTCTGAGGAGACGCTGGAAGCCTTGAGGGAGCCAGCAATGCAGATTGTGGATGCGGTGCACAATGTTTTGGAGCGCACGCCGCCGGAGCTGGCGGCAGATATTTTTGACCGGGGTATCGTGATGACCGGAGGAGGTTCCCTGTTAAATGGCTTGGATCAGTTGATTGAGGAGAAGACTGGAATTACCACTATGGTGGCGGAGGAACCGCTAACAGCTGTGGCAATCGGCACCGGAAAGTTTATCGAATTCCAGCATGGTGACGGCAGAGGTCAGGAATATTAAGCCAGGCAGATAAAAATAGAGGTCGTGAGCAGAAGTCTCGTGTCCGTCGCGGATACGGGATTTTTCTTTCCGGCAGCATACCAGATAGTCTGCATTCAGGGCAGTCATTCCGGTAAAACATATGATTTGGAGTGAACCATATGGCGACAGTAAGCGGATATGTGGAGAAAATTAAATATCGAAATGAGGATAACGGGTACTCTATTTTAACTGTCAGCAATGGCGGGGATGCTTATGTGCTGGTGGGAACTTTCCCTTATATTACTGAGGGTGACTTCATCGAAGCCAGTGGACGTGAAGTGGAGCATCCTATTTATGGAGACCAGATTCAGGTGGAGCGCTATGAACTGAAGGCTCCAGAGGATACAGCTTCCATGGAGCGATATTTGGGTTCAGGCGCAATAAAGGGTGTCGGTGCGGCTCTGGCAGCGCGCATTGTTCGCCGGTTTAAGGCGGATACCTTCCGTGTTATAGAAGAAGAGCCGGAGCGTCTTGCAGAGGTGAAGGGCATCAGTGAGAAAATGGCGATAGCGATTTCCGAGCAGATGGAGGCGAAAAAGGAATTGCGCCAGGCAATGATGTTTCTGCAGGAATATGGGATTTCCATGAATTTAGCATTTAAAATCTACAATGAATATGGATCCCGTATGTATGGAATTATCAAGGAAAATCCATACCGTTTGGCAGATGATATTCAGGGTGTGGGGTTTAAGATAGCGGACGAAATTGCCCAGCGTGTGGGGATTTTTACCGACTCGGATTACCGTATCAGGAGCGGGATTTTCTACACGCTCCTGCAGTCTGTAGGAAATGGTCATACTTACCTGCCTCAGGAAGAATTGCTTGCCGGGGCCTCTGAGTTGCTGCATGTGGAACCGTCTGTGATGGAAAAGCATCTGTTGGATTTGCAGATAGAAAAAAAGATTGTGGTGAAGGCGGAGGATGAGCCGGAGCGTCATGTCTATGCTTCTCAATATTATTATACAGAGTTAAATACAGCACGGATGCTTCACGACTTAAATCTCCGTGGTTCTGAGCCGGAGAGTGAAATCCAAAGAAAGCTGGAGCATATTTGCGCGGAAGAGAAGATTGAACCTGACGAGTTTCAGATTCAGGCAGTGATTGAAGCAGTCAACAGTGGACTTCTGATTATCACGGGAGGACCTGGAACGGGAAAAACCACAACTATCAACACAATTATCCGATATTTTGAGCAGGAGGAAATGGAAATTCTGCTGGCAGCGCCTACGGGGCGCGCGGCGAAACGAATGACAGAGGCGACGGGGTATGAGGCGAAGACCGTGCATCGCCTTCTGGAGCTGACCGGCGCTCCCGCGGACACAGGGGATACTTCGGTCATGCACTTTGACCGAAATGAGGAAAATCCTCTGGATGCAGATGCGGTCATTATTGATGAGGCCTCGATGGTAGACATCTATTTAATGTATGCGTTGTTGAAAGCGGTAAATCCGGGAACCCGACTGATTTTGGTGGGGGATGTGAACCAGCTGCCGAGCGTAGGGCCGGGAAATGTGCTTAGGGATATGATTGATTCCGGGATGTTCAATGTGGTGAAGCTGACTCGGATTTTCCGTCAGGCAACGGAGAGTGATATTATTGTCAATGCCCATAAAATTAATGCAGGTGAGGAGATTCCCCTTGGAAAGCGGAGTAAGGACTTTCTCTTTATACGCCAAGAGCAGCCGGATGCGGTTATCAATGCCATATTAACGCTGATTCGGGATAAGCTGCCCGGCTATGTGAACGCGGAGCCTCTCGATATTCAGATTATGACGCCTATGCGCAAGGGGGCGCTGGGTGTGGAGCGGCTGAATCATATTCTTCAGGAGTATTTGAATCCCAGGTCATCATCAAAGGCAGAAAAAGAATCTGGCGGTACTATCTATCGTGTGGGAGATAAAGTCATGCAGATTAAAAACAATTATCAGATTGAATGGGAGGTGCGTAATCGTTATGGGATTCCGGTGGATACAGGGACGGGAGTTTTTAATGGAGATATTGGAATTATCCGTTCGATTAACACCTTTGTTGAGGAGCTGACGGTGGAATTTGATGAGGGAAGAATGGTGGATTACGGCTTTAAGCAGCTTGAGGAGCTGGAGCTGGCGTACGCTATCACCATACATAAATCCCAGGGGAGCGAGTATCCGGCGGTGGTGATTCCGGTTCATTCAGGGCCGCGTATGCTTATGACCCGCAATTTGATTTATACTGCGGTGACCCGCGCCCGTACCTGTGTGTGCCTGGTGGGAGTGCCGGGTATGTTTCAGGCGATGGTGGACAACGGCATAGAACAGCGCCGCTATACGGGACTGAAAGCGCGAATACGTGAGATGATGGACACTGGGCAGCAAGGCTAACAAAACAAGAAAGAAGGAATCTATATCAACAGTAAAACAATAGGGTTTCAGGAAATCCTGCCATTCATAATCAATCTTATGTTTCCAAGAAGATGTCCAGTCTGCGGCGGGATTGTACAGCCTATGGGAGCCTTCATTTGTCCCGGGTGTATATCTAAATTGTCAGTGTTGAAACAGCCTACATGTAAAAAATGCGGGAAGGAGGTTCTTAGCGAGAGGGTAGAATATTGTTTTGACTGTACCCGTCATAAGCGAACCTTTGACTCGGGAGTAGCGTTACTTAATTATAATGAGGCGGCAATGAGATCCATAGCATCAATTAAGTATAAGAATAAACGGGAATATTTGGATTTTTATGGGGAAGCGCTTGTGCGCTGTTATGGAAAATGGATTGCCGGACGGAATGCCGGGGCTTTGGTTCCGGTGCCGATCCATCCGGTGCGCCGCCGTCAACGGGGGTTTAACCAAGCTGAGGAATTGGCAGATCGGCTAAGTAACCTTACGGGAATTCCGGTTATGCGGGATTTGCTGATTCGGACTAAAAAAACAGCTCCTCAGAAGCAGTTAAGTCCCGCGGAACGTCTTAAGAACCTTAAGAGTGCGTTTGCCCTAAATCCTCGTTTTTACTCAGAGAAAAGAAAAATATCCCATATTCCTGACAGCGTTATTTTGGTGGATGATATTTTCACTACCGGAAGTACAGTGGAAGCATGCGCCCGGGCTTTGAAGGCTGCGGGGGTAAAATATGTCTGGTTTGTGACAATCTGTACTACGGCAGGTGCAGGATGATATGGTGGGTGGAGTTTACATACGAACCAAAGGAGGACGACTATGGATATACGTATGGCAGAGGTGAAGGATTTGCCGGGACTGTTGGAAATTTAGGAGTATGTCTTCGTGAAAAAATATATTGACGTGTTTTGCTTCGTGTGATATAGTAATATGGCGAATGGAAGAGCTTAGGTCTTTTTTTTATGCTCAAAATTAGCCCCCACTGGCTGAGAAAAGCAGAAAGAATGACCGAAAAACAACGAAAATCAAGTGGAGGTGGAAGTCGTGCGCACAAAGATTACACTGGCATGTACAGAATGCAAGCAACGTAATTACAATATGACGAAGGATAAGAAGACCCATCCGGACCGCATGGAGACGAAAAAGTATTGTAGGTTCTGCAAAACTCATACTTTGCACAAGGAAACTAAATAAGGAGTGTGAATAATGGGAGAAACCACAGGAACTGAGAAGGCTCCGAAAAAGAGCTTTTTTAAGGGGCTGAAAGCTGAGTTCAACAAAATCGTATGGCCCAATCAGGAAACCGTTAGCAAACAGACGATTGCCGTTATCGCGGTGACTGCCGTACTGGGAATTATCATCGCAGTTCTGGATTTCATTATCAAATGGGGTCTCAGCTTCATCATTAAGTAAGGCGAGGGTGATAAGATGTCAGAAGCAAAGTGGTATGTAGCGCATACCTATTCAGGCTACGAGAATAAAGTGAAGGTTGACATTGAGAAAACGATTGAGAACCGCAATCTTCAGGATCAGATTCTGGAGGTATCCGTTCCGATGCTGGAAGTGTCAGAGCTGAAAAACGGCGTGGAGAAACTGGCAGATAAGAAAATGTTTCCCGGCTATGTACTGATTCATATGATCATGAATGATGATACATGGTATGTAGTGCGGAATACCCGCGGCGTAACTGGATTCGTGGGCCCTGGGTCAAAGCCTGTCCCTTTAAGTGATGAGGAGATGGCAAGTCTGGGCTTTGGCAAAAAGGACGTGGTGATGGATTTTGCGGTCGGCGATACCATTGTGGTGACTGCCGGTGCGTGGAAGGATACAGTGGGAGCTGTCAGGTTTATCAATGAAGGTAAGAAAACCCTTACGATTAACGTTGAAATGTTCGGCCGTGAGACACCGGTTGAACTGGGCTTCACGGAAGTGAAGCGATTGTAACAATAAATAAAGCCGGAATATAAGCCGGCGCGTGGGAGGGACATCCCCGACAATACCACATTATAGGAGGTCATTATTATGGCAAAGAAAGTAACTGGTTACATCAAATTGCAGATTCCGGCAGGCAAGGCGACTCCCGCTCCGCCAGTTGGTCCGGCGCTTGGTCAGCACGGTGTCAATATCGTGCAGTTTACTAAGGAATTCAATGCAAAAACCGCAGATCAGGGTGACCTGATTATCCCGGTTGTAATTACGGTTTATGCAGACAGAAGCTTCAGCTTCATTACCAAAACTCCGCCCGCTGCCGTTCTGTTAAAGAAGGCATGCAAGATTAAATCTGGTTCCGCAACTCCGAACAAGACGAAGGTTGCTACAATTTCCAAGGCGGATCTTCAGAAGATTGCTGAGACCAAGATGCCTGATTTGAATGCTGCAAGCCTGGAAGCAGCTATGAGTATGATTGCAGGTACAGCAAGAAGCATGGGCATCACCGTTGAGGAATAATTGGCAATCGCTTGATTAAGCGAGGAAACCTTTAACTGACAATAAACAACGTGGGAGGGACATCCCCGACAACACCACTAGGAGGTTATTTATTATGAAACGTGGAAAGAGATATGTAGAGGCGGCTAAATCTGTAGACCGTGCCGCTCTTTATGACGCAGCAGACGCGATTGCATTGGTGAAGAAGACTGCAGTTGCAAAATTTGATGAAACTATTGAAGCTCACATCAGAACCGGCTGTGACGGACGTCATGCTGACCAGCAGATTCGTGGCGCGGTTGTGTTGCCGCATGGTACCGGTAAGGTTACTCGTATTCTGGTATTTGCGAAGGGAGTGAAGGCTGATGAGGCTCAGGCTGCAGGCGCTGACTATGTAGGCGCTGAGGAGCTGATTCCAAAGATTCAGAATGATGGTTGGCTTGATTTTGATGTTGTTGTTGCCACTCCGGATATGATGGGTGTGGTAGGCCGTTTGGGTCGTGTGCTTGGTCCCAAGGGTTTGATGCCGAACCCGAAAGCGGGCACGGTGACTATGGACGTAACCAAGGCAATTAACGATATTAAAGCAGGTAAGATTGAGTATAGGCTCGACAAGACAAATATTATCCATGTGCCAGTGGGTAAAGCTTCTTTTACTGAGGAGCAGTTAGCGGACAACTTCCAGACGCTTATGGATGCAATTATCAAAGCAAAACCGGCAACATTAAAGGGCGCTTACTTAAAGAGTGCAACCCTGACTTCCACCATGGGTCCCGGCGTAAAGCTTAACGTGGTGAAGCTAATGGGCTAATCCTGCAGGGGCAACAGGTTTTGCAGAAACTAATTGACAATCTGAATATAATGTGTTATCATACGCAAGTATTGACTGCCGAAGACAGCAGGTGCCGTAAGGCATAAGGTTATTACCACCTGCCGAGGAACGTACAATTTCTATATGATGAATTTGTAGAGCCTCTCTGTCTTATAACGGAGAGGCTTTTCTTTGCAGTCTGCAAAAAATAAAACAGGAGGTAGACATTCATGGCAAAAGTTGAGTTAAAACAGCCGATTGTAGCGGAAATCTCAGAGTTGTTAAATGGCGCTGCAACTGCAGTGGTAGTAGACTATCGTGGTCTGACCGTTGCTCAGGATACTGAGTTGCGTAAACAGCTTAGAGAAGCTGGCATCACTTATAAAGTATATAAGAATACCATGATCAGGCGTGCTGCCGAGGGTACTGATTTTGCTGCTCTGGATCCGCACTTAGAGGGACCGACCGCAATTGCAGTGTCCAAAGATGATGCTACGGCTCCCGCAAGATTGCTGGCAGAGTTCGCTAAAAAGGCGGATAAGCTGGAAATTAAGGCTGGTGTTGTAGAGGGCACTTATTATGATGCGAAGGGAATGCAGGTGATCGCAACAATTCCATCGAGAGAGATTCTCTTGGGCAAATTGCTGGGAAGCATACAGTCTCCGATCTCAAATCTTGCTCGTGTGCTTAATCAGGTTGCCGAGAAGCAGGGCGCTTAATCGAAAGCAGCTTAGCAGAGTAAGTTGATTTTAAGAAAAGATGAAATAATATTAAACGAAAATGGAGGAAATGAAAATGGCAAAGTTAACCACTGCAGAGTTTATCGAAGCTATCAAAGAGTTATCCGTGTTAGAGCTGAATGAGCTGGTAAAGGCTTGTGAGGAAGAATTTGGCGTATCCGCAGCAGCAGGTGTTGTAGTTGCAGCAGCTGGTTCGGCTGAGGCATCATCTGAGGAGAAGAGTGAGTTTGATGTAGAGCTGACTGATGTTGGTCCGAACAAGGTTAAAGTTATCAAAGTTGTCCGTGAGGCTACCGGTCTTGGTCTGAAAGAGGCTAAGGACGTAGTTGACGGCGCGCCGAAGATTCTGAAAGAAGGCGCTTCCAAGGAAGAGGCTGAGGATATGAAGGCGAAGCTTGAGGCTGAGGGCGCAAAGGTTACCTTGAAGTAATCAGATTGAAAAACATAGTGTGAATGGGACAGAGAACCATAGGCACCGTGAGTTTACTTGCGGAAACCTATGGTTCTTTTTTGCTTTATAAAATATTTCTTAAAATTTTCCTTGCATTTCCCTTCTGTCTGCGTTACAATGAATATATCAAAAAAAATGAAGGATAATAAAAATATATCATAAAATATGATGATTAATTGCATGCCGCATGGAAATAAGAAACCTGATTACGTTTACAAAGGTAGCGGAGCTGCAAAGCCTTTCGGGAGCTGCCAGGTCGTTGGGATATGCGCAGTCCACAGTGACCATGCAGATGCAGCAGTTGGAGCAGGAACTGGGAATTGCCCTGTATGAGAGAGTTGGAAAGCAGATTCGTATTACGCAGGCGGGGCAGGAGCTGTTAGGTTACGCTGTACATATTATTAAGTTGTCCGAGGAGGCCCTTCAGGTTGGTAAGGGAGATTCGAGCGCTATCGAAGGTTCCCTACGTCTGGGGATTTTCAAAGCCCTGAATAACGATGAGTTTGCCAGTCGGATGGATCATTATCTTGAGCGAAATCCCCGGGTAGAGCTTGATGTTCGTGTGGAACAGAGCAGTATGGTTTTGCTGGATATGATGCGACATAATGAAATTGACCTTATGGTAACACTGGACACACTTATCAGTGATAGTGATTTGATCCACGGGGAGAAAGATGTGCCGGTGGAGGTTCATTTTTATGTATCAGTTGAACATGAGCTTGCAGGGCAAAGAGGATTGGATCTTCAGAGAATTCTGAGTTTCCCCCAGATTTGTATCGGTGAAGCAGATGTTTACGGAAGGAAAATTGAGCGTCTGCTGGAGGAAGTAATGGTCGTCGGGTCAGATAACAGTGTCAGGACTGGGAATACACGGATTATGGTCAGAGACCAGGATTTGGCGCTCCATATGACAGCGCTTCAAGGAAGAAGGGGGAAACGTGCCGGAGTTGTCTTGGCACCGGATTTAGTGGCGTGCCAGTATGTGAGAAACGGACAGCTGACTGCGCTTAATTATGAAATGCCGGATTGCCGCGTGTGGCGGCAGACAATTTACCACAGAAATAAATGGGTTACCAGAGCGATGAATGCCTGGCTTTCCATTTCAGAGGATACAGAGGATGAATAAGATTAGAGGCAACATGGCAAGAAAGCGGATATTACAGCGTCCGAAGCCTTATGTAATGAAAGAAAACAAAAGAACCGGTAAACTGTATTTGAAGCGGGAACGCCCGCCTTTTATCGGGGAACTGCCATATGTGATGGCATTGGTAATTGCAGTGTGCTTTGCAATGTTTTCCTGTTTGTATTATATTCAGGTGCGGACTAAGGTGGAGTACAGAATCCATCAGATGGAAGCGCTGGAGCGGCAGTTTTTGAGTCTTAAAAACAATAATACACTGACAGAACGAGAATTGTACAGAACTCCTGATTTGAACCATATTTATGAAATCGCAGTTGAAGAATTGGGGATGGTTCCGGCAACAGAAAACAATGTTCGTCTTTTTGAGCGAAGCAACAGTGAATTTGTATATCAGACAGATAATATTCCAAACATGGGATTTTAAATATGTTGTGTACAGTTGGTTCACTTTCCTCGATTGTACACCCATCACATCTGTTTCGACAATAATCGACAATAACTGCATATTTTTGCAGAAAAATATCAAATATTTGGTAAAATTGCTTGACATAGGAAGAAAGCAGTGGTAAACTTACAGCGTATTTTGATATGAGCTTTTGATTCACATATTTTTGTAAGTCATGAAGACCATTTCATGACTTACAAAAATATGTGATTTTTGTATCAGAGAAAATACACATATATTTTTTAGGGAGGTAACAATTATGAATAATGGTACAGTTAAGTGGTTCAATGCAACAAAAGGTTATGGTTTTATCACTAATGATGAGACTGGCGAGGAAGTATTTGTACATTTCTCCGGTATCGTAGCAGAGGGTTATAAGACTCTGGAGGATGGTCAGAAGGTTACTTTTGACACCGCTGAGGGTAACCGTGGCTTACAGGCTGTCAACGTTCATGTTGTAGCTTAATTGCTTTTTATCATAGTACCAAAAAGGACAGGCATCGAGTCGAAAGACCAGTGCCTGTCCTTTTTTACACAAAAGTCGGATATTAAAAGAAACCTTGTGCATAATGGGAATGAAATATACAAAAAATTAAATCAAGAAAATTGGAGGTTTCAGTTGATGAGCAAGAAAGAAACAGTAATTCAGTTTGGTGAAGGTGGTTTTCTGCGTGGATTTGTGGATTATTTCTTCCAGAAACTGAATGACCAAGGTTTGTATGACGGCTCTGTTGTCGTTGTCCAGCCGATTGAGCGCGGTATGTGTGAGATGCTGGAGAAGCAAAACTGTGAGTACAATCTGTTTCTTAGAGGTATCGAGTACGGTCAGGTGGTGGACGAGCACACCCATATCAATATCATTTCAAGGTGTGTAAATCCATATACGGATTATACCGCATATATGGCGCTTGCAGAGAATCCGGATTTTCGCTTTATTGTTTCTAATACCACTGAGGCAGGAATCGAGTTTGTTCCTGAAAACAAGTTTGAGGATGCTCCTGCCAAGTCTTTCCCTGGCAAGCTGACCCAGTTGCTGTATAAGAGATTTAAACTGAGGCTTCCGGGATTTATTGTGCTTTCCTGCGAACTGATTGACCATAACGGGGAGGAGTTGGAGAAGTGCTGCCTTCAGTATGCAGATTTATGGAGATTGGGGGAGGACTTCAAGACATGGTTAAAGAGTCAAAACGATTTTTGTTCAACGTTGGTAGACCGTATTGTAACCGGTTTTCCGAGAGATGAGCACGCAGCTTTGTGTAAGCGCATTGGTGAACAAGACAATATGATGGATACTGCGGAAATTTTTCATTTATGGGTAATTCATGGACATCATGAGGACGAGCTTCCGCTTCAGAAAGGCGGATTTAATGTAATCTGGACAGATAACGTGGATCCATATAAGAAGAGGAAAGTGAGAATTCTAAATGGAGCGCACACTTCAATGGTTCTTGGGGCAAGACTTTATGGATTAGAGACTGTAGGTGAGTGCCTGAAGGACGAGAAGGTATCCGCATTCCTTAAGAAATGTATTTTTGAGGAGATTATTCCAACCATTGGTGATAACGAGGACAATCGCAGGTTTGGGAATGCGGTGCTGGAGCGTTTTTCAAATCCATTTATTAAGCATTTGCTGCTTTCCATTGCTTTAAATTCTGTTTCTAAATTCAGAGCAAGAGTACTGCCCACAATTCTGGAGTATAAAGAGTCCAGGGGCGTCTACCCGCAAGGACTGTGCTTTTCCCTGGCAGCTCTGATTGCTTTCTACCGAACGAATGAGGCAAATGATGGTGAGGATATTATGGTTTTTATGAAGACTGCATCAGTATCAGACATTTTGAAGAAGGATGAGTATTGGGGGCAGGATTTGAGTGACATGCTTCCTGTCGTTGAACAGTGGTATCATATGATTGAGGATAAGGGCATAGGTAAGGCTTACGATGCTGTGCTGGCAGCAAAATAAATCTGTAAATAAGAAGGTTCAATAGAAGAGCATCCTGCGGGGCGCTCTTCTATTTGATTAAAACACATTCATTTTCTTTGCGCTCGGGATATATAATGTGGTAATGTGGCATGGGAGGATGGGGTCATATGCAAAGACGCGGATTTCGTTTTCTTACAACGCTGTTATTTTGTGTAGTCCTGTTGGATGGTGTACTGTTTGGCACTGCGATGGGTTTTATGAACCCGGAGCCTGGAGAGAGCCGCACAGTCAGCACTTCGGAAAATATAAAGCCAAAGGTGATAGCGCTGACTTTTGATGATGGTCCTCATAACAGCTGCACTCCCAAGTTGTTGGATGGACTAAAGGAAAGAAACGTAAGTGTCACATTTTTTCTCATGGGACAAAATATTGAGGGAAAAGAAGAACTGGTGCGGAGAATAGAGGAAGAGGGGCATCTGATTGGGAACCACAGCTACCGCCATATACCGTTGACAAAATCAAGTGAGGATGCGGTATGTGACGCCGTAGAACAGACAGAGATGCTTATCGAATCCATTATTGGAAAGCGTCCTGAGTATTTGCGTCCCCCCTATGGGGACTGGAATGAGAGTCTGGAATGCCGTATGGATCTGACTACAGTGTTTTGGACGGTGGACTCCCTTGACTGGAAGCTGAAGAATACAAGAAAAATTGTTCAAATGGTAAAAAAGAATGTGGACGATGGCTCAATCATATTGATGCATGATATCTTCCCCACCTCGGTGGAAGCAGCTCTTCAATTAGTGGATGAGCTGCAGAAGGAGGGGTATGTGTTTGTGACGGTAGATGAGCTTCTGATTGACTGAACCTTTACAAGCAGTTATACTTAAGAAAGGAAGCACATAGGAAAAGAGGCGTTTATATGGATTTATTTGATTATATGCGTGCGAGCGCCCGGGAGAAGGAGTCGCCTCTGGCGTCCCGTATGCGCCCGACTACCCTTGATGAGGTTGTAGGACAGAAACATATCATTGGAAAGGATAAACTGCTCTACCGGGCAATTCAGGCAGATCAGCTGGGCTCTATTATTTTTTACGGTCCTCCTGGAACAGGAAAGACGACACTTGCAAAGGTGATTGCTAATACCACCAGTGCAAACTTTCGCCAGATTAATGCCACGGTAGCCGGCAAAAAGGATATGGAAGAAGTGGTGAGGGAGGCGAAGGATGCCCTGGGCATGTACGGCAAAAAGACGATTCTTTTTGTGGATGAGATTCACCGCTTCAACAAAAGCCAGCAGGATTACCTGCTTCCGTATGTGGAGGACGGCACGCTGATTCTCATAGGCGCAACCACGGAAAATCCTTACTTTGAGGTGAATGGAGCACTTTTGTCCCGCTCCCGAATTTTTGAACTGAAGGCGTTGGAGAAGGACGATGTGAAGGAAGTAATTTGGCGTGCAGTCCATGATGAACAAAAGGGTATGGGCAGCTACCATGCAGTAATTGATGATGATGCTCTTGAGTTTCTATCAGACATTTCCGGGGGAGATGCCAGGGCAGCGTTGAATGCGGTAGAGCTTGGAGTGCTCACTACAGACAGGAGTCCTCAGGACGGCAGGATTCATATTACCCTTGAGGTGGCACAGGAGTGTATCCAGAAAAGAGCGGTTCGTTATGACAAAGATGGTGACAGCCATTACGATACGATCTCTGCATTTATCAAGAGTATGCGGGGCTCTGACCCGGACGCGGCAGTTTATTACCTGGCGCGTATGCTGTATGCCGGAGAGGATATTAAATTTATTGCCCGACGGATTATGATTTGTGCATCAGAAGACGTAGGAAATGCGGATCCGCAGGCAATTGTGGTAGCCACAAGTGCCGCGCAGGCAGCCGAACGGATTGGCATGCCGGAGGCGCAGATTATTTTGTCTCAGGCAGTGATTTATGTGGCAACTGCGCCAAAATCAAATGCAGCAGTAAATGCAATCAGTGCAGCTATGGAAGCGGTTGAAACAAAGCGTTCCATGCCGGTTCCGCCGCATTTGCAGGATTCTCATTATCGTGGCTCAAAGAAACTGGGCCGCGGAATAGGGTATCAATATGTTCACGATTATCCCAACCATTACGTGAATCAGCAGTATCTGCCGGATGGTATGGAAGGAGAGGTGTTTTATCATCCATCTGATAACGGATATGAAAAAGTGATTAGGGAGTATATGCAGTTCTTGCGTGACTCCGTGGGAAATGATTAAATTTTAAAAAGCTCTTTACATTACAGTGTAATCCGTTTTATAATGAACCAAGGAACGGAGATTGCTGGCCAGTAATCTCCAGATAATATCCTTTGTCATGAGTTTCTGATATCTTATATTTATCCCGAACCGGACAAGTATTTTAATGATGAATCCGCAGAACCAGCGGAGTGAATTTTAATTTTATAGAGAAATGGAGAGAAACTATGCGAGAAAAATTACAGACGCTTCCATTGCCGCAGTTGAAGGAAATGGCCAGAGCGCAGAAAATTAAGGGCGCTGCAACAATGAGAAAGGCAGAGCTGATTGACCAGCTGTGCAGGATTGCAGAGCAGGAAGCTATTATTAAAACTGCAGTGGCGCCGCCTGCACCGCGCCATTCATCCTCCATGCCTGAGGAAAAAAACGAAGGACGTTCGGAGGGAAGGAATGAAGGGAAGAATGAGGAAAAAAATGAGGGAAGAACAGAAAGCCGCCCGGCGCGCACTTCACCCCGTCAGCCGGAAACACTGACAGCCCAGGAGGTTGCAGAGCTTGACAGCGGCATTGAAGCCGACGGAATTTTGGAAGTGATGCCCGATGGTTTTGGTTTTATCCGCTGTGAGAATTTTTTGCCGGGGGATAACGATGTGTATGTGGCGCCGTCCCAGATTCGCCGTTTTAATTTAAAGACCGGAGATATTATTATAGGCAACCGCAGGATTAAGACTGCGGCAGAGAAGTTCGCCGCACTTCTGTATATTCGAAGCGTCAACGGATATCCCATCAGCGTGATTGAGCGTCGTCCGAATTTTGAGGATTTAACTCCGATTTTCCCAAACCAGCGTCTTCATATGGAAACACCCGGAAAAAGTACTACTGCCATGCGCATTCTGGACTTACTCTCACCAATTGGTAAGGGACAGAGAGGCATGATTGTGTCACCACCAAAGGCGGGTAAAACTACGCTGTTGAAACAGGTGGCGCAGGCGGTTACAACCAACCATCCGGACATGCACCTGATTATTCTGTTGATCGATGAGCGGCCTGAAGAGGTTACAGATATTAGGGAATCTGTTATTGGAGAAAATGTGGAGGTTATCTACTCCACTTTTGATGAGCTGCCTGATCGTCACAAGAGAGTTTCGGAGATGGTAATTGAGCGTGCAAAGCGTCTTGTGGAGCACGGCAGGGATGTGATTATCCTCCTGGACAGCATTACCCGACTGGCGCGGGCCTACAATCTGGTGGTTCCGCCCAGCGGACGTACTTTATCCGGAGGTCTCGACCCGGCAGCGCTGCATATGCCCAAGCGCTTTTTCGGTGCAGCCCGCAATATGCGCCAGGGAGGGAGTCTTACAATCCTTGCAACTGCGCTGGTGGATACTGGAAGCCGTATGGACGATGTGATTTATGAGGAGTTTAAAGGAACCGGCAATATGGAGCTGGTACTGGATCGTAAGTTGTCAGAGAAGCGTATTTTCCCCGCCATTGATATTTTAAAATCAGGAACCCGGCGTGATGATTTGCTTCTCACTAAAGACGAGGCGGAGGCAGTGGACATTGTACGCAAAGCGACTAATACAATGAAGTCTGAAGAGTCTGTGGAAAAAATTCTTGATTTATTCGCGAAAACAAAAACCAATTTGGAATTTGTGGAGAGTGCGAAGAAAATAAGATACTTCTAAAAATATGCTTGCCAATAGTATGGTTTTATGATATACTAACAACGCTGTTTATAAACGTGAAGTGATTTTAACAGTACAACGGAGACTGTTAGATGATCACAGGACTATATGAGTTGCTGTTCAGCAAAGTAAGTATGAACATGCAATGGGAGCTTCAAATAGTACCTAATTTGATAAGTGAAGAGGTGAAAATCATGAGAGAAGGAATCCATCCGGAATATTATCAGGCTAAGGTTACCTGTAACTGTGGAAATGAATTTGTTACCGGTTCTACCAAGAAGGAGATTCATGTGGAGGTTTGCTCCAAGTGTCACGCTTTCTATACCGGTCAGCAGAAAGCAGCCGCAGCTCGCGGTCGTATCGATAAGTTCAATAGGAAGTATGGCGTCAACGCATAAGTATAACACGAGCGAAGTAAGGTTGAGATTCAAGTGGAGACACTTTGGCTCAACCTTTCTTTTACTTTATGGAAAAGCTTATTTTAAAGAGATAAAAAGGAGAGTTTGATGAAATATTCCGGTATCGGCGGTCAAGCCGTCATTGAAGGAATTATGATGAAAAATAAAGACAGCTATGCCACAGCAGTAAGGAAGCCTGACGGGGAGATTGTGGTACAGAAAGATACCTATGTGAGCATAGCGGAACGGGTAAAATTCTTTGGACTGCCCTTTATCAGGGGAATATTCAGTTTTGCTGACTCCATGATTCTTGGTATGAAGACCCTTACATTCTCTGCAGGTTTTTTTGAGGATGATGAGGCATCGCAGCCGGGAAAGATTGAACTTTGGCTGGATAAGACGTTTGGGGAGAAGATGGAAAAGGTTTTGATGGGCTTTGTCATGGTTTTCTCTGTGGTGGCGGCAATTGGAATTTTTATGGTGCTGCCGCTTCTGATTGCAAACATGTGCAGGAGTGTGGTACATTCTGATACAGTGATGGCAATTTTGGAGGGCTTGATTCGTCTTGGGATTTTTGTGACGTATATCAAGCTGATTTCCAACATGAAGGACATCAGGAGAACCTTTATGTATCACGGGGCGGAGCACAAGTGTATCAACTGTATTGAGAACGGGAAAACCCTGACGGTGGAGCATGTTCGGGAAAGCTCCAAGCAGCATAAGCGCTGCGGAACCAGCTTCCTGATTATTGTGATGATGATCAGCATTTTATTTTTTATGGTAATCCGTGTAAATAGTGTGTGGCTTCGGATTGTCAGCAGGATTGTGCTGATTCCCGTAATCGCAGGAGTGTCCTATGAATTCCTGCGGCTGGCAGGCCGCAGTGACAACCCGGTCATCAATTTCCTGAGCGTTCCCGGGATGTGGATGCAGAACCTGACAACGAAAGAGCCGGATGATTCTATGATAGAGGTGGCGATTCAGGCGGTGGAAGCAGTGTTTGACTGGAAAACATATTTGGAAAAAAATTTCCCGAACAAGGCGCCTTAGGCGGAGGATTTGTAACATGACGTTGTTTCATTTGTGGGCGGAAGGGAGCCGTGCACTGGAACTGGCAGGCGACTCGGATGCGGATAACGACGCCAGACAGCTTCTTTTAGCCGCGTTCCACATAGATTTAGTACATTTTTTACTTAACCGTATGCAAAAGCTGGATGAGAATGATTATAACTGCTCCTGCACAGAACGCTACCGGGAGATGATTGCCAGACGGCAGAGACGCTGTCCGTTGCAGCAGATTCTAAAAAGTCAGGAGTTTATGGGATTGGAATTTTATGTGAATCAGCATGTTCTGATCCCCAGGCAGGACACGGAGGTATTAGTAGAGCTGGTGCTGGAAGAACATAAGGACAGAGAAAAACGCGTTCTGGATTTGTGCACCGGCTCAGGCTGTATTGCCATCAGTCTGGCGATAAAAGGCGGTTATCAAAGAGTAATCGGTACAGACATTTCCGATGAGGCGCTGAAGGTGGCGAGGAAAAACAGCAAGTCGTTGTGTGGCCAGGATTGCCCTCAGTTTCTTCAGGGCGATTTATTCGATGCCCTTAAAGGTACTCAGGAGAAGTTTGATATTATCACTGCAAATCCGCCTTACATTCCCACAGATGTTATAAAAACGCTGGAGCCGGAGGTGCGTGACCACGAGCCGATGATTGCACTGGATGGCGCAAAAGATGGTCTTGCCTACTACCGCAGGATTGCAATAACGGCAGGATTTTGGCTGAGAGAAGGCGGAGGGTTATACTTGGAAATCGGATATGATCAGGGTGGGGAAGTGAGTGGGCTTTTAAAGTCCGCAGGCTTTGAGCATGTGCGTGTAGTGAAGGATTTGGCGGGAAAGGACCGGGTTGTTGCCGGACAACGGACAGGAGGATTTCATGTTTGACAGATTAGATGATATTGTGATTCATTATGAGGAGATTATGCAGGAGCTGAATGCCCCTGATGTAACGGAGAACCAGATACGGTTTCGCAGGCTGATGAAGGAACAAGCAGATCTTGCGCTGATTGTAGAAGCGTATAAGGCTTATAAGCAGGCGAACCAGGACATTAAGGACAGTCTGGCGCTTTTGGAGGAGGAAAGCGACGAGGAAATGCGGGCGATGGCAAAGGAGGAGCTGTCTGATGCGAAAAAGCGGGTGGAAGATTTGGAGCAGGAGCTTAAAATTCTTCTTCTGCCCAAAGATCCCAATGATGAGAAAAACATCATGTTGGAAATTCGCGCCGGCGCCGGCGGTGATGAAGCAGCGCTGTTTGCCGCAGAACTTTATCGTATGTATGTGAATTACGCGGAGAGCCAGCGTTGGAAGGTGGAAATTATCTCCTTGAACGAGAGCGGAATCGGAGGATTTAAGGAAGTCCAGGCGATGATTATAGGAAAGGGCGCTTACTCCAAAATGAAGTATGAGTCAGGAGTGCACCGTGTTCAGAGGGTGCCGGAGACGGAATCCGGAGGGCGTATCCACACTTCCACTGCTACTGTTGCAGTAATGCCGGAAGCAGAGGAGGTGGATGTTCAGATTGATATGAATGATTGCCGTATTGACGTAATGCGTGCATCTGGAAATGGCGGTCAGTGCGTTAATACCACAGATTCTGCGGTGCGTCTGACTCATATCCCCACAGGCATTGTGATTTACAGCCAGACTGAGAAGTCCCAGCTCCAGAACAAGGAGAAAGCGTTTCGTCTCCTGCGCTCCAAGCTGTATGATATAGAGATAGAAAAAAAGCAGAATGCGGAGGCTGCGGAGCGTCGCAGCCAGATTGGAACCGGCGACCGTTCGGAAAAAATCCGCACTTATAATTTTCCACAGGGGCGTGTGACTGACCATCGTATCAGCCTTACCCTTTATAAGCTGGATAAGATTATGAATGGTGATATTCAGGAGATTCTGGATGCCTGCATTGCCGCTGATCAGGCAGCAAAGCTGGCCAAAATGAATGAGGCATCATAACGTATAATTTTTAATCGCCGAAGGGGAGGATGCTTTATGCGTCGAGAACAGGGGAGTGGATTTGGTTTTAGTGATATTATCATTGTTATTCTTATGATAGTGATGTCAGTAAGTAGCATAGCGTTGATAGGTGAATTGGGGGGAGCCAGACGGCAGAGGCAGATAGAGGACAATCTGGCGCAGCTGGCTTCCGAAATGAAGGAGATTGAATTCGAGCTGCCAGAGAGACCCCATATGGAGCTGGAAATACGGCCGCCTCAGAGTGAGCTGCATAAAGCCTATGAACCGCCAATGGATTTTGCATTGCTGCGTGAAAGGAATCCTGATACGGTGGGATGGATTCGGATTCCTGATACACGGATTGATTATCCGATTGTGCAGTCCACAGACAACGAAAAGTATCTTCACACAGATTTTGACGGAAACGAAAGCGTGTATGGTGCAGTCTATCTGGACTGCGACAGCAAAGCAGATTTCTCAGGCTGGAATAATCCATTGTATGGACATCATATGAAGGATGGCTCCATGTTTAAGGATGTGGTAAAGTTTAAGGATGAGAATTTCTTTAAGGAGCACCAATATTTTGACATTTACACCCCAGAGCGTAGAATCCATTTAAAAGCAGTGTCCTGCTACTATACAGACTCCAACGGAATTGTACGTAAAACAGGTTTTGTTTCTCAGGAGTCCTTTGATGAGTGGACAAAGGCAAGGCTGTTGCCCTGCGAGTTTGCCGAGCTGCCGGAGTGCTCTGTGGATTCCATGTTTGTGCTGGTAACCTGCAGCTACGAGGAGAACGATGCACGGACGGTGCTGTTCGCCGTAGAGGTGGATGAAGATGGTCAGGTGATACCGGCGACAGAAAGGAATATTCCTGAGCCGGTTATACTTCCGATTGACGAAATAACAGAAAAGGAGGCGGTAGAATGAAAGGAATCATTCTTGCGGGGGGGTCGGGTACACGTCTATACCCTCTGACAAAGGTAACATCAAAGCAGCTTCTGCCAATTTATGACAAGCCGATGATTTACTATCCTCTGTCGGTATTGATGAATGCAGGAATCCGTGAGATTCTTATTATCTCAACGCCAGAGGATACACCTCGGTTTCAATCTCTGCTGGGCGACGGGAGTCAGTTTGGTGTGGAGCTTTGCTACCAGGTTCAGCCCAGTCCTGACGGGCTGGCTCAGGCGTTTATTATCGGTGCGGATTTTATTGGCAATGATTCTGTGGCGATGGTACTGGGCGATAATATTTTTCACGGCCAGGGATTAAAAAAGCGTCTGCGGGCGGCAGCTTCTAAGAAAAGCGGCGCCACAGTGTTTGGCTACTATGTGGATGATCCGGAGCGCTTTGGTATTGTGGAGTTTGATGCGTCAGGGAAAGCGGTGTCCATTGAGGAGAAGCCTGAGAAGCCCAAATCCAACTACTGTGTGACAGGACTGTATTTTTATGACAACCGTGTTGTTCAGTATGCGAAAAGCTTAAAGCCTTCCGTCCGCGGAGAGCTGGAAATCACCGATTTAAATCGGATTTACCTGGAGAGCGGGGAACTGGATGTGACGCTTCTGGGGCAGGGCTTTACGTGGCTGGATACAGGAACTCACGAGTCTCTGGTGGAGGCTACCAATTTTGTGAAGACGATTGAGACTCACCAGCATCGCAAGATTGCGTGTCTGGAGGAAATTGCCTACCTAAACGGTTGGATTTCCAGAAATCAAGTGCTGGAAACTTACGAAATTTTGAAGAAAAATCAGTATGGGCAGTATTTAAAAGACGTGCTGGATGGGAAATATATTGATAAGATTCATAATTTATAGGAAAGGAAAAGACGAATGAAAATCATTGTGACAGGCGGCGCCGGTTTTATTGGCGGAAATTTTGTGCATTACATGGTGGAGAGGTATCCGGAGGATATGATTATCAATCTGGATTCTCTGACCTATGCAGGCAATCTGGAGACTTTAAAGCCGGTGGAGCATAAGTCGAATTATAAATTTGTTAAGGGAGACATCACAGACCGCCCTTTTATTTTTGAGTTATTTGGCAAGGAAAAGCCGGATATAGTGGTGAACTTTGCGGCGGAGAGCCATGTAGACCGTTCCGTCCTGGATCCGGGTGTGTTTGTGCGTACTAATGTGATGGGAACCACAATCCTTCTGGATGCCTGCCGGGAATTTGGCATTAAGCGTTTCCATCAGGTATCTACGGATGAGGTATATGGAGACCTTCCCCTTGACCGCCCGGATTTATTCTTTACAGAGGAGACTCCTCTTCATACATCAAGCCCTTATTCCTCCTCAAAGGCAAGCGCAGATCTGTTTGTAATGGCATATTACAGGACATATGGCATACCGGTGTCGGTTTCCCGATGCTCTAATAATTATGGTCCTTATCAGTTCCCGGAAAAACTAATCCCGCTGATGATTAGCCGGGCATTGGCAGATGAGGAGCTTCCGGTGTATGGCAACGGTTCCAATGTCCGGGACTGGCTTCATGTAAAGGATCATTGTGAGGCAATCGATTTGATCATACGCAAAGGTGCAGATGGCTGCCTCTACAATATTGGTGGTCATAATGAGCGAACAAACCTTGATGTGGTAAAAACGATTCTGAGGGCGCTGGATAAGCCGGAGAGCCTGATTAAATATGTGACAGATCGTCCGGGGCATGACAGGCGCTACGCCATTGATCCGAGAAAGCTGGAGACAGAGCTTGGATGGAAGCCGGAATATAACTTTGACACTGGGATGGAGCAGACGATTCAGTGGTATGTGGACAACCGGGAGTGGTGGGAGCGTATTCTAAGCGGTGAGTACAGCGATTATTTTGATAAGATGTACAGCAACAGACTGTAACGGCATGCAAGAAAAGCAGCGGGCCGGTTTATGGAAGAACAGGTGAAGGGATGAGAATGAAGGTTTTAGTTACCGGTGCTAAGGGACAACTTGGCACTGACCTTATGAATGAGTTGGAAAAGCGCGGACTGAAGGGAATCGGTTTGGGTGTGGAGGAGCTGGATGTCACCGATTTTGAGGCATGTAAACATGTGATTTCCGCATCGGGAGCGGATGCAGTGATTCATTGTGCTGCATATACTGCAGTAGACGCGGCAGAGGATAACGTAGAGCTATGCCGGCGGATTAACAGTGAAGGAACCCGTAATGTAGCGCAGGTGTGTAAGGACGCAGGCATAAAGTTAATGTATATCAGCACGGACTACGTATTTGACGGACAGGGTACCCGCCCCTGGGAGCCGGATGACGAGCGTCATCCGTTAAATGTGTATGGTGAGACCAAATATGAGGGCGAGCTGGCGGTGGAGGAGCTTTTGGACTGCTTCTTTATTGTGCGGATTGCCTGGGTATTCGGCGTAGTGGGAAAGAACTTTATCAGAACCATGCTAAGGCTTGGAAGAGAGCGGGGCGCTGTTAGTGTAGTAAATGACCAGGTAGGTTCTCCCACCTACACCTATGACCTGGCAAGGCTTCTGGTTGACATGATTCAGACTGACAAATATGGACGCTATCATGCCACCAATGAGGGGATTTGCAGTTGGTATGAGTTCGCCAGGGAGATTTTCCGGCAGGCAGGTATGGATGAGGTGAAGGTAACGCCGGTCACAAGCAGTGAGTTTCCGTCGAAAGCGATACGTCCTTTTAACAGCCGTATGAGCAAGGAAAAGCTGAGCGAAAGCGGTTTTGAGCGCCTGCCGCCCTGGCAGGATGCGTTGAGGCGTTTTCTCGATGAAATCGGAGAGTAAGGAGAAGAGAAAGTAATGGGTAAGTATTTTGGAACAGATGGATTCCGGGGGGAAGCAAATGTGGATTTGACAGTGGAACATGCCTATAAGGTAGGACGTTTCCTGGGATGGTATTACGGACAGCGCGCCGTACAGTCCCCAACAAATCCAGATGGAAGATGCCGTGTGGTAATTGGAAAAGATACCAGGCGCAGCAGCTATATGTTCGAGTATTCTCTGGTAGCAGGACTGACTGCTTCTGGAGCAGATGTGTACCTGCTTCATGTAACCACTACTCCCAGCGTATCCTATGTGGTGCGCACAGAAGGCTTTAACTGTGGAATCATGATTTCTGCCAGTCATAATCCTTACTACGATAACGGCATTAAGGTCATTAACGGAAATGGTGAGAAGCTGGAAGAAAGTGTAATTTTGGACATTGAAAGTTATCTGGATAATGAAATCAGTGAGCTGCCCTTTGCCATGAAGGATTGTATCGGCCGTACGGTAGATTATGCAGCAGGCAGAAATCGTTATATCGGCTATTTGATTTCCATTGCGACTCGTTCCTTTAAGGGAAAAAAGGTTGCCCTTGACTGTTCTAACGGCAGCGCTTCCTCCATTGCAAAAAACGTGTTTGATGCGTTGGGGGCAGAGACTTATGTAATTAATAATGTGCCTAACGGTTTGAATATCAACACAGATTGCGGCTCTACACATATCCATGTGTTGCAGCAGTATGTGAAGGATACCGGCTGCGATGTGGGTTTTGCCTATGACGGCGATGCCGACCGTTGCATTGCTGTGGATGAGAATGGAAATGAGGTCAATGGTGACCTTATTCTTTATATCTGTGGAAAATATATGAAGGAGAATGGTTCTCTGTTCAACAATACAGTGGTGACCACAGTGATGTCTAACTTTGGACTTTATAAAGCATTTGACCGTGAAGGAATTGCTTACGAGAAGACGGCAGTGGGAGATAAGTATGTGTATGAGAATATGTCCCAACATGGGAACTGTCTGGGAGGAGAACAATCTGGTCATATCATTTTCAGTAAGCATGCTACCACCGGAGACGGAATCCTTACTTCCCTGAAGGTGATGGAAGTGATGCTTGAGAAGAAGGAAAGTCTTGGAAAGCTTGCCTCTGAGGTGGAAATCTTCCCGCAGGTGTTGAAAAATGTACGGGTACATGATAAAAAGGAGGCTCAGGATGATGTGATGGTTCAGGCTGAGGTGAAAAAGGTGGCGGATGCCCTGGGAGATGGAGGGCGAATTTTATTGCGCCAGTCTGGTACCGAGCCGGTGGTTCGTGTGATGGTGGAGGCTTCCAGCAAGGAGCTGTGCGAAAATTATGTGAATCAAGTCGTCGAGGTAATGAAGGTGCGGGGGCACGTTTAACCTTTTTCTTTTTAATTTAAAATGACAGTTCGTGACAGCTATTGACTTTTTTTGACAATTTCTTTAAAATGATAAAGTAGATATAGGTTGACATATTGTTAAGCAGTGCTGGTTGAATGGCAGCTAAAAAGGAGCGATGAGTATGAAAAAAGCAAGAAGAATCACAGCTTTTATTTTAAGCCTTGTGATGCTGCTTTCCACTCAGGGGATGATGACCCTGGCGGAAACGGAGGGGCGTATTATGGAAAATCTGCCTCTGGAAATGATAGAGGAAGGGGAGGAAAAGCCGGAGCGTATCAGCGGGACAAGAACTCTGGAGCCGGTGGAGGAACCGGACAGGGTCAGTGAGGCTGTGGAACTGGAGCCGATGGAAGAACCGGAGAAGGTTAGTGAAACGCTGCCTCTGGAAACGATAGAGCCGACTGAGCCTTCAGAAGCTGAGGAACAGCAGAGCCCTTCTACTTTCCAGAGCGGGGGAGCAATCTACTGGAATCCCGGCGGGATTCTTCCTGCTGAGATTTTGGCAAGCGCTTCCAACGCCACAGCATCAAACGCCTTAAAAGAGGATAGTACATATTTGTTTGATTCGGAGAGCTTGGCCACAGACTCCAACGCGGCAGAGGGAGATGACCGTGCAGACGGGCTGAGCCCGGAGCGTCCGGTAAGAAGCCTGGAGACGGCGCTGATTCGCGCGGATGAACTGGCGGAGGAATTGGGGATTGACAAGTCCGAGATTACCATTTATGCCATGAATCCCATGGAGATTGAGGATGGGCACATGTATGTGCTGAATGCAGGCGGGATCCGCATTGCATCCTGGGATGGAAGAGCTTATCTGAACGATACTGTTTTTTACTTAAACGGGGGTCAGCTGGCCCTGGTGAACACCGGTCTGGAGTCGGGCAGGGATGAGGCCGATGTGGAGGAAAGTGAATTAATCCGTGTAGATGGGGGCGCTTTGCAGCTTGGCTCGGGCGTACAGTTAGACGGATTGATTGTGATGGATTACCTTCGCTCAAAGGAGCAGAGGGACTGGGAGACTGCAACTGATTCAGACGCAGAAGAGACAGCCACTGCCTCCGCCTGGACAGAATCGGGAGAGAGCGGGGCAGGCTTTGATATTAATGACTATATTTTCACCACGGAAGAGGGTGAGTGGGAGCTTCTTGAGGACACCAGCAAAGAGAGCACCTGGAGAGCGCCGATTATTGAGCTTCTGGAGGGCTTTGAGGGGGTAGAAGGAGGTCTGCTGCTTGAAATCCGGGGAGATGAGGACTTAAATACGGTAACCCTTGCGGAGACTCTTTATGCAAATGAGTTAAGTGATGAAGAATTTGAAAGCTTTTTCCGCATTAAGGACGTTTCAGGCGGTCAGTGGGAGCTGTGGGCGACCAGCGGGGAGACTGCCACAGTGCGGGATACCGGTTTATCTGATTTAGAGCGTTATTATGAAGAGACGGGAAGACCCAGGAAAGCCCGAAACAGCTCTATGTTTTTCTTTGTGGAGGAGGATGGGGCTTCTGCCGGAGCCATTGCCCCTATGACGGTGAAGCGGCTGTCCGCGACGCGGGCAGCAAGTGATACGGTGGTTTACTGGAATCCGGGCGGAGCGTTTTCTGCGAGCACGCCGGATGGTGGTGTGACGACCTATCCGTCAGGAAATGATGGCGACCATGATGGAACCATCCCCGGCGCGCCGGTAAAGTCTTTTGAGAATGCAGTTGAACTGGCAAACGGCGGAACTATTATTGTGATGCAGACCTTAGATCTTGGCAGTAACAATGCTGCGGAGTATGTAACTTGGGATGCTCAAGCCGGAGCTTACACCGTTAAGACAGAGAATGCAGCCACAGCGCCGGCGTTGAAGGTGTGGGAGGTAACCAGCGCTCCGTTTTTCATTTTGCCGGAAGGGCAGAGTCTGATTCTGGAAAACATTGTTTTAGAGGGTAAAACAGACAAGGGCGCAGTGGTGGAAAGCCAGGCAATTATTGTGGATAACGGCGATCTGACGGTGGGGGCGGGAGTGACAGCCCAGACCGG
>CANPMS010000005.1 GCA_947575275.1 uncultured Clostridium sp. | reverse complement strand
CAGCATCTCTGCTTTTTAAATATTTAGTTGTAACATATGTATTGTAATCCTACATCTGATTGTGATGATTTATCAGAGACAGCTTGACATTTTACTGACCAGGTGCTAGAATATAAGTCCACCGATGAGTCGCGGTGATCCAGTAAGGGGTTGTACTGGTTTCGACGGGGGTCATGCAGCTGGTGAAGCTATCCGCATGCGATGCGTAAAATGGCAAAATTAAAATTAAACGCTGAAGACAATTTAGCATACGCAGCCTAAGGGCTGCTGTCAGCCTTAGTGCACTCACACATTAAGAATCTGGCATCGACCATGTGAGAAACGACATACATTAAGCTTTGCGTGTATGGGCGTAACATGAAGCTACTGAAACCGTGAGAATGTCTGTTTTCGCGCGGCAGAGGGAATGTCAAATAACAGACTATGATAGTAGAAGAACAGGGAATTGGTTTTCGGACAGGGGTTCGATTCCCCTCAGCTCCATAAAAAATTTATAAAGTTGCCGCCGCCGGAGTAATCCGGCAGGCGGCATTTATAGATGGGTAAAGAGGAAAATTAACAACGAACAGGCAAAGTTTACCGCTTTTGGGGAAGGAGATTCTATGGGAAAGACAAAAAAATATGCGTATGATTATGAGCAATATGAGAGCGGAGGTAAGAGTCCTGCAACTATGATTGAGGATATTCTGGCGGATCCGCAGCTGTCGGAGCTGACAGAACTGGTAATTGGAGACTGGGGCGGAGGGTGGGAGGACAGCTGCCAGCCAATTCTGGACGGGATTGTGAAGCATGCGGATCGTTTTACCCATATTGAGAAGTTGTTTATTGGCGATATGGGCTTTGAAGAGTGTGAGGTGTCCTGGATTCTGCAGGGCAACTATGGAGGGCTCTGGGCGGCTGTGCCACATCTGAAAGAACTGACAATCAAAGGAAGTACAGATTTGGAATTGGGAGAGATCAGCCACAGCAGCCTGGAGGCGCTGACCATTATCTGCGGCGGTCTGCCCAGTACAGTTATAAAGTCCATACAGGAGGCCCAGCTTCCGAATCTGAAAAAACTTTTGCTTTATATCGGTATAGAGGACTATGGGTTTGACGGAGATGTAGATACAATCAAAGCGCTTCTGGAACAGATGGATTTTCCCAAACTGGAATACCTGGGCATTGCAGACAGCGAAATACAGGACGAACTGACGGAAGCGGTGTTAAAAAGCCGGTATATGGGACAGATAAATACTCTGGATTTATCTGAGGGGACTTTAACAGACAAAGGCGGAGCCATGCTTTTAGAGACACTTCCTGCTTATCCCAATATAAAGAGGGTGGATTTGCATTATCACTATCTGTCAGACGGGATGATGGATCAGTTAAAAGGAATGTCTGTGGAATTGGATGTTTCGGAGCAGAATGAACCGGAGGAGTACAATGGCGAGATTTGGATGAACGCCATGCTGACCGAATGAGACGGGCTGCCCTTCTGGGAAATCCTGATACCAAAAGGACAGTTTATTTTCAACATGCAGCCAGTGCAGCCGGGCTTCCCGTTTTGACCTGGGATTGGAAAAATGGTAATGACAGGACTGTTCTGGAAGGGAGCCGGCATAGAGAGAACGGTGAGAACACAGAAAATTACCAATGGTTTATAAAGATTGACCCTCCTGTCTGGGACAGTTGTTCTTTGGAACAGCTCAATGATTTGATTGGCAGTTATAAAAAACGGCTCAAGGAATTATCCCATCTGCAAAAGGAAGCGGACATAGAATTTTTAAATTCACCGGACTCCATAGCTGCATTATTGGATAAAAAGAAGTGTAAGCAAAAGCTGAGAGAGGCCGGACTGCCGGTAACAGAGATTTTGGAAGATAAGGTAACGAGTGGAAAACAGCTTATGGAAATGATGGAACAGCATCAGATATTCCAGGTTTTCATAAAGCCCACAGCCGGTTCCGGGGCAGCCGGAGTGGCGGCTTTCCGCTTTTTGCCGGTTTGTGGACGGATGGTTTTATATACCTGTGCCCTGGAAGAGAAAGATGGGCATCTGGTAAATACCAAACGTCTTCGCCGTTTCACGTCACAAGCTCAAATTATTTCCTTGTTAGACCGGCTTCTGGGGCTTGATTGTGTGGTAGAACGCTGGTATGCCAAAGCAGAATACGGCGGTTTTTCCTATGACTTGAGAGCCGTGATGCAGGATGGACAGCTGGATTTTCTGCTGGGGCGCCTGTCAAAAGGACCGGTTACCAATCTGCATCTGAATAATCACCCGCTGCCGGCGGACAGGCTGGGTCTGTCCGATGCTGTTATCAGAGAGATTACCGGGCTGTGTAGGGATGCCATGAAATGTTATCCGGGACTTCGGAGCGCCGGGATTGATATTTTGCTGGAAAAAGGAAGCTTAAGGCCGAGAATCATCGAGATGAATGGACAGGGAGATTTAATATATCAGGATATTTATGGTGAGAATATGATTTACCGCCATCAGGCGGAGATTATTAAGGAGTGGGTGGAACAGTGAGAAACTTACAAAAAGAGCAGTGTGAGGAGGTGCCCTTTGGCTTGTTTGCCAAGGGGAAGCAAAAAAAACCTTCTGTGGATATGAACCAGGTAGTAGGGAATATGGATATTCTGTTTATTTGTCTGGATACACTGCGGTATGATGCTGCGATTTGTGAGGAGGAAGCAGGGGCAACGCCTGTGTTAAACCGCTACGGCAAATGGGAAAAGCGGCAGGCGCCGGGAAATTTTACTTATCCGTCCCATCATGCCATGTTTGCCGGATTTTTTCCATGCAGTTATGATGCCCATAATTTGATGGACCGGGAATTTCTGTTTTATCCCAGACAGATAGGGCTGGGGAAAAAGATACCGGAGGGCGCCTACGGGTTTTTTGGCGGTACGATTATGGAAGGATTGGAAAAGGAAGGATACGATACCTGGTGTGTGGGAGGTGTGGCATTCTTTGATAAACGTTCTGATATAGGAAACATATTTCCGGGCTATTTCCGGAAAAGCTATTGGAGCCCGTCGTTTTCCTGTCCGGTAAAGGACAGTACAAAAAATCAGGTGGATTTTATCTTGAAGAAACTTTCAGGCGCACCGGCAGAAGTGCCTGTTTTTCTGTATTTAAATGTAGACGCGATACATTATCCCAACTATTTCTACATAGAGGGGAATACCCGTGACAGCCTGGAAAGCCACAAGGCAGCTCTGCGTTATGTGGATTTGGAGCTGGGAAGGCTGTTTGATGGATGGAAAGAAAAGAGGGGCGGGGCATTTGTAATCTGCTGCTCGGATCATGGAACATGTTACGGTGAGGATGGGTATCAGTTTCACGGTATCGATCATCCCGCAGTAAATGCCATACCGTACAAACATTTCTTTCTTTCATAAAATATTTTATTTTGTCTGTTTTAGGAAAATATTTCATCGGGAAATCATATTATAATAAAAGGAGTATGTGAATGAATCCTTATGTTCAGTATATGTACAGTTATCCTCACAAAACAGCATACCGTACATTACAGGGCGTATCCCTGAGGGAGTACGCCTCCCGTCTGTCCGGGACAGGTCATGGACTTTATCTGCATATTCCGTTTTGTCAGACGAAATGTGGGTATTGTAACTTGTTTTCGGTTACCGGGCAGGGCAGTGAGGAAATCGATCATTACCTGGATGCGGTGGAGCGGCAGGCTGGCCAATATCAGGATATTCTGTCTTCCTTTGGCTCGGAGTTTTCAAGCTGCACGATTGGCGGAGGTACGCCGCTTCTTCTCTCAGAAATACAGATGGAGCGTATGTTTACCATGCTCAATTACAGATTCTCGTTTTCAAAGAGCAGAGAATTTGTAATTGAGACAGCGCCAAATCAGACCACCGATGAAAAGCTGGCTTTGCTGAAGGATGCCGGGGTCACCAGAGTAAGCATGGGGATTCAGAGTTTACAGGATGAGGAGTTAAAAATCCTTGGCCGCCACCATTGTGCAGAGAAAGCAAGAGAGTCCCTGGCCCTGTTAAAATCATTTGATTTTCCTTGTGTTAATGTGGATTTGATTTATGGGATTCCCGGGCAGACTGTGGATTCCCTTATGCGCTCCCTGGAGGACATTTTGTCTTTTGAACCGGAAGAAATCTTTTTGTACCCTCTTTATGTAAAGCATGGAGCAAAAATGGAGAAGAGTATGGGGGATGGGATGGTACTGGATGCAGATATGGCGCTGATACAGTACCGTGAAGCCAGCTCTTTTTTGCGTGCACAGGGATATTGCCAGGACTCTATGCGGCGGTTTGTGCGCAGACGGGATATGGCAGTTCGGGAGTTTTCCGACTGTGGTTTTGGCACATCTTTGGCATTGGGGTGCGGAGGAAGAAGTTACTTGGGCAACCTCCATTTCTGTACGCCATATGCGATTACCAGGAAGGACTGTATGTCTCAGATTGAGGCTTTTGAAAGCACGGTGGATTTTGATAATATTGCTCATGGGATTTTCTTGTCAGAAGAGGAGGAAAAGAGAAGGTATGTAATCCGCCATCTCTTGATTGCCCCAGGCTTGGATTTACAAAGGTATGAGAGGGAATTTGGCAGCAGTGTTCTGGAGGATTTTCCTCTGATTCTCCAATGGATGAGGAAGGGATGGGTAAAAAGAGATTCCTATTTGTGCCTTACAGATGAAGGTCTGGCGCTTTCGGATTATCTGGGGCCGCAGCTCATGTCAGATGAGGTGAGCCTGAAAATAAGAGAATGGGAGGCCGTACATGACAGGAAGAATGATTCTGTACCGAGGAAGTCTGAAATCATGTAATTATCATTGTTCTTACTGCCCATTTTCCAAACGAAAGATGTCGGAACATGAGTTGGAAAAAGATAAAGGGCAATGGGAGCGTTTTTGCCAAAGCCTGGGTGAACGGGCAGAAATTATGGGAATCCGGGCTCTGATGGTAGTTCCTTATGGGGAAGCGCTGATTCATCCCTGGTACTGTGAGGGAATGGGTGAGATCAGTACATGGAGCTTTATAGATGCGGTAGGCGCCCAGACCAATTTGAGTTTTCCTGCAGCCTGGCTGCTGGATCGGTTCTGTCAGGCGGGGGGAAGGATAGAAAAGCTCCGGCTCTGGGCAACGTTTCATCCTGAAATGACCTCAGTTGAGAGCTTTGCCGGAACTTGCAGGGAATTAAGGGAGGCGGGGGTGTCTCTTTGTGCGGGGGCGGTAGGCGTGCCGGAACAGGCTGGTTTGATTCAAAAACTTCGTCAGAGTCTTCCAAAAGAAATTTATCTGTGGATAAACAGGATGGACGGACTGAAAAGACCTTATACTAAGGAAGAAAGGATGGCTTTTCAGGAAGTTGATCCTTTTTTTATGAGGGAATTTTTCCCGGTCCATGGAGATGTCAGCCGGTGTGAGGAAAGGCTTTTTATAGAGGGCAATGGAAAAATGCACACCTGCAATATCAGTCAGGTTATGGAGCAGAACTGGTACAAAGAGACAGAGACACACTTCTCTCAGAAGGACTCAGGATTTTTATTTCCGGCTCCCCGGTGCAGCCGTAAATTATGTTCCTGTTATCTTGCCTATGGCGGTCGCAGTGATATGATGAATCATATTCTGTTCGGGCCGTATCCGCTGTTTCGTATTCCACGCCGTGCCAGGGCTGTCTTTCTGGATATTGATGGAACTCTGATTCCCGAGGGGAGCGATTCGGTTCCCGAACAGACAGCAGAGTGTCTGGCGGTATTGGCGAAGAAAGAAAAAGCATTGCTTTTTTTTGCAACTACGCTGCCGCTTCGTGAGGCTATGGAACGATGTAAAAAAATAAAGCACCTGTTTTGCGGCGGGATTTTTGCTGCTGGGGCTTATCTGCGTCTTGACAGGGGGCAGAAGCAGGAACAATTTTATTTTCTGGAATCTGATATTCTTCATACCCTGGAACGGGAAAAGAGGAAGTTTCGTTATCGGATTCTCGCTTATAATGAAGGAGAAAGAATCTATAAACTCACATTGCTGCGCTGTGGCCATAGACCATGGAGCAGCAGGGAGGCAAAAGAACTTTTTTTGCATTTACCGGAGAACAAACAAAAGAGACTGCGCTATTTCATAGAGGGAAATTGTATGCAGATTGTATCTGCAAAGGCAAGTAAGGCAAACGGTGTCAGAGAATTGTGCCGGTGGATTGGAATTGCACCAAAAGATACGGTGGCAGTCGGGAATTCCCATGAAGATAAAGAGATGATGAAGATTACTGCAGTAAGGAGGATTAACAAAAAATAGAAAAATTAATGCAGTTTTTGGAAGCCACATTGATTTGTTTTAAGTTTTGTGAGAGAATATAAAATTGTACGGCATTATCCAATTATGGATATTATTGGCGGTGATAAGGTTCCCGATTTTATATTGGAGACAGATGAATGCGGAGTGCGGAAAGGAGCAATAGATGTGAGAAGGATGAGGAGTATAACAGCATTGCTTTTAAGCTTTCTGATGATACTTTCGACTCAGGGGATGACGGTTTTTGCAGAGTCCCGAACAGCACAGGCAGAGCATATCAGTGAAACGGTATCTCTGAATTCGATGGAGGAATCGGCGAAGAAGCCGGAGCGTATCAGCGGGAAAATGATGCTGGAGCTGGACAGGAAACAGGGCAGGCTCGGTGAGATTCTGCCTCTTCAAAAGATAGATCCGGCTGAGCCTTCAGAAGCGGCAGAGCGGCAAAACTCTTCGACTTTCCACATGGAGACAGCGATTTACTGGAATCCCGGCGGGACTCTTCCCGGGGAAATTACGGCAAGTTCTTCTAACGCCGCAGAGTATGATTCTGTTTATGAAAGCGCTGCTACACTTTCTAATGCCATAAAAGAAACTAATACATATTTATTTGATAGGTTGATTCCGGCTACCAGTTCCAACGCGGCAAAGGGAAATGACCGTGCTGACGGACTTAGCCCGGAGCGTCCGGTAAAGAGCCTGGAGACGGCTATGCTCCGCGCAGATGAGTTGGCGGAGGAGTACGGAGTTGATAAGTCCGAGATTACGATTTATGCCATGAGCCCTATGGAGGTTAAGGATGGACACATGTATGTGCTGAATGCGGGGGGCATCCGCATTGCGTCCTGGGACGGCAGAAGATATGTGAATGATACTATTTTCTACTTAAACGGCGGGCAGCTTACCCTGGTGAATGTGACTCTGGAGTCTGGGAGAGATGAGGCAGATGGGGATGAGATTCAGCTTGTCCGCGTAGACGGAGGCGCACTGCAGCTTGGCTCGGGCGTACAGTTGGACGGGCGCATTGTGATGGATTACCGTCAATCAAAGGAGGAGCCGGACTGGGAGACTGCAACCGGTTCAGAGGCGAAGGAGAAGGCCACTGCCTCCTCCTGGATGAAAGAAGGGGAGAGCAGACCGGGTTTTTCCATCAATGACTACATTTTCAGTGACCAGGAAGGCGAGTGGGAACTTCTTGAGGATACCATCGATGGGAGCACCTGGAGAGAGCCAATTATTGAGCTGATTGAGGGCTTTGAGGGATTGGGCGGCGGCTATTTATTGGAAATCCGCGGAGATGCGGATTTGGCTGAGGTGACGCTGGCAAAGACGCTTTATGCTGACGCCGTAAGCAATGAGGACTTTGAAAGTTTTTTTGAAATAAGTGGATTTTCCGGCGGACAGTGGAGCCTTTCTTCCACCAGTGAGAAGGCTGGGATGGTGCATGATACTGGAGCGGCTGATTTGGAGCGATTTTATGCAGATATCAGAAGAGTGAAGAAAAGCCGCAGTACGTCGGCACTTTCCCTGGAAGACCATAATGAGGGCGAGAACGATAGGGTCAGCGAGGCTTCCGGCTCCCTGGTGACAGTGAAGCGGCTCACTGCCACCAGGGCAGCGCGAGCCGGCGGGGCTGTTTATTGGGATCCGGTAAATGGTAATGATAATAATTCGGGATTAACCACTAATCTCCCGGTAAAGAGTTTGATAAGGGCAAATACAGTTCTTAGGAGTTCTTCTAACCTGACAACGCTGTATCTTAAAAACACCGCCACAGTGAGCGTTGGCGTTACCTGGGATCTGCCTGCCGGAAAGGAGCTGGTGGCGGATCCATCCGTCTGGGCTGGCACAGGGGATCCGGTTCTGGTAAGGGTGATTAATGGCGGAAATCTGTTCTTGAAAAATATGACAATCCGTAATAATTTGGATAGGCAGAACAATGTCAGTATTATGGTGACCGGTACCGGGAAGCTTACCATTCAGGGAAGCACAATCCTTACGGGACAGTCCGACACGAAAGATGTGACACGTGTGACTCAGGTAAGGGCGGATAGCGGCGCTACTGTTTTGCTGCACAGTGATTGGACCGGAAGCATAGAAAACTCTTCACAGGGCATTGTGGCGAATGTTTCAGGAACCACAGTTACTATGAACAGTGGATCGATTCGAAGGAATAATTCCTATGATCCGGCAGCAACTCCAGAGGTTCTGAAGTATGCAGGAGGAGGGGTGTCCGTAAGAGGCGGCTCAACGTTTACTATGAATGGAGGAACCATATCCGAAAATAAGGCATGGGTACGCGGAAGCGGAGTATGCGTGGAGGGTATAAATTCCACTTTTAACATGAAGGGAGGCTTCGTCTCCAACAACACGGTGTCCGGAGGGAATACATACTCCACGGTATCATCTGTATTCTACGGTGTGGGAATCTTTGGAGAAGATCAGACGGTCATTAATATCGACGGGAGAGGTTCTGCTAATCCGCCGGTTATCAGCGGCAACAAGGGATATGTAGGCTATGGGGGAGCGATATTCTCCAATAGCAGGCTTACAATCTACAATGCCAAGATTGCGGATAACCGGGCAGATCCCACGGTTAATGGAACGGGAAATGGAACGTTTGGTGGAGTTGGTGTGGTTATTTCTAACAAAGGAACCCTGTATATGGAGAATTCTCAGGTTACGGGCAACTGGCTGGAGGGATCTGGCAGCGGAGCAGGACTATGGATCGAATCTTCCTATGGAACGAATCATACCATTGTCGACAGTGTAATATCAGATAACCGGGGCGGAACAAATGGAGGAGGAATCCAGCAGGTAAATTATACAAATCTGACCATCACCAATTCACAAATTTTACGGAACCGTTCTCTTTATGGAGCAGGAATTGATATCAGTGGAGCTGGAGGGGAGAGGACGCAGCTGAAGGTTGAGAGGTGCGCAATCGAAGAGAATATAGCAACCAGCTCTCCTGCATCATCAGGAAATCCCCAGCCAAACTATTCTGGCATCGGAGGAATAAGAGTTAGTCGGGGGAAGGCGACGATTATTGACTCTTCTATTATGAGGAATCAGGGGATAGGAGTACGCTGTTCCAATAGAGACACGGATCAGACGAGCACGCCGGTTATCATCCGGGGAACCGGGACACAGCAGATGAAGATTTCGGAAAATGGGGGACACGGAATATATGCAGATGAATATCAAAGGGTGATGGTTTCCAATGCGGAGATTTCCCGGAACTCAGGCCGCGGAATTACTTTAACGGGCAATAGCAGAGGGTATGTTAAGAATGTTGAAATCAAGAACAACACAACAACTTATGAGGGAGCAGGAGTCTACACAAACAGCCCTTCACCCAGCTATTTCACCGATGTTAAGGTTGAGGGAAATACCACGTCAGCCGTTGGCGGAGGAATCTACTTAAATGGGGGGCTTTATTGGACGGAGACAGCAGCCGGGCTTTCCTCCCTGAAAGGAAACAAATCACAAACTCAGGGAGGCGGTATCTATAAGAATGGAGGCAGTGTGGCAGTCCTTGATTTTTCGTCAGAGATTCAAAACACTGCGGCGCAGCAGGGCAGCAACCTCTATCTGAGGGGAGGGGGGCTGTATCTGACAAAGGGGAAATTGCTGCAGCCGACAGTTCAGACAGCAGGCATTTATAATGTTTATGCGGATGTGGCGGCAAACAGTGGTTCCACCTATATAGACCCATCAGCAGGGAAGGTGACGATTCAGAAAAAGAGTGGGGTCTCCCCTGACGCAATCTTTTTAAACACGCCTGCTTCCGCTTTGACGTATCTGCAGGCGCCAGCCAATAACACGCCAACACTTCCAATCGATCTGAACCCTGCCGGGTTTTCCCCGGGAAACATTGTGATTAAGCCGGCAAATGTTACCCAGGTTTCCTCGTGGAGGGTGAATGTGAATGAAACCAATGGTGAATTGAATCCTGTGGAGTATCAGATTCCATATACTGCACTGAAGAATGCAGGTCTTAACCAGGGGTACTCCTCCGGTGGCAGGCTGCCCGCCGGAACCCGTCTGATAGCGAAAACGACTGCAGGACTTACGAATGTGATTCTGGATTATGAGGATTTTCAGGCAGTGTATGTGGACGGTGTAAATGGGAGAGATAACAATCTGGGAATCACTCCCTCAGCCCCCGTCAGGAGCATGAAGCGTGCCTATGAGCTTTTAAATAACTATTCGAAAATGTATTCGGAAAAAATTATTTTTGTAGTGAATACGGTAACGATGAATGGAAGTGTGACGCTGGACAGAGCGGGATATACTGGATCTGATGGAATCGTCCTTCTTTCCAGCGCCGCAGCGGTGAATCCGTCAACGGTAACAGTGAAGCTGGCACGGTATATCCAACCTGACTTTGCGCGTAACGGCCAGATACAGGACTACAATGTGGGTGACTTTAAAGGAAAGCTGCTTGAGGTTGCGGGAGGCGCCTCTCTGAGTCTGGCAGAAGGAGTGATTGTGGACGGTCACAGTAAGCCGTGGACTGCTTCGGGACTGAAAGAGGAGCTTAAGGTATCACGGGAGGGAGAGGCAGAAGCGCCGCTGATCCATGTACGTGAGAACGGAAGGGTACAGCTTGCGTCAGGCTCAGCGCTTCAGTATAATAACAACATCTTTGACAGCGGGGCGGCGCAGACCGGCGGGGCAGGTCTGGAGGGAGGAGCCATCCATAACTGCGGCACGGTGACTGTAAATGGAACGAAGTTTACGGAAAATCAGGCACAAAAAGGCGGCGCGGCATACCAGGCAGGTACGTTTACAATCGAGAGCGGGGTGAGCGGACTGGAGGGTTACAGCTTTTATCTGGCATCCACAGGAAACGGAAGCGGATTGACAGACCATGTGCTCCAGATTGGGGAGAAGATTCCCGCAGGAATGGTGAATCGGTTTAAGATTGATATGGATCATGCTGCAGCCGGAAGGGACGTGATTCGTTTCACAGATACCAGCGCATATCCAAACGGTGCGGACGCAGAGCATGGATACTTTGTTCTGGGAAGCACGGTACCGAATACGCTGTTTCTGGTGGAATCACAGGAGAACAACTCAGTTCTGGAGCTGCAGGATTGGAAAATTCTGAAGGTGGAGGTGCCAAAAGACATCTATCTTGTGGTAAACCGTGATAACAGGGATGATTCAACCACAGAGCTCAAGGGGATTGTTACCGGCCAAACAGAGTTTTTGGGTTCACCTGAGTATAAGATTAAAAATACGGGCATGTATGATGTGAGGGTATCCATAACCGGTATGGACAATGCCAATGCCTCCGCCGGAATCACAGCATACGGTGATATAGAGCTGAAGGATAGTGCCGCCTCCGCAGTGGGGGAAAATGACCTTTACCTTGGAGTGAAGGGAATGGATACAGATGCCGCCAACGGACTGACATTTGGGGAGCAGGCGCTTCTTACCCAGGGGATGGTCGCATTTGAGCTGGGAAGGTTGACCGCAGGAAACGCCGGAACCTTTATGTTTACCGGAAAAGTGGGAACGGGATTTATGAATAAGTACAGGGATATGAATTTCCCGATTACCGAAACAGACACAGAGGCAAAGCAGCACATGGATGGAACCGGAGATAATGGAACGGTGAATGCCAGAGCGAAATATCTGCTGAAGTATAAGGTGGAGATTGATTGATAAAAAAGGAACGGAATGTTGTTCAGGAGGCAGCGCAAAAGCGCTGCCTTTAGCTGGGATTGACGGGGAATGACTTTTTGTGGTAGAATAACCTGAAAATAAAGGGATGAATTACCGTTCAGGAGAAACTATGAAAACGAAGATACCATACCGAAGATTATGTGTGGGTGCACTTATTGCAGCTTTTCTTACCGCAGCTTGTCCCGTGCCACGCCGCGCGGAGGGGTCACAGGAATATCTGAAAGCAGTAACCTATGTTTCAGACGCCTGGGTGTCAAATTTTTGGAATTCTGAAAGTGACCATATGGATGAGGAGCTGGCGCAGATTGCGGCGGACGGCTTTAACTGTATTATTTTGGTAGTGCCATGGCGCGAGTTTGAACCTACTATGGAGCCAATATCATTTAACCGCTATGCCTTTGACAAGCTGAACAAGGTAATGAAGGCAGCCCAGGCACACGGACTTATGGTGGAGCTGCGAGTGGGTTATACCTGGGATTATTATGCAGATGATGAGTCGGCTCTTCGGTTCCGGGAGCTTTTGCGCAGCAAAAAATGCCGTGAGGCCTGGCTCTCTTATGCAGATAAACTGTATCAGCAGGTCAGCGTCTACCCCAACTTTCATGGAGGTTTTATTACATGGGAGGATTTCTGGAACTATGTGGAGGATGCCGACCACTTCGGGGACGGCTGGTACAGCAGGAATGAAGCAAAGGTGATTGGCTATCAGGCTTATCTGAAAGAGCGTTATACGCTGGAAGAACTTACAGAATGGTATCATCCTTCTGAGCCATTTGGCAGTTATGAGGACATCTATATTCCCAGGCGGAGCAGCTATGCCTATAAACTGTTTTATGAATTTTATGATGACTATCTTATGGGCATTCTTAAGGATACACAGGCAGTATTCCCGAACCTGTCCATGGAGGTGCGTCTTGATGTGGATCCGGTGGATAATCAGGAGGGAACTGGAAAGATGGGCGTTCCCCACTATCAGACCTTTGGCTGCGGGGATTCCGATTATACATCTTTGATGTACAGCGTATCCATGGGATATGGGCCCCATAATATGATTTCTGCACAGCAGGCGATTGAGACAATGAATCAGCAGCTTTCCATTGTTAAGAGTCACAACGGGGGAAAGCCGGTTTTTATTGACCAGCTTTTATATATGGATATGACAGAAGGGTTTGAAAGCAATGCCAGGCTTTTGGAAAGTGAGAGAGGCGCATTTTTGATTGGTATTGCCCCTACGCTTCGCGCCTACACCAACGGTTATGCGGTTTGGAGTTACCGCAATTATGCCAACAATCCTCTTTATAACAGTCAGTTTGCCCTGGGCGTCCGCGGGTGGGAGGTATCAGGCGGAACCACAGTGGAGCGGAACGGAAGCAGGCAGATGAAGCTTTACGGCGGAGGCGCCATTGCACAGAAGGTAGGTCATCGGATTTCCGGGCGCAGTACTCATGAGAGCCATGTCCGTTTTACTGCCGACAGCAATGAGCCGGTCAATCTTACAGTGAAGCTGGGAAGAACGGAGAAGACCGTGCAGGTGGATGGTTCGCAGCAGTTTGATTTAAATTTTGGCAAAATCGATTTTTATGAGGTGAGTTTTCAGACGGACGGGGAAGTATATCTGGATAATATCCAGATGTATAACTTTGTGCAGGATGGACAATTACGTGATATGGAGGGAAACGAGTTAAGCTGCATGGAAGCTGTGCGTTCACTGAATGCTGTCATGAACTGATGGAATAATAAGAAGGAGAATAATAGTATGAAGATTACCTTGAAAGATGGAAGTGTAAAGGAATATTCACAGCCGCTCTCAGTTTTGGATGTGGCTAAGGATCTGAGTGAAGGTCTGGCCCGGATGGCGTGCGTTGGCGAAGTGGACGGTGTGGAGGCGGATTTAAGAACCATCCTTGACAGGGACTGTGCTCTGAATATTCTGACGGCAAAGGATGAAAAAGGGCTGGCGGCGCTGCGCCATTCTGCAAGCCATGTGATGGCGCAGGCAATTAAGCGTCTGTATCCGTCGGCAAAGCTGGCAATCGGTCCGTCTATCTCTGACGGCTTTTATTACGATATTGATTTTGAGACGCCTGTGGCTGCCGAGGATCTGGAAAAAATTGAGGCAGAGATGAAAAAGATTGTCAAGGAGGCGCTGCCTATTGAATGTTTTACCCTGCCCCGGAGTGAGGCAATTACCTTTATGAAGGAGAAAGAGGAGCCTTATAAAGTAGAGTTGATTGAGGATCTGCCGGAGGGTGAGGTGATCAGCTTTTATAAGCAGGGCGAGTTTACCGACCTTTGTGCAGGACCGCACCTGATGAATACAAAGGATGTGGGAAAGGCATACAAGCTGATGAGCATTGCAGGCGCCTACTGGCGGGGAGATGAACACAATAAGATGCTGACCCGCATTTATGCTACGGCGTTTGCAAAAAAAGAGGAACTGGACGCTTACATCACTATGATGGAGGAGGCCAAGAAGCGTGACCACAGAAAGCTGGGGAAAGAGCTGGGGCTGTTTATGATGCACGAAGCAGGGCCGGGGTTTCCGTTCTTTTTGCCCAAGGGTATGACCTTGAAAAACACGCTTCTGGATTATTGGAGAGAAATTCATAAGAAAGCAGGTTATGTGGAGATTGCCACTCCTGTTATTTTGAACCGGAGCCTTTGGGAGACATCCGGCCATTGGGATCACTATAAGGAGAATATGTATACTACCACCATCGACGAGGCGGATTACGCGGTAAAGCCCATGAACTGTCCGGGCGGCGTTTTAGTATATGCTTCTGAGCCGCGCTCCTACCGGGATTTGCCGCTGCGTATGGGAGAGCTTGGGCTTGTTCACCGACACGAGAAATCCGGTCAGCTCCATGGTCTGATGCGGGTGCGCTGTTTTACCCAGGACGATGCCCATATCTTTATGACTCCTGAGCAGATTAAGGATGAGATTAAAGGTGTTGCAAATCTGATTGACAGTGTATACAGGCTGTTTGGTTTCCAGTACCATGTGGAGCTGTCCACCCGTCCTGAGGACAGCATGGGAAGCGATGAGGACTGGGAGCTGGCTACAAGCGGGCTTAAAAGTGCGCTGGATGAGCTGGGGATTGAGTATGTAATCAATGAGGGCGACGGTGCATTCTACGGACCCAAAATTGATTTCCATCTTGTAGATGCCATTGGAAGAACATGGCAGTGCGGTACAATTCAGCTGGATTTCCAGCTTCCCCAGCGGTTTGAGCTGGAGTACGTGGGTGCAGATGGTGAGAAGCATCGTCCCATCATGATTCACCGGGTGGCGTTCGGCTCGATTGAGCGCTTTATCGGTATTTTGACGGAGCATTTTGCCGGTGCCTTCCCCACATGGCTTGCTCCGGTGCAGGTAAAGGTATTGCCGATTTCCGACAAATATCTGAATTATGCGGAGAAGGTGATGAAAGAGCTTAATGAAGCAGGTATCCGTGGGGAGCTTGATGTCCGCTCGGAGAAGATTGGTTACAAGATTCGCGAGGCGCAAAAGAGCAAAATTCCGTATATGCTGGTGGTCGGTCAGAAGGAAGAAGAGGAAGGCGTGGTGGCAGTCCGAAGCCGCTTTAAGGGCGATGAGGGACAGAAGGCGCTGGCTGATTTTATCGCTAATATCAAGAAAGAAATTGCTGATAAGACAATCCGCCAGATGGAAAAGAAGGAAGATTTGGTATAGTTATCTGAAAGGAAATCCATACTAACCGTGTTACGAAGAAAATCAAGATTCCAAAACGAAGGAGGTATGGATTTACTATGACCAAGTTAGAATGCAGCGTAACAAACTGTCTCCACAACTGCGACCACCGCTGCTGCAAGCAGGCAATTATTGTGGATGGACATGGGGCGAAGGAAAAAGACGGAACCTGCTGCGGCAGCTTTGATGAGAACCGTGAGGGTTCCTTCAAGAACGTTTTTAAAACACCGGAGAACCGTCTGGAGATTGACTGCGAGGCAGTTCAGTGTGTTTATAATGAAAATCGCCACTGTTCAGCAGAGCATATTGATATTAGTGGAGATGGCGCCAGCAAGGCGGAGCAGACACTCTGCTCAACCTTTAAAATGAAATAATGCAGGCAGGATAACGGCAAGAGGTTACGGGCGGCTTAATAATAGCCGCCCATACATAAATCCGAAAAATAATGCTTGACATTTTTTAAGGAGGATAGTATAGTAATAAAAGTTGTGTAGGCAACATGCAGGAAAGTAGGTATCCACCTCACCTTGGCACGAGCAAGTGACCCGGGTTTATAGTAAAAAGCATTACAGGGCGGCAGCGTCCTATGTGATACTTTAAGGGTGGATAGATCATTCTATCTGCTTTTTTTATGGAAACGCCGCCGGCGTAATCCATTCTGAGTGCAGGTAAAGCAAACATGCAAAGTTCAAAAACGGGGGTGTACGACAATTAGCGATTTAATGATTAACGAACAAATTAAAGACAAGGAAGTTCGATTGATTGGCGAGAATGGAGAACAGTTGGGGATTATGTCTTCTAAAGACGCCTATAAGATGGCCCAGGAAGCGGAGTTGGATCTTGTAAAGATTGCCCCTACGGCAACGCCGCCGGTTTGTAAGATTATCGATTACGGTAAATACCGTTACGAGCTGGCAAGAAAAGAAAAGGAAGCCAGGAAGAAACAGAAGGTAATCGAAATCAAGGAAGTGAGGCTGTCCCCGAATATTGATACCAATGATTTAAACACGAAGATGGGAGCAGCGAGGAAGTTTCTGGAAAAAGGCGATAAGGTGAAGGTTGCCCTGCGTTTTCGCGGTCGTGAGATGGCGCATATGTCCAAATCCAAGTATATTCTGGATGATTTTGCAGAGAGCTTAAAGGATATTGCGGTTGTCGACAAGCCTTCCAAGATGGAAGGAAGAAGCATGGTTATGTTTTTAACTGCCAAGAAGTGAAAGCAAACAGATTAAGGAGGAAGATATATTATGCCTAAATTAAAAACAAGCAGAGCAGCAGCAAAACGTTTCAAAAAGACCGGTACCGGCAAGCTGGTAAGAAATAAAGCATACAAGTCCCATATCCTGGCTAAAAAGTCTACAAAGAGAAAAAGAAATCTCAGAAAAGACATCGTTACCGATTGTACGAACGCAAAGGTAATGAAGAAGATTTTGCCGTATCTGTAATAGACTGGTTAGATCAAGAAGGAGGAAAAACTGATGGCAAGAATTAAAGGCGGTATGAACGCAAAGAAGAAACATAACAGAGTGCTGAAAATGGCGAAAGGTTACAGAGGCGCCCGCTCCAAACAGTATAGAGTAGCAAAACAGTCTGTGATGAGAGCCCTGGCCAGTTCCTATGAAGGGCGCAAGCAGAGAAAGAGACAGTTTCGTCAGTTGTGGATTGCCCGTATCAATGCGGCGGCCCGTATCAATGGTCTGTCTTATTCCAAATTCATGTATGGCTTAAAGCTGGCGGGTGTTGAGATGAATCGTAAGGTTCTGTCTGACATGGCAGTCAACGATGCAGAGGGTTTTGCAAAGATTGCTGAGCTGGCAAAATCCAAGATTGCCTAAGTGCGGTAAAAAGAGTTTCGGTTGAGAGATGATTGAACAATACAGTATAAACATATTCTAGGAAACGGTGTAGGCAAAGCTGCACCGTTTCTCTGTTTTGCTTTATAGGAAAAACAGCAGATAAGGCAGGGGATCAAAGATGATAGGAGAAGGAAAAAGCTGGTTTTTTAAGGGAATGAAAGATGGCGTGCCCATTGGATTAGGTTATTTTGCAGTGGCGTTTACCCTTGGAATTGCATCAAAGAAAGCAGGACTTAATGCAGTTCAGGCATCGCTTATGTCGGCGGCCATGCTTGCATCTGCCGGTCAGTTTGCAGGGATTGGCATGATTGCATCAGGAGCAGGCTATGTGGAGATGGCAGTGACGGAGGTGGTGGTAAACCTGCGCTATCTTTTAATGTCCAGCGCCCTGTCTCAGAAGGTACAGAGGGACAAGCCCTATTACCATCGCTTTTTTATGGCATATGGAGTGACAGACGAGATTTTTGGGGCTGCCATGTCGGTGGAGGGACAGCTTCATCCGGCGTACATGTACGGTGCGTCAGCGTCGGCAGCGCCCGGCTGGGTACTGGGAACGCTGTTAGGAGCGGCGATGGGAATGGTACTTCCTGAGAGAATGATGAGCGCCATGAATGTGATGCTTTATGGCATGTTCCTGGCAGTGGTGATTCCACCCTCAAAAAAGAGCCGGATTATTGCCGGAGTGGTGGCAATTTCCATGGCAGCCAGCGCCATGTTTGCAGCACTGCCGGTGATGGAAGAGGTTTCTTCTGGATTTCAGATGATTCTGCTGACACTCCTGATTGCCGGCGGAGCTGCGGCGCTGTTCCCAATCAAAGAAAAAGAGGAGGAGAAGGACAATGCAGCATAATGTATACATAAGCCTGTTCTTGATGTTTGTGACTATTTATGCGGTGCGCGCACTGCCGCTTACCCTGGTGCGCAGGGAGATAAAAAGCCCTTTTATCCAATCATTTCTCTATTATGTGCCATATGTGAGCCTGTCGGTGATGACCTTTCCTGCAATTCTGTCCGCAACTGCCGATGTGCGCTCCGGTCTTGCCGGTTTTATGGCCGCGGTGGTACTTGCCTGGGTGGACGGAAATCTCTTTCGGGTTTCCATCGGAGCCTGCGCAGCGGTGTATCTGACGGAGCTTTTGTTATAATCAGAAGAAAGAGGTAACTGATGAATATTCGTTTTTACAATGCAAGGGTGCTGCCGCTTTCCCAACATAAGGTTGCAGGCACACAGATTTTGGAAAACTGCGAGCTGTGGGTGGAAGGAAACCGAATCAGCTATGTGGGAGTGGAAGGAGGGGGTGCCTGTCCTCTGTGGGATCGGGAGATTGATGCCAAGGGAAATCTGATTCTGCCGGGCTTTAAAAATGCTCACACCCACTCGGCAATGACCTTTCTGCGATCCTATGCCGACGATCTGCCTCTGTCTCACTGGCTGGTCCGTCAAGTGTTCCCTATGGAAGCAAAGCTGCAGGCGGATGATATTTACTGGCTGTCAAAGCTGGCAATTATGGAGTATCTGACCAGTGGGATCACCTCCAACTTCGATATGTATTTTCACCCTGAAATGATTGCCAGGGCTTCTGTGGAGTGTGGTTTCCGTACGGTGATGGTCAGCAGCCTCAATGATTTTGTGTCTTCACTGGAGGAAGTGGAGAGGAATTATCAGACCTACAACGATTATCATGAGCTGATTCATTACACCCTGGGCTTTCATGCAGAGTATACCACCTGCGAAGAGAATTTGAAGGGGATTGCAATGTTGGCGAAAAAGTACCATGCACCGGTTTATGCCCATATTTCTGAGACGAAGGCAGAGGTGGAACAATGTATTGGGCGTCACGGCGCGACCCCGCCGGTGTATCTGGATGCTCTTGGTATGTTTGCTTATGGCGGAGGCGGGTATCATTGCGTGCATATGACTCCGGAAGATTTCAGCGTGTTTCAGAAACGAGGGCTTACGGCGGTGACAAATCCCGGTTCCAACACGAAGCTTGCCAGCGGTATCGCCCCCGTTGCAGAGATGATAGACCGTGGAATCAATCTGGCAATCGGAACTGACGGACCCGCCAGCAACAACTGTCTTGACATGTTCCGGGAGATGTTTCTTGTGACAGGACTGGCAAAGCTTCGGGAGAACAACGCGGCGGCAGTTCCGGCGGACGAGGTGCTGAAAATGGCGGTGGGGGGAGGAGCCCGCGCCATGGGACTTTATGATTGTGACTGCCTTGAGAAGGGAAAGATGGCCGATTTGGTTATGATTGATTTGCAGCAGCCTAATATGCAGCCTCTTAATGATATTGTAAAAAATCTGGTGTATTCGGGCAGCAAGCAGAATGTGAAGCTGACTATGGTAAACGGCAGGGTTCTCTATGAGGATGGTCGTTTTCTAAACGGTATAGAGCCGGAGGAGGTTTACAAAAATGCCAACAACATAATTGCAAGGATAAAATAATTGTTTTACATTGGAAAAAAATGTGGTATACTGGAATTCAAAATACAAAAAAGCAGAGTAGGGTTATGTGCGTCAAGTGCCGGATGGACGGGGAGTTGCCAGCCGGACGAAAAGGAGCGGTGCGCTCCTTGCGGTACGTATCCCGCATCCCGCTGCAAAGAGGATAAAACGGTTATCTCCTTTGTAGTTCGAGAAATCTGCAAAGGAGGTAATTTTTTATGAAAAAATTAGCAGCTTTGTTCACCGATTCCTGTCGGGAGTTTAACAGCCTGACTACCATCACAGTGGCCGCCATGGTGGGCGCGGTCTCCATAGTATTAGGGTATTTTACAATTATGATTGGAGATTCGCTGAAAATCGGGTTTGCCACGATCGCTAACCAGTTTGTGTATTATCTGTTTGGACCGGTGGTTGGCGGTGTTTACGGCGGCGCGATGGATCTTATCAAGTATTTTTTAAATCCCATGGGGCAGCCTTTCTTTCCCGGCTTCACTCTGAACGCCATGCTGGCCGGAGTGCTGTATGGCAGCTTTTTCTATAAGCGCCGGATTACTATTTGGCGCGTTCTGGCTGCCGAGTTTACCGTTGCCTTAATCTGTAATGTGCTTTTGACAACCTGGTGGCTGTCAATTATGTATGGAAGAGGATTTATGGCGCTTCTTCCCACTCGCCTTATAAAAAACGTGATTATGTGGCTGATACATTCTTTCTTGTTTTATACGATTGAGAAGACGATGGAGGCATCAGGAGTCTTCCGGCTTGTCGGTAAAAAAAGCGGCGCTGTTTTATAGAGGCAGATTGTCGATATGTGTCGAATTTGAATGATGAGTTTGACTTTTTCCACCTTTTCCCTTAAAATATAAGAATTAGGTATTACTACCAGATCTTAGATGGTATTAGCACTAATAGGTCAGATGCTTTCATATTGGAAACAGATGAAAGTGGAGCGTGGAAAGGGGAAAATGATATGCAAATGTTTAGGAGAGTAACAGCGTTCGGTTTATGCCTTCTGATGCTGTTCCCTGACCAGGGGATGATGACTCTTGCAGGAATGGAGACAGAACCGGCAGGAAGGATCAGTGAAACAATGAGGCTGGAGTCGTTGGAGGAATCGGACAGACTCAGTGAGACATTTACTCTGGAGCCGGTGGAAGGGACAGGGAAAATTACTGAAATTCTGCCTCTGGAAATCATAGAGCCGGCTGAAGACTCAGAGCAGAAGGACGCCTCCTCTCTTCAGCCAGAGGGGGCAATTTACTGGAATCCCGGCGGAAGCCTTCCTGCAGATCTTACGGCAACTGCCTCTGACGCTGAGGAGCGGGATTTTGAGGATGAAACTTCTGCCACAGCTTCCAATGCCTTAAAAGAGGATGATACCTATCTGTCTGACCAGACGAATCTTGCCACAGTTTCCAATGCGGCAGAGGGGAATGACCGAGCCGACGGACTCAGCCCGGAGCATCCGGTAAAGAGCCTGGAGACAGCCATGCTCCGTGCGGATGAACTGGCAGAGGAATACGGAATTGATAAATCTGAAATTACAATCTATGCCATGAGCCCCATGGAGGTGGAGGACGGGCATATGTATGTGCTGAATGGGGGCGGAATCCGCATTGCCTCCTGGGACGGCAGAATGTATCAGAACGATACCGTCTTTTATTTAAACGGGGGTCAGTTGACCTTAATGAACACCAGTCTGGAGTCCGGCAGAGATCAGGCGGATGAAGATGAGATCCAGCTTGTACGCGTAGACGGCGGCGCGCTGCAGCTTGGTCTGGGCGTACAGTTAGACGGACGGATTGTTATGGACTACCGCCGGTCAAAGGAGGAGAGGGACTGGGACTCTGCAACCGATTCAAACGCGGCAGAAATTGCTACTGCCTCCTCCTGGACGGAAGCGGGGGAGAGCGGCGCAGGCTTTTCAATTCATGATTATATTTTCACCACGGAAGAGGATGAGTGGGAACTTCTTGAGGACACCAGCAGTGAGAGCACCTGGAGAGAGCCGATCATCGAGCTGATTGAGGGGTTTGAGGGGATAGACGGAGGCTATCTGCTGGAAATCCGTGGGGATGAGGATTTAAATACCGTGACGCTGGCGCGAACCCTCTATGCGGATCAGATGAGCAATGAGGAGTTTGAAGGATTTTTCCGGACGGGGGACTTGGAAAGCGGGCAGTGGAGCCTTTATTCCACCAGTGAGGGGGCTGCCACGGTGCATGATACCGGGGCGGCTGATTTGGAGCGCTTTTATACAGAGACCGGAAGGGCGAAGAAGAGTCCCGGACTTTCCGGATTCTCCCCTGAAGCAGGGGACGGCAGTGCGTCGCTCTTTACGTCTGCGGCCGCCCCGCTGACCGTGAAGCGGCTGGCTGCCTCCCGTGCGGTAACGATGGAGCCCATCTACTGGAATCCGGGAGGGGAATTTACTTATACTTATATTGATCCCGAGAACAATAATCAGCCCACTACTGCTGTCGTTCCGGCGGGAGATGATGGCCCCCATGACGGGACGACTCCGGTTGCGCCGGTTAAGTCGTTGGAGAATGCAATCGAAAAGGCTATACCCAAAGGAGGTCTTATTATTGTTATGCAGACGCTGGACCTTGGAGGTGAGCGTCCAGAGCAATATTTGACCAAGAGCGGGAGTGAACAAAAGGAAGACGGATCCCTAATTAAGGAAGACGAAGCCTGGCTTGTGGGGGATGAGACTCCAACAGTTATTCCCACCCTGAAGGTCTGGAGTTCTACAAACCAACCCTGCCTGCGTGTGCCTGACGGACAGAGACTGATTCTGCGGAATGTGAATTTTGAGGGGGAAGCCGAAGCTAACGAAAGCCAGGCGATGGTGATAGAGGCCGGCGGCAGCCTGACGGTGAGGAAGAATGTCACAGCCCAAACAGGATACATTCAGGTGAATGCCACACCATTGCTGAAGGATTATCCGATCCTGGCGGACGACACGGAGGGGGTAGCGGTAAAGCTGTTCTATTCAGGCATCAACCATAATCTGGGATACCGCTATATGGATGTGATTGCCCCCACAAACAATCTGATGCCTGCTGATGCCACAGAGCAGAAGAAGCAGGAAACCGGTGAGAAGCTGATGGCCTGCTTCAGCCTGGCAAAGCTAAACAGCTCCCAGGAGGGAATCAATCCAATCAACTGGGTGTTAAGGCAGGATCAGATGGGGGATGATAACCAGAACAACCCCCATAAGCTGGAGCTGTATACAGACTACAACTATGACGCCGTGTATTTGAACGGGGTCAGCGGAGACGACAATAACCTGGGGGCAACCTGTGAATACCCGGTAAAGACCTGGGCAAGGGCGAAAGAGATCTGGGCGAAGGAGATGGAAGCCAGCATACAGGTAAGAAAAGAAGCCATACAGAACAATCCCAATCTTACTCTGGAGGAGATGAATCAACGTTACCCCCACCCCGGGAAAATTTATATCTGCGGCACAGTGACGGTGGCAGATACCCAGACATGGGAGCTGAATCCGGTTTTAGATTATGACGAAACAACAAATCTGGTGACCGAGGTATCGCCTCACGTGATTGTGCAGGCGGCCGACAGTACTGCGCCGAAAAACCATGAAGAGCCCCAGACGATGGTTGAGGTAGTCGGCGGCGGAAACCTGACCGTGAAGGATGTGACAATCCGCAACCATTCGGATAAGGAGGGGAATACCAGCATCCATGTGGCTTCGGGCGGGACTCTCACTCTGACGGGAACCACAGTTATGACCGGAGAGCGCAAGGAGGCACATTACACAGTCGGCAAGGATACAATTGACATAGAGGCAAAAGCGGTTACGCGGGGTGCTCAAATCAAGGCGGAGTCCGGCGGTTCTGTTGTGCTGGATACAAATTGGATTGGAAGTATCGAGCATTCCCAGCAGGGGATTGTGGCAGACGGCGCAGGAACCATGGTGACCATGAACGGCGGTTTGATTCAAAAAAATGATGCGTATGATAAGGAAGCAAGCGCCCAGAAAAAGGGAGGAGGTGTGGCCTTAAGCGGCGGCGCAAGCTTTGTCATGAACGGAGGAACCATATCCGCAAATAAGGCATGGGAGTATGGAAGTGGTGTATACCTGACAGGACAGAGCACTTCCTTTACATTGAATCAGGGTTCTGTCTCCGACAATACGGTTTCGGGAGGCGGTACGCAGGCTGACTCATCATTGACTGCCTATGGTGTGGGAATCTTTGGAGATACGGGAACTGTTATCACCATTGGAAAGAACGATGCCACTTCCGACCCTGCCGGTGCTGTGGTCAGCGGCAACAAGGGTTACGCAGGCTATGGAATGGGAATCTGCTCCTACGGCACGCTTAATGTCTACCGTGCTCTGATTCAGGATAACCGGGGGGATGGCACCTATGGAGGCAGCTCGGACATCGCTAATATAGTTTATGGAATCGGTATCTGTGTGCTGGAAAATGGAACCCTGAATATGGATGGCGCTAAGATTTTGCGCAACTGGGTGCAGATGCCATCTGACTTTGTCAGTCAAGATGGCGGTGAGATTGCATGCGGGGCAGGGGTCTATCTGGGGCCTTTGGGGACTGGAAAGTCGCAAGCGAAGGGTACGGTTGCCAACAGCACAATATCAGATAACCGAGGTGGAGGGGGATCTAGATTCGATTCCTCCCAAGGTGGCGGAATCTATCTGGGATCCGGAGGAAGGCTGACCATTACTGATACAGAAATTTCAGCAAATCGAGCCAATTATGGAGCGGGAATTTATGCAGTCTACGCACAGGGACACTCAAACGGCTCAGATGAAGAGGCGCTAAAGATTGAAAGGGGTAATATTAAGGAGAACACGGCAACGTCTTCCCGGTCTGTTGAGGAGGAGCCTGCCCCAATTAAGGATAATAATGCAGGGGTGTTTATGTCTCGTATCAACGCCACTATTATTGACTGCTCCATCATAGATAATAAGGGAACAGGAGTGCACTTTGACGGCTATTCACTTACCATCCGGGGTGAGCTTCAGCGTATGAGGATTGGGAATAGTACAGGTTTGGGGATCCGTCAAAGTTCCGGAGTGGTGCGCGGTTCCTATCTGGAAATTTCTGAGAACAAGAATGGAGGGGTTTATAATAAGGAAGGCACTCTATTGTTTAAGGATGTTGATGTTATAAATAATCCGGGTCAAAATAATCCGAGTCAAAATAATGATGAAAATACAGGATCTGTTAACGGAGGGGGAGTTTCGTTAGAAACGGCAACTGCTTATTTCACGGATGTTAAGGTTGAGAACAATAGTGCCAGACAGAATGGAGGAGGAATATTTATAGCAGGGGCAAATTCTTCGATTTACTGGTCGGAGACAACAGATGGCGGTTCCTCCCTCAAGGGAAACAAGGCAGGGGGTATGGGCGGAGGAATCTATCAGAGCAGCGGTAAGGTTATTTTGAATTTTAACAAAGAGATTCAAAATCAGTCTGAAGGCCAGGGCAGCAACCTTTATCTGGGCACTGGAAATACGTATCTGACAAAGGGAAGTTTGTTGCAGCCCACGGAACAGAGGGACGGAATCTATAGTGTCTATTCAAACGGTGTCAATATTTATATGGATCCACAAAGTGTGAAGATTAACAAGAAGGATGGGGCTGCACCTGATGCAATTTTTTTGAATAGTGCCATTGCTTCTTTGCTTTATCTCCAGGCGCCGCCGAATAATGTGGCGGCAACCCTTCCAATTGACCTGAATGAGAGCGCATTTGCCGTAGGAAGTATTGTAATTAAGCCGGCAAATACAGCGAGTGTTGTTTCTTATAAGGTGTCGCTGAAGAACGGTATGTTGGAAAAAGAGTCGGATGATATTAAATACAACTCCGCCTTAAAGGATGCAGGTGAGAACCTGGACTATTCTTCGGGAGGTAAGCTGCCCAGACGAACCCAGCTTGGAGCAGCTAAGGTTAATAACACTCTTACCAACGTAATTCTGGTGGGAGAAGGGGTTTATCTTTCCGGAGCAGGTGATGATACCAATGACGGAGAATCTCCTGATACGGCAGTTCAAACCTTTGCCCGGGCAAAGGCGCTTCTGGAGGCGGCAGTAGATGCCACGGCAGCTTCGGAAGACGGAAAACCGGAGGAGGAGAAGCAGGGCTTTGCACCTTATATTTATATCTGCGGCTCGGTTCTTCCGGTCACCGGGGAAACATGGCAGCTGGACTATGAGGATACACGCTACACTGAGACCAATAAAGCCTTTGAAGCTGCAGAAAGGGCCTATTATGGCAAGGGGGTGGATGAGGATGATCTGAAGGCTCAAATCCGCCGGTTTGCATCGTTTGTGAACTCGCCGATGATTCAGGTTCCCACAAACAGCACGTTCCAGGTGGATCGGTGTATTATTGACGGAATGGTGGACGCAGTTAGCGGTCAGGCGCAAAACAGTCCGGTAATTGATGTTGCGCAGGGGGCAACCGCAACTCTGACCGGTGATGCACAGGTGCGCAATAATTACGGTAATGGTATCCGGGTTCAGAAATCGGCGGCGTTGTATCTGAAGGGTGATGCGCAAGCGGTTAATGCCCAGCTTAAGGATATTAACGGAGAGGCAGTGCAGCTGCTGGGGGCAGACGCAAAGCTGACTATGGAGGGCAGTGCCGGGATTCTCTCAGAGCGGAGGAAAGCGGGGAATGAAAACCGAACCGGTGTCTTGGTTTCGGGTTCAGGAGCCAATGTGGTTATGAAAGACAACAGCCGCATCGAGGCAATGACCGGTTTCGGATTTATGTATGGGGTGCGTAATCTTTATCAGAAAAGCAATCTTACTATGCAGGGGTCTGCTAAAATTATTAATTGTACCCAAGGAGTTTTGCTCGAAGCAGCCAATACAAATCTTACTATGCAGGGGTCTGCTAAAATTATCAATTGTACCCAAGGAGTTTTGCTCGCAGCAGCTAATACAAAACTTAGTATGCAGGGGTCTGCCGAGATTGGCGGTTGTGGTGAGGGAGTTCGAATGGGTGGAAATAATGTAACGGTGGAGATGAATTGTAATGAAGATGCTCAGAGCGAGGACTCTGCTAAAATCTGGACATCGAAAACGGTAAAAAGCCCAGTCGGCATTTATATTACGGCAGCTACCGGAAATGTTCATATGAAAAAGAAAGCTACTATATGTGGCGAAGAGCCGCAAACAAAAACTGGAATGGGAATCTATTATTATAACAATAATGTTTGGGCAGATGAAGGCAATCACCTGACGATGGAGGATAACAGCTCTATACATAGTTTTAGTGATGGCATTCTTGTCTCTAGAATCAGAAGTCCGCTGAGTATTTCCATGTCCGGTAATGCGGGAATTGTAAAAAACTTTATAGGAATCAGTGAGAATACCAACCAAGATAACTTCCGTAAGAATTTCACCCTTACCATGGCAGGTAATAGCCATATCAGTGAAAATAGCTCTTATGGCTGGCTTACATCACCTCGCCGTGGATCCACTATGACGGGCAGGCATTCTCTTAGTATGACCGGGGAGGCAGTAATAGGACAAAATGGTCATTCCGGTATTTGCGTGGTCTCTTCCGCACCATCCATTGATATAACCATGGATAACGATTCAGCGATTCGCGGCAACGGTTATGCTGGTATTGAGTCGGTCAATCAGTATAACAGCGCCAGTTCAAATACGGGAACCATCACCATGAAAGGCAGTAGCTGTATTGAGGGAAATGGGAGAAATTATAATAAAAGTGGCTCATATGGCACCGGAATCAATCTGGAGAATGGCGGTAGCTCAGGAACCAGTTCGTGGATCATTACCATGGAGGGGAAGGCATCAGTCAGGAATAATTCCCGCAATCCTCAGGATGTGGGTACCTCTTATGCATCGGAGATTTATTTAAACGGTGAAAGCACCCTTTCTTTAAAGAGAGATCCTTTAACGGGAGATCCTTCCGTTGTGTCAGCGATGCAGGGGGCGGAAAACACAGCGGCCATTACAGCATCGGGGAAGCTTTTTATGGATGGGACGGTAACTGTGGACGGGAGAATCCGCCTGATGAATGGGGAGAACCCCATCGGTCTGACCAGTGGGATACCGGCTGAAACGAAGTACCACCTGTGGCTGGCGGAAGCCTTCGTCGGGAAAAACGTGGTTATCCCAGGCGGCTCAGTTGCGGACACAAAAAACTATAAGGATAACTTTGAAAAGGTTAAGGGAGATGGACTGGCGAAGTCAAAAGACATTGTGTATTCTTCCCCGAACCTGATGCTGCAGGGCGAGAATAACGTTTACTTATCGGGAGATGGAAATGATAAGAATGACGGGAGTTCTCCCTCGACGCCTGTGCGCACCTTCCACCGGGCAAAGGAGCTGCTGGAAACCGGGTATTTTACATCGGGAGCTAATGTAATTATCACTAAAAGTGTTGGCATTGGGGACTGGACGGATGAGCAGGGCGTAGAGCATATGGATACTGACTGGTCCTTTGGCGAGGGCGGCGCTGTGACAAACGGGCAGAGCGGAGAGACATGGGCTCCGGTGGTTCAGTTTTACAGCAAGATATTATATGGCAGTTCCATGATTTATGTAGATACGGGTAAGCATGCAGTATTTCGTAATATTACCTTTGATGGTGGTAGTGTGAATGATGCCCCCGCAATATTACTTATTGAAGATGGCGGAAGTGCTGTTCTGGGAAATGGGGCGATTGTACAGAATAACAAATCAAAGGCTAATACTGAGTATATGCGCGCCGCAGGAGTCCAAGTAACAGGAGGAACTCTGGAGATTGACGGTGGAATCATCCGTGGAATGGAAATGAGTTGCCTTGAGAATTATTCAGTTGCGAGTGCATTATATTGCTCGGCAGGACGGGTGTTGTTTAAGTCAGGACAGATTGGTGGCAACAAGAGCGAGGTGAGCGGTGAAAATGGTACGGCAGCAGTCTTCCTTGATGAAGGCGGCGTGCTGGAGATGAGCGGAGGAGTGATTTCCGGAAATACCAGCTCCTTTTACGGTCCAGCCTCTTTGGGTCATTATGGCGGAGGCTTAATGGTCAGTTCCGGTGCCTCTGTAAAAATGAGCGGCGGAAGTATCCAGAATAATGCGGGAGGAAGAGGAAGCGGGGTTTATTATTTCGCTAACAGCAGCAGCTCAGGCAATCTTACCCTGTCCGGGGGAAGAATCAGCGGAAACAGCTCCAATCTGCCGAATGCAGGAGTTTACGGAGTGGATTCACCGGTGTATGTGGCAGCCAAAAACTTTACTCTGGAGGGTTCCGGCTGTGATATTCAGGATGCCATCTACCTGGCGGACACACAGTATCCCCTTATCGTCAGCGGATATATGCGCCATTATGGACGTTTGTACCGTCTGTTTTTGAACCAGGGGACAGGAGTCAATCAGTACCATAAGGGAAGCGTTGTGGTTGCACCAGATGGAAGCCAGAGCGGAGATGTGTCGGCGGCACTGCCCTACTTTGAAGTGGTGTCCGACCAGTACGTGGTTGACAGAGGTCGTTCAGCACAGGGAAGCGGTTGGAATGCGGCTGTCCCGGAGAACAAGTGCCTGATTCTGGCAAAGAAGGTATTTATCAACGGAGAGACGGGAGATGACAACCAAAACGGATTGACCCCGACCAGTGCAGTAAAGACTTTTACCAGTGCAAAAGCAGTTGGTGAAGTTTCTGATGGCGGAAGTCAGGACCACTATATCATTTATGTCTGCGGCAAGGTGACCAATACTGCGGATGAGACCGACTGGAGCCTTCCTGATACGGCATATATGTGCCGCTATACGGGCTTTAAGGTGTATGAGGCGGACGGTAACACGGTGACCGAGGGAATTTATCCGTATCACGGAGTCCTGATTGAGCCGGAGAACCCCCTTACCATGGGAAGCATAGCGGTCTATGGACGGCGGTTCAGCGATTCGGCGGTCATTAATGGAGACAGCCTGCTTTCCATCCGGCAAGGTGTTACCGTCCAGCTCACGGAAGGAGCGGTTCTGCAGCGGAACAACAATACGGGGCATTATATAGATCCTTCATCCGGTCAGAACATTGCCGTTACCGGTGAGGGTGGAGCAGTCCGGATTGCAGCCGGAGGAACCCTTGCCATGTCTGCCGGAAGCATTGGGGAAACCACTGCGGCAAAAGGGGACGCCATCTTTGTGGGAGCAGATCGGACGGATGATAACGCAAACGGACACCTGATTCTTGACAACAGTCCCTCTGTCAACGGGAAAGTTTACTTAAGCGGAAACGGAACAACAACGGCTGCATATGTAGAGCCGCAAACCACATACGCGCCGCCATCGGCGTTACAGCTTGTTCTGGAAAACGATTACAATCAGCGCAGATGCGTGCAGTACCCTGCAGACTTCCAGCCGGGAGCCACGGAGATGAGTTACTTTGCCTTTGAGGATTCCATTATGGGGCTGTACGAGATTGTTTATCGGGAGTCAGCAGCCAATGTGATTGAGCTGAATCAAAGATCAGTCATCTATCTTGACGGTGTCAACGGAGATGACTCAAATGATGGGCAGACTCCCGAGACAGCGTTTAAGAGCCTGAAGAAGGTGTATCAGCATCTGCATAGTTTGCAGGAGGAGCCATCCGCTGAAGGGGGAGGCGTAGTCTATGTGGTTGACACGGTATCGCTACCGTCAGCGGGAACGGCGCCCCGGATTGCACTCCACAACCTGGAGAGGCGGAATGTACAGACGGATATGCCTTATTATGAGGGATATTACCAGGAATTTGACACCGTCGGCAATGCCGGTGAGGAAATTACGGTTAAGGGGCAGGTGTATTTTAAGCGCTATGCGCAGCCGACGGGCTACGACAGCTCTGATTCCATTTACACCGGCTACAATAAGCCGACACTGCTGAAGGAACTGTTTTACGTGGGCGCCGGCTCCACCCTGGAGCTTTGGGGAATGTATCTTGACGGTCATTCCCATGAATCCGTCAGCGTAAATCCGCGGTATCATGCCCAGAGAGTGGAGGCGGAGGCGCCGTTGGTGACGGTCACCGGTGAGTTGGTCTGCGGGTATGTGAACTCCACAGATGATATTATCTCAACCCCGACACTGCTGAGCAACAATGTAAATGTCAGGGATAAGAGCACAGAGGCGGATAACGGGCTGTCCGTGGGTACATTAAACGGCATGGAGGTTCGGCAGGGCTCCGCGGCAGGCATTGAGATCCTGGGAGGAGACACCCAGGGAGCGGGTGGAATATGCAGACTGAACCATACGGAATTCCGAAATCTGGAGCTGGGAGAGAATGTGGCGGCAGGCGCAACGGATATTTATCACTTTGGAAAGGAGCTTCACGTTCAGAACCAGACCACCTTTGGAGGAGGCGTATTTTTGGAGGGTCTTGGAACCCTTGAGAACACCGCGAGCCATTCCAGCAGCAAATTTATAATTGTGGATGCGTACGGAACACCGGTGACACGGACGTTTGAAGTGCTGCTTCGTGATCCGTACACCGGGCGCAAGGTGGTGGAGTATCCGTCCAGCAATGCGTCAGGACCGGCGGATACGCAGATAGGAAGATACCGGCCGGATGTGTTTACAAAGGAATTTTACTATCTGGCAAAGAAGACTGACCAGAAATATGTATTGGAGCTCAGGAAACCGCAGGCGGTGTATATCGACGGTGTAAACGGAGATGATGCTGCCTCAGGAATTACTCCATCCGCACCGATTAAGAGTATGAAGCGTGCGTATGAGCTATTAAACGTAAATATGGCAAATATTATCTTTGTGGTGGATACAGTTGCGATCGACCATGATATGACGCTGAGCGGAAGCATGTATATCGGTGCGGGCGGATCAAACGACACAGTCAGCCTGCTTAATACTTCAACGGTGAAGCTGGCTCGGTATATCAGGCCCGACCTTGCCCAGACCCAGGGCTACAATGTAGCTGACTTTAAAGGAGAGCTGCTTGAGGTTTTAGATGGAGGCAGACTGAGCCTTGGAGAAGGACTGATTGTAGATGGACACAGCCAGCAGTGGACCGATGTGCATTTACCGGATGAGCTTCATGTATCACGGTCAGGCGCGTCAGAAGCACCCCTGATTCTTGTGCAGGAGAATGGGGTAGTAAATCTTCTGGAAGGATTGACGCTTCAGTACAACAACAATACCTTTGACAGTGGGGCGGCGCAGACAGGCGGTGCAGGTCTGGAAGGAGGAGCCATTCATAACCGGGGCACGGTGACGGTAAATGGAACGCAGTTTATAGAAAACCGGGCACAAAAAGGAGGTGCGGCATACCAGGCGGGCACGTTTACGATCGAGAGCGGAGTGAGCGGACTGAAAGGTCACAGCTTCTACCTGGCACATACAGCAAATGGAGAAGACCATGTGCTGCAGATTGGAGAGGCGGTTCCGGTAAATCCGATGCAGACATTTGATCTTGATATGGATCATGCAGTAGCCGGAAGGGATGTGATCCGTTTCACGGATACAAGCGCATATCCAAACGGTGCGGACGCAGAGCATGTGCATTTTGTTCCGGGGAGCACGGTACCGGATGAGCTGTTCCTGGTGGAAGCAGAGGAGGACAACTCGGTTCTGGAATTACAAAACTGGAAGATTTTGAAGGTGGAAGTGCCGAAGGACATCTATCTGGTGGTGAACCGGATGGGGAAGGTTCAGGCAACTGAAAAACTTAGCGGAATCCTTGCGGGGCAGCAAGAGTTGATCGGATCACCTGAGTATGAGATTAAAAATACAGGTCTCTACGATGTAAAGGTATCCATCACCGGCATGGACAATGCCAATGCGTCCGCCGGAATCACAGAGTATGGTGATATAGCGCTGAAGGAGAGTGCAGCCTCCGCAGTGGGGGAAAATGACCTTTATCTTGGGGTTAAGGGAATGGATACAGATGCCCACAGCGGACTGACCTTTGGGGAACATGCGCTGCTTACCCAGTGGATGACCCCATTTGAGCTGGGAAGGCTGACTGCAGGCGGCACCGGAACCTTTATGTTTACCGGAAAAGTTGGAACAGGTTTTGTGGATAAGTATAAGGATGTGAATTTCCCGATCACCGAAACAGAGACGGAGGCAAAGCAGCACATGGATGGAACCGGGGAAAATGGAACGGTGAATGCCAGAGCGAAATATCTGCTGAAGTATAAGGTGGAGATAGATCCGGGAAGAAGATAAAGAAAGCCGATAGAAAGAGGAGGGGGAGTAACTTCCCCCTTCTTTCTATGTGCAGCTGTGCTTGAGGTGCAGCATTTGCAAATTCCAGTCAGTTGTGTTATAAATAATTTTAAGAGATGTTATTGTTTTACGGGGGAAGTACGCCAATGAAAATTCTGGTTGTGGAAGATGAGAAAGATCTGAATTTACTGATAATAAAGATGTTGAAGAAGGCGGGATACAGCGCGGACGGATGCTGTGATGGCAGGGAAGCGCTGGATTATCTTGCCGGTTCTGATTATGACGCCATACTTCTGGATGTTATGATGCCAAATATGAACGGTTATGAACTGCTGAAAAAGCTCCGGGATCGGGGCGATGATATTTCAATTTTGATGCTTACTGCAAAAGATGCAGTTGAGGATCGGGTAAAGGGTCTTGATCTGGGGGCCGACGATTATCTGATAAAACCGTTCAGTGTGGATGAGCTGCTTGCCCGTATTCGCGCCATGACCCGCAAGAGAAACGGAAACAAGACAAATCTGATGTCGCTTGAGGATTTAACCATCGATATTAGTCGCAGAACGGTGGTACGGAGCGGCCAGGAGATACAGCTGATTCCCAAGGAATTTTCCATTCTGGAATATATGATGCGCAATCAGGGAATCGTGCTCTCCAGAGAACGTTTGGAAAATCAGATATGGAATTATGAATATTCCGGCAGCTCCAACAGTGTAGATGTGTATATGAGCAGACTGAGAAAGAAGATTGACTCAGGGCATGAGGTCAAGTTATTACATACTATAAGAGGGGTTGGCTGGGTGTTGAAGGCTGACGTGTAAAGGTAAGGATATGAGAAAGATTTCTGCAAAAATTCAAATTACAATCTGGCTGACCATTCTGATGATGGCGTTATTTTTGCTGCTTTCCGTGTTTATGGTTCTTGTGAGCGGCACTGTTATTATGCAGACTGAGATTTCCCAGCTTGAGAGCACTGTGCACAACAACATCAGTCAGGTGGAGCTGTTAAACGGTAAACTGCAGATCGGTCAGGATTTTCAGCACTATCAGAACGGGGTTACAACACTGATATACAGTGGAAGCAAGGCTCTGCTTTCAGGTCAGATTCCTGTGGCCTTTACGGTGGAGGAGCCGTTTTCCCACGGTTTTACCCGTGCGGTGAGCACAGATACAACCCAGTATCTTGTTACGGATTTATGGCTGCCGTCCGGTTGGGAGAATGGGATATGGCTCCGCAGCCTGATAGCGGTGCCGGATTCCGGGAATGTTGTGAGAAAATTGTCCAAAATATCCCTTGTCAGTCTTCCGGTCTTTGTTTGTCTGGCCTCTCTGGGCAGTTATCTGATCGCAAAACGTGCATTCAGCCCCTTGGACAGCATGATTGAAACAGCAGAGGCAATTAATGAGGCAAAGGATTTGTCGGGAAGAATTGTGTTGAAGTCTGAAAATGAGGAATTTACCAGGCTTGCAGATACATTTAACGGAATGTTTGAACGTCTGGAGCGTTCTTTTGAGACAGAAAAGCAGTTTACCTCCGACGCATCTCATGAGCTGCGCACCCCCGTCTCAGTTATTCAGAGCGCCTGTGAATGCTCAGAGAAATTTGACAATACCCCGGAGGAACGCCTTGAGACTATCAGGATGATTCGCCGGCAGGCAGAGAAAATGTCCGCGTTGATTTCCCAGCTTTTAAGTATTACACGAATGGATCAGGATACAGGACTGATTAATCCCGACGATATCGATTTGGGTGAATTGGTGAATGCTGTATGCCAGGAATGTGGATATGATATGGAGCGTTTGTCTGTGGAGATTCACAGTAAAGCCAAGGTGTCCGGCGATCCATCTTTACTTTCCCGTCTGGTGCGGAATCTGGTGGATAATGGGTTTAAATATGGAAAGCCTGATGGTCGTGTATGGGTGACTGTGAGCGAGACAGAAAAGGAGGTGCTCCTTTCCGTGGCTGATGATGGGATAGGGATTCCTGATAATCAGAAAGAAAAGATATGGCAGCGTTTTTATCAGGTTGATCCTGCGCGGAGCAGTGGAAGAGGAACCGGTCTGGGGCTTTCAATGGTACAGCAGATTGCAAAGGCGCACAGGGGGAAAATGACAATGGAAAGCGTGTCTGATATAGGAAGTAAATTTACGCTGCATCTGCCGAAAAAAAATTTTGGTAATTTCATACAGATTTAATGTTATCAGTTTATGATATACTTAGAAAGGAGGTGGAGCATGAAGTTAAAAAATAAAATATACGGTATTTTGGTGATGACGATGTTTGCGGCAGGAGGCTGTACGGCTTCACCAAAGCAAATGGAGCCGATTGGACAGAGAAATGCTGAGCTGGCCGCCCTGAATGATGTTGGTCCAGCTATGGATTCGGAGGTTTCCTTTAATGTGACAGAACTGAATAACCGGAATGGCATTGATTATTACAATGTTTCTTTTACGCTTGATGGGGAGCCTTACCAATATGATATTGAGGCTCTGACGGGAGCGGTGATTGACAAAAAGCTTCCGTCATCTGTTGATGCGGTGCAGGCAGAGACTTTGGCTGCCGCAACAGAGGTGGTTCCGATGAGTGAATCTGCAGCAATTCAGGGAGAAACCCCACAGGGAGTGATTTCTGTGGATCAGGCAAAAGCAACGGCGTTTAGCCATGCCGGTGTTGATGAGAGCAGGGTAACGGCTGTTCAAAATAAGCTGGATTGGGACAGCGGACGGCAGGTGTATGAAGTAAAATTCTATACGGATGACTACAAGGAATACAAGTATAAGATAGATATTTATACAGGTAATATTGTGTCGCATGATTATGATTGGGGATACGATGCGCCGCCTGCTGGCGGAACAAATGGAAGTATAACCTCGGATAAAGCAAAGGAGATTGCTCTTGGGCAGGTGCCCGGCGCAAGCGCCCGTAATATTGTCAAGTTTGAAGTGGACTATGATGATGGGCGTCTGGAGTACGAGGGGAAAATTATTTACAATAATATGGAATATGAATTTGAAATTGATGGTTATTCCGGAGCGATTCGAAGTTGGGATGCAGAGCCGGCATGGGATTAATTATTTAGAAAAGGAGAGAAGAGAGATGAAAAAAAGAGGTTTGGTTATGGGAATGGCAGCAGTAATCGCGCTGGCAACAGCGGTGCCCGCTTTTGCAGCAGGATGGGTTCATGATGGCAGAGGCTGGAAATATGCTACGAATCCCACTAATACACAGTGGATGTCAGGGCAGTGGATGTATGATTCTGACGGGAAGCATTACTATTTAGGAAGTGACGGGTATATGCTGTCAAACACGTATACTCCTGACGGGTACTGGGTTACTGAGAGTGGCGCCTGGGACGGAAAAGCGGCCAGGCAGGCCCAAACTCAGCCGTCACCGTCACAGGGAGTCAATGGAGCTTCGCAAGCGACTGCCTGGGCACAGCAGCAGAATGCAGCGGCCGCACAGTCGGGATTTATTGGTGAGGCGGCAGCAAAGAAGGCAGCTCTGAGCCATGCAGGTCTGACGGAGAACCAGGTGACGTATGCTTTTTGCAAACTGGATTTTGATGATGGGCGCTGGGAGTATGAGGTAGAGTTTTACACCTCCGATTACAGAGAGTACGATTACGATATTGATGCCTATACGGGAAGCATTTTGAAGTTTGATTATGATGCCGAGTATATCAACTATCCGGCAGCAGGGGGCGGAGCAGCAAACGGCGGCATTGGAGCAACCGGCAATTACATCGGCGAGGCTCGTGCAAAGCAGATTGCACTTGAACGGGCAGGCGTGTCTGCAAACTCTATCTACGCGTATAAGTGTAAGCTGGATATTGAGTATTATGGAGCAGAGTATGAGGTGGAATTCAAGTCCGGTGGTTATGAGTATGAAGTAGATATTAATGCTGTTACAGGCACAATATTAAAATTTGAGAGAGAGTGGGATTAAAAAGAAAAAAACTGTTGCCATAAAAGCAATTCTGTGCTATACTATCAAAGCTTGCGGGAGTGCTGGAATTGGCAGACAGGCTAGACTAAGGATCTAGTGGCAGTCATGTCGTGTGGGTTCAAGTCCCATCTCCCGCACTGAATAGCGCACGGCGCGAATCCTGAACATGAAATGTTCAAGATTCGCGCCGTTTTTGTGTATCATGCGGCTTAAATAATTGTTTTTTGTTGTATAGTTATTAAATTTAATATTTAATAAAGCAAGTTAAAAAAAAATAAAAAATATAAAATTTTTATAATAAAAAGTATTGACATATCCTTTTTTTAGTAGTATAGTAAATTCATGGAAAACAAAAGTTGAACTTAGAACAAAACATCCTGTGCTATAACAAATATATTCACTGGATTACATACAAAAAAGTGCTGTGTGACAAGATTAAAGACCGCGGTGGTGAGGAGGAGCGTGTTCCTTTTCAGATATGGTTCTTGTTACAGGGTCAGAAAAATAGATAAGTACAACTTTTTCCAGAAGCGTATTTGTTGATTACAACGAGCAGTTTGATTTTAACGTAAGCAAAAAATGGTTGTTTTTGTTCCTGACAAAAATTACCTGAATTTATGCAGATGATAGTATTTCATAAGTATCTGCACAATATTTAAGAAAGGAGGAAATAGGTATGATAGCAGCAATCGCAGCAATTTTCGCTATTTTGACACCACTTACAATGTTCGCTGGTACAGCAGCAGGATCAAGAAAATAATTTAGCACAAAGGTTTGCTATGAAAATCCAAATAAGAAAGGAGGACAAGACATGTTTGCTTTATTTTCTGCAATTTTAGGATTTGTTTGCGCCGCTGGTGCCCAGACAATACTTCTGGTTAACAAGGCTGGAAAGTAATTCATTGATTAAGCCAACAGTCTGCAAAAGCAGGCTGTTGGCTTTTTTAGTATGACGGGCATATCCGTGTTCTGTGGTGAAAGTCCACTTAGGCGTAGCTACCAACGAACTTTATAGCGACTCTCAAGGTTTGTATCGTGAGGTGCAGGCGAGAAGAAGAGATAGCAAAATCGTTGCCCTATGGACAGAAACCCGATAATAAGGCGTTTATGGCGGGTAAGTTGGCTATAGGCAACGAAGCCCCAAAGGTAGTCGTAACCTATGAATGTAAATCGGGAGGGTAGACGAGGAAAGAACACGGACTTATCCCGCGAGGTCTCACAGACAGTTCCATTAGCTGTAGTAACAACACAATGGGGATTGCAGAAACTGGGAATAGGAAGAGACCTAGCAAGACTGACGGCATACTGTGGCGACCACTATCAGTGGATAGTAACGAAAACGTATGCTGTCAGGGAAATCTCAAAAGAAAAGCTGATGCAGGCAGGACTTGTGAGTTGTTACGATTACTACAAAGAACGCCATGCTTTGAAGTTATGCTGAACCGCCGTATGCCGAACGGCATGTACGTTGGTGTGAGAGGGGAGAGAAAATGTCCCCTACTCGATTCTTGAAAAGGAGGAGAGCTGATATGTTCGGATGGATTATGCAGTTGCTGCTGGCAGTGCTTGGGATAACACTGTTGCTGATACTGGTGTTGCTGATAGCAGTGTTTGTTGGATATGTTGTTTGGGGCAGATACACAAACTGGAGATTGCTTCGTCTGTTTCCAATCGTGTTTGAACAGGTTAATCATTGTCCAGATGAGCAAATGATACTGCAGAGCAAGGAGATGAAACGTTTTAGCAGGTTGTTGCGACAATATACTTTGGCGGTGGTGGGACCATATGACAGGAATGCTGAGCGGATGTATACCCGTGTAAATCCATGCCTTCTCTATAATATCAAACAAGTATCTGGAAATCAGGTGGCATTTTTTCATATGCGTTCCTCTCCTCCTGAAAGTTTGAGAGAGAAATTTAAGATCCATCAGTCTTTAGATGCGTTTATCCATTTTACAGATGAGGTATTGAGTCAAGGGAAGGCTGATCGTGTTGAGGCAATTACTCATCAGCATTTGTTCAGCAAACGGGCGGTTGAGCGCAAGGTTCTGCCGCGTCTGCATGCAATGGGATATGAGACATCGTTTGAAACTTATGATAATTCTTATCTGATTCATATTTATTGTGAGTTTCTTATGATTTATGGTATGGATTTAATGGAGACTGCCGCAGGGATCCGCCTGCTGCGGAGTGTGCAGGAGATTGTACGTCTTAGTATCTGGCCTATGCAGGAGCAGGCAGAGGCGGACATAAAGGAATTGACAGAATTATAACTGGAATGTTAAAATCAAAAGCAGAATTTTACTTGATTTTTCACTGGAAATGTGGAGGTACAAGTAGCAATGAATGGGAAAAAGAAGTGGGTTCAGAGGAAGAACAATCCCCACAGCCCAGAGGAGGGCTACTGCCTTAGCCGTACTCGGAAAAAGCTCATCTGGCTGATTTGGGCGCTGCTGATGCTGGTTATTGCTGCGTCGCTGGGGGTGTCCTTTGCTATCGGGCTGGATCAGGATCGAACCTACTGGGAGAAAACGGATTACATAACTTTGGCGGTCTCCGGCAGCGGAGCGGTTCTGATGGCGCTTTTAGGATTGTATTTGGCTTACGTCGCCGTGCGGGATGCGTTTTTTCCTGCTAAGAGTTTTCTGGCTCAATCCATTCGAAACCAGCTGCCCTATCCAGATGAGGCTCCTTCGGTAGAGGAGCTTTTCGCTATGGTGGATAACGATTTGGAGGAGAATGCCCGGTGGTTTGGTCCGGTGGGTATCGGTCGGGAGTGGGTTCTTGGGGAGGGAGCAACTAAGATCGACCGTATTCGGGGCATCTTTGTCATTGACGAGATTCACCAGTATAGCACGCAAAGCGGTACCCGCACCAGACGGAATATGGAGCTGGTGTTGATTGACGACCGCTGGCAACGGATGCAGACCAGCTTCAATGATCCCAGGGACTTAAAGGCGGCAGGGGATTTTCTGGCTCTTGTGGTTCCAGATGCTGCCCGGGGAAATGAGGCACAGTGCTCCGGCTTTTACTCCATGAATGAGATTCGGCGTGAAAGTTTTGAGCGGGAGTTCCGTAATAAGCGGAACCGCCGAGGCTCAGAGATGTTCCAGCGGGAGGTCATGAGCGCCGGTTCTCAGAATATGATTCTGAAGGCTGGAGGTGAGGTGACCTCCCGGGTGACAAATGGGCTGGTGGAGGAGTATCTGCGTCGCTGCCTGGAGCAGGAGCTGGAGAGCTTTACCTTAACGCCCAACCGTCCCATTGAGAGCAGCGGCAAGGCTCTCCGGGCAATGAACGTCTCCGCACGGGAGGGGGTGGTGACGCTGACGGCAGAGCTGGCGGGCGCTCCCGGTGAGGAGGATATGGTCTTGATTAAGTCTGTGGATCACCAGGAGGCGCTGGCGGAGCTGACTGCCTGGCTTCGCCTGGAGGCTCCCAAGCTCAGGGATTGGGAGTTGCGGCGATCTTACGGCTCCGGGGTCAGAGAAATCTCTTCCCACCAACACCGAAAATCTCAGGCAAGACTGTCTCTGATCTATGCCAGCGGAGCAGCGGAGAACCATATTACTTTCACGGAAGAGGATGTGAGGATTGCAGCAGAAGGTATTGTGGACGGGAGCTATCAGATGGTGGATTTGACCCATCCTGTGGGATATATGTGGATCAGAGTCACAGCGGGAAGCAAGGCTGATGGGCGCTGTACTGTGGAGGCTGCCTGCCCCGAGGATACGAAGCTGGGCTTTTACATAACGAAAATGCCGCCCAGGAAAGCAGCGGAATGGTTGATGGGCTACCCCCGTGGAGAATTCCTGCCCAGGAGTCCTGAATGGAAAAAGGTTAAGAAGCCAAAATAAATATACAAATAAAGGAGATGCGTGATTATGGCAGCAGTTTTAAGTGATGAGGTTAAGCAGGCTCTTAAGGACATCTATTACAATGAAACGACAGGACGGGGAAAGGAGGCCTTCTCCCTATTGGAGCGTGCCTCAGAGGTCGGGGATGGGGATGCCAGTTGTGTGCTGACCCGGTGTTACTGCGGAGTGCAATATGTGTGGGCTGGTCATGGCTTTCCGGAGGACGATCAGCTGGCCACCCAGCTGCTCCACAAGTCCGTGGAGCAGGGAAGCGCCCTGGGGGCACTGGTGGCTCTGCGAAGTGGGGAGATGACTCCGTCCCTGGAAAAGAAGATGCCCTTTAGCAGCCTCCAGGAGGCGTTTGAGACAGCTCTTGAGTTGGCGGAGGGTGGCGACGCTTTCAGCCAATACGTGGTGGGCAACGCATACTTTTGGTGGGACTTCCTGCGCATCTATGATAAAGGCAAAGACTCCTTCCCCGATCAGGCTGCCTTTAAGACATATCTGAAGGAGAATATTTCTAAATGCGAGGATTGGTTTTGGAAGGCATTTCGGGGCGGTATGTATTTTGCCGCCAATAACCTTAACCACTATTATCAAAACGGCGATGAGGATATTATCGCTCCTCAGCCGGAGAAGGCTCAGGAGCTGTGGAAGATCGGTGCGGAGTATGGTCATCCAATTCACCAGGATCTCTATGCTGATCAGTTGGCAAAGGAGGGGCGTAAGGAGGAGGCTCTCCACTGGTACAAGGCCGCAGCAGAGGGCGGTCAGCCGGGGTCGTGGTACGAGGTGGGACGCTGCTATTTCACTGGCGAGGGAGTAGAGAAGGATGCAGCCTACGCGGTCTCCTGCTTTGAGAAGGAGCTGACCAGGGATTCCATCCATGGTGGGGCGAACAACATGCTGGGTAAGGCTTACTTCCTGGGGGATGGAGCGCCCCAGGACTATGCCAAAGCGTATCATCATCTGTCTACCGCCTACTATGAAAAAGGCAGCACATGGGGAACCTTCTACCTGGCTAAGTGTAATTTCAACGGCTTGGGCGCTCACCAGGATTACAGTAAGGCTCTGGAGTTTTTAAATAAGGTGGACTGGAAGAATCAGGAGGCGGATTATATGCGGGGCTTCATCTTCGCTCGGGGTCTGGGCGTGCCGGAGGATATTAAAAAGGGCGTCGAGTATCTGCAAAAGGCCGGGAATTTTGACAAGGCCAAGGAGGAACTGCTCCACTACAAAAAGACGTTCTTTGGTAAATGGGTTAGACGGAAATGAATTCCACATTAAAAAGATTAAAACAGATAAAAAGCAGTTGACAAATTTTAGGGTATTCGCTATAATAGCTTTGTTGCCTCGGAAGATTGCCGAGGCAATGGTTTGCAGAAGTGGCGGAATTGGCAGACGCGCACGGTTCAGGTCCGTGTGGTAGCAATACCTTGTGGGTTCGACTCCCATCTTCTGCACGTCAGGCAGGGATTGATTCCCTGCTTTTTTCTTTATAGAAAATTGCGTCCTATAAATCAAAACCCTCCGGGGTATGGGCATTCGGAAGATGGGTATGTGGCGTCTCAGGGAAAAAGGAGTGTTAAAAATTCAGAAAAGATGATATAATTATATCTGAATATAGTTTTTCTGGAGAGGAGGGGTGCATATGAATATCAGAGAAAGGCGGGAAGCATGGGAGGCAGAATATTTAAGTCCTTATGCTTCTCTGAGCCGCGATACAGATGGAAGAGATGTGGCGGAGGAGCTGTGCGATATTCGCCCGGAGTATCAGCGGGATCGTGACAGGATTCTGCACTGTAAATCCTTCCGAAGACTGAAGCACAAGACCCAGGTATTTCTTGCCCCGGAGGGTGATCACTACCGGACACGGCTGACTCACACACTTGAGGTGGCGCAGATTGCCAGGACAATTTCCCGTTCTTTAAGGCTCAATGAGGATCTGACGGAGGCGATTGCCCTGGGTCATGATTTGGGTCATACACCCTTTGGACACTCCGGTGAACGGATTTTAAATAAACTATGCCCCTATGGTTTCTCACATTATAAACAAAGTGTGCGCGTGGTCGAGGTGCTGGAGAAAGGCGGCAGAGGTCTAAATTTGACACGCGAGGTCCGGGACGGGATTTTAAATCACCGTACCAGCGGCCATCCCTCAACGCTGGAAGGCTGCGTAGTGCGTCTGTCGGACAAGATTGCCTACATAAACCACGATATTGATGATGCAATCCGGGCAGAGATCTTCTGTGAGGAAGAACTGCCCAGTGAATATACCAATGTTTTGGGGCACAGTGTCCGGGAACGGCTTGATAATATGATCCATGATATTATTCTGCAGAGCATGGATCAGCCCAATATTGTGATGTCTCCCGGTATGGAGGAGGCAATGCGGGATCTGCGTGCCTGGCTGTTTAAGAATGTGTATACGAACAAGATACCTAAGGCGGAAGAAGGACGAGCACAGCAGCTTATTGTGTTCCTTTATAATTACTATTTGGAGCATGTGACGGAGCTGCCTGGGGAATATCTGCATATGATGGAGGAAAAACAGGAGGAGAGAGAGCGGGTGGTTTGTGATTATATTGCAGGTATGAGTGACAGCTACGCCATTGATACGTTTGAGGCGCTGTTTGTGCCAAAAGCGTGGAAGGTAATGTAGAAGGAGAAAGGAGAAGTTCATGTATTATCCGGAGGAAGTCATAGAAGAAGTGCGGACAAGGAATGACATTGTGGATGTGATTTCGGGATATGTGAAGATTCAGAAAAGAGGAGCAAACTATTTTGGTCTATGCCCTTTTCACAATGAGAATTCTCCTTCCTTTTCCGTGTCGCCGCAGAAGCAGATGTATTATTGTTTTGGCTGCGGGGCTGGAGGAAACGTGATTACTTTTGTGATGGAGTACGAGAATTTTACGTTTCCTGAGGCGCTTAAAACCCTTGCAGACCGCTCCGGCGTCAATCTGCCGGAAGTGGAGTATTCCAGGGAAGAGCGAGCAAAGGCGGACAGGCGTTCCACACTTTTGGAAATCAATAAACTGGCTGCCGGCTACTTCTATCATCAGCTTTATCAGCCACAGGGAAAAATCGGATATGACTATTTTAAGAAGCGTGGGTTGAATGATGAGACGATACGCCGGTTTGGTCTTGGATTCGCCAATAAGGTCAGTGATGACCTGTACCGGTATTTGCGCTCGAAAGGGTATGAAGACGGTGTGTTGAAAGACAGCGGACTTGCGGTGGTGGAGGAGAGAGGCGGACGTGACAGATTCTGGAACCGTGTCATGTTCCCGATTATGGATGTGAACAACCGGGTTATTGGCTTTGGAGGCCGTGTTATGGGGGATGGTGAGCCCAAATACCTGAATTCTCCGGAAACGGCTGTTTTTGACAAAAGCAGGAATTTGTATGGATTAAATTACGCCCGGACAAGCCGTGAAAAATATATGCTGGCGTGTGAGGGATATATGGATGTGATTGCCATGCAGCAGGCGGGCTTTACAAATACCGTGGCATCTCTTGGCACAGCATTTACCAGACAGCATGCGCTGCTTCTAAAGCGTTATACGGAAACGGTAGTCCTCACCTATGACAGTGACGGCGCGGGCGTTCAGGCAGCGCTCCGGGCAATTCCGATTTTGAAGGAGGCAGGTATTTCCACCCGTGTTCTGAATTTAAAACCTTATAAGGATCCAGATGAGTTTATAAAGAATCTGGGCCCTGAGGCATTCCGGGAGCGGATTGCTCAGGCGCAGAACAGCTTTCTGTTTGAGGTGGATGTGTTAAAGGGGAGTTACAGGCTGGACGACCCGGAGCAGAAAACGAAATTTTATAATGCGGTTGCGGAAAAACTTTTGGAATTTCCCGAGGCTTTGGAGCGTGATAATTATATCCATGCTGTGGCACAGGCTCACTTTATTTCCTACGAAGACTTGAAAAAGCTGGTGAGCCGTATCAGCATCCGCTTAGGCGGTAAGCCGCCAAAGATACAGGGGCGTCAGTATGGTGAGCCGTATGAGGCGAGAAAGAAGAAAGAGAAGGATGATGGGATACGCCGCTCTCAACGTCTGCTTCTGACCTGGCTGATTGAGCGTCCGGAGCTGTTTGAAAAAATTGCGGGCATTATAAGTGCCGATGATTTTAAGGAGCCGCTTTACCATCAGGTGGCAGAAATGGTATTTGAAGGATATAAAAATGGAAATTTAAATCCTGCTGGAATCTTGAATCATTTTATCAACGATGAAGAACAATACAAAGAGGTGGCAGCGTTGTTTAACGCTGATTTAAAGGAATCTCTAAATAATGAGGAGCAAAAGAAGGCGTTTTCAGAGACGGTGCTGCGAATTCGTAAAAACAGCCTGGATGAAGCCAGCAGAGGAGCTGCGGATATTGAAAAGTTGCAGCAGATTATCAAGGAGCAGGCAGAATTGAAAACACTTCGGATTACGATTGATTAGCTGAACCGGAAAGGAGCGGGTGGATATGGAGGAGCAAAACCAGACATTTGACGACAAGCTTATTCTGCTTCTGGAAGAGGCAAAAAAGAAAAAGAACGTGATGGAGAACCGGGAAATTCTTGAATTTTTCCGGGGAGAACTTCTTGACCCGGATAAGCTGGACAGGATTTATGATTTTCTGGATAACAATCATGTGGACGTTCTGCGCCTTGAGGAGGACGATGACATTGATCCGGAGCTGTTTCTGGAAGAGGATATGGGCGAGGAAGAGGCAATCGATATGGAGCAGATCGATTTGTCAATTCCTGACGGGGTAGGTGTTGAGGATCCGGTTCGCATGTACCTGAAAGAAATCGGAAAGATACCGCTGCTCTCCATGGAGGAGGAGATTGAGCTTGCGAAGCAGATGGAGCTTGGCGATGCAGATGCAAAGAAGCGTCTTGCGGAGGCCAACTTAAGGCTGGTGGTCAGCATTGCAAAGCGTTATGTGGGACGCGGAATGCAGTTTCTTGATTTGATTCAGGAGGGAAACCTGGGGCTTATTAAGGCGGTGGAGAAATTTGACTACCGCAAAGGTTATAAATTTTCCACTTACGCTACCTGGTGGATTCGCCAGGCAATTACCCGATCCATCGCAGATCAGGCGCGGACGATTCGTATTCCGGTCCATATGGTGGAGACGATTAATCGGTTAATCCGCACCTCCAGGCAGCTTGTCCAGGATTTGGGACGTGAACCTACGGCAGAGGAGATTGCAGAGCAGATGGAGCTTCCGGTGGAGCGGGTGCGGGAAATCAGAAAGATTGCCCAGGATCCGGTATCTCTGGAAACACCGATTGGTGAGGAGGAGGACAGCCATCTGGGTGATTTTATCCAGGATGAGAACATGGCAGTGCCCATGGATCAGGCCACCTTTACGCTGCTGCATGAGCAGTTGATGGAAACGTTGGAGACGCTTACCGAGCGGGAGCAGCAGGTGCTTCGCCTGCGGTTTGGGCTGGATGACGGAAGACCCAGAACCCTGGAGGAGGTGGGAAAGGTATTCCAGGTGACCAGAGAGAGAATCCGCCAGATTGAGGCGAAAGCGCTCCGCAAACTGCGTCATCCCAGCCGGAGCAAGAAATTGAAAGATTATCTTGATTAAAAAGGATGGACAAAAGATGAAATTGTCGGACAGGCTGGAAACTATTATATTTCAGGCAGCGAAGGCGATAAATAGCTATGAGGATGGGAGCGAAGCTGTGTCTCAAAACCGCTGTGTGGCAGATGTGGGCACAGACCATGGCTTTGTGCCCATTCGTCTGGTGGAGCAGGGGGCGGCTTGCCGCGCCATTGCCATGGATGTGCGCCAGGGACCGCTTGAGAGAGCCAGGGAGCATATACTTCAGCATGGCATGGAGGCGCAGATTGAGACACGTCTTGGCGATGGTCTGTCAGTCCTGAAGCCGGGTGAGGCAGACACGGTTATTATTGCCGGGATGGGCGGGGAACTGATGCTTAAAATCCTGCGGGAAGGGGCGCATCTGCATGGACAGATACGCCATTATATTTTATCGCCCCAGTCTGAGCTTTCTCTGTTTCGTCATGGGCTGGAGACACTGGGACTGCTGATCTCTGATGAGGTGATGGTGGAGGAAGACGGCAAATATTATGTGGTAATGACAGCGAAGCCTGGCAAGATGGAGTATGGAGAGGAATACCAGTACCGGTACGGGGATGTTTTGATCCGAAGCCGCTCACCTGTACTGAAAAAATTTCTCCATCAGGAATTGTCTCAGGGAGAAGCGCTTTTTTGGCAGCTTTCCTGTGTAGATACAGAAAGCGCCCGCAACCGTTTAGAATTGCTTAAAGAGGAGATTCGTCAGGCAAAGGAGGCTTACCATGCAATGCAGGGAACTGATTGAAATACTTAACAGGCTTGCGCCCCAGGAATATGCCTGTGACTGGGATAATCCCGGACTTTTAACAGGGCGAAGCGCAAAAGAAATAAAGCGTGTGATGATTGCTTTGGATGTGACGGAGCAGGTAGTGAGGCAGGCTGTGGAGGAAAAGGCAGATTTTCTTTTGACTCATCATCCCCTGATTTTTAAACCTTTAAAACAGGTGAATGATGAGAATTTTATCAGCCGCCGGGTCGTAGACTTAATTCAGGCAGATATATGCTGTTTTGCCATGCACACCAATTTTGACGCTGCTCCCGGCTGTATGGGGGATCTTGCCGCGGATATATTGGGGCTGAAGGATGGAGAGCCTTTGGAGGTGACAGGGGAGGCGGCCGGTGTGCCAATCGGAATCGGGAAGGTGGGCAGCCTGCCTGAGCCGATGGGTCTGGAGAAACTGGCTCAGGGGGTGAAGGAGCTGTTTGGTCTTCCTTTTGCTGTCATATATGGCGCGGACGAAGTGACAGGACCGGTGAGGCGGGTTGCCGTTTCACCCGGGTCAGGCGGCAGCATGATTTTTAAAGCTATTGACAGACATGCAGAGGTTTTGATTACAGGTGATATTGGACATCACCATGGAATTGACGCAGCGGCGAACCACATGGCTGTAATTGATGCAGGGCATTACGGACTGGAGCACATTTTTATTCCGTTTATGAAGCATTATCTTAGAGAGCAATGCGGAGGACTTGAAATTGTGACGGCGATGGAGGTGTTCCCAACGAAGGTTATCTGCTGAAGGAGGAAGTATGATTCATTTGACCGTTGAGGGGGAGCCAAGAGCGTATAAGGAGGGCACCCTTTTAAAGGATGTGGCTTCAGAGTTCAGGGATCGTTTTCCCTGTGACATCCTGCTTGCCAGAGTGAACGGAAAGCTTCAGGAGCTTCATAAGAAGATCCGTGAAGGTACAGAGGTTATTTTTCTGACTGCAAAGGACAGACCTGGAAGGGAAGCTTACCGCCGCAGTGCAATTTTGGTAATGCTGAAAGCATTTTATGAGGTGGTCGGTGCGGAGAACCTTACGAAGGTGTGTGTGCAATTTTCTATCGGAAGCGGACTGTTTATTCAGGCCGAGGGGGATTTTGATCGGACACAGGAGCTGGTGGATCAGATTAAGGCGAAAATGGCGGAATATGTGGGGGCGTGCCTTCCGATTATGAAGCGGAATGTGAGTACAGACGAGGCGATTGAGCTGTTCAGAAAACATAGAATGTATGACAAGGAGAAGCTGTTTCAGTTCCGGCGCGTTTCACAGGTGAATTTGTACAGTATCGGCGGTTTTGAGGACTACTATTACGGCTATATGGTTCAGAGTACCGAGTTTATTAAGTATTATGATCTGGTTCTGTATGAGCATGGGTTTATGCTGCTTTTGCCGGAAACTGAGAATCCCAATCGTGTGCCGGGCTTTGTGATAAGAAAAAAGCTGTTTGGCGTGCTTGATGAGGCGGAAAACTGGGGAAAGGAAATGCAGGTGCCCACCGTGGGGGCTCTGAATGAGAAAATCAGCCGTGGAGAGATGAACCAGCTGATTTTGGTGCAGGAGGCTCTGATGGAAAAGAAGATGGGCGATATAGCGGAAATGATCGCCGCCAGGAAGGATAAAAAGATCGTTATGATTGCAGGACCTTCCTCCTCTGGAAAAACCACCTTTTCTCACCGTTTGTCCATCCAGCTTCGTGCCAAGGGCCTTACGCCCCATCCAATTGCAGTGGACAATTATTTTGTGAATCGTGTGGACAGTCCCCGGGATGAGAATGGCAACTACAATTATGAGGCGCTGGAATGCCTGGATGTGGCACTGTTTAACGAGAATATGACAGATTTGCTGGCGGGCAGACGTGTGGAGCTTCCAACCTATAATTTTGTGGCTGGAGAGCGGGAGTACCGGGGGAATATGCTGCAGTTGAGGGAGGACGATATTCTGGTGATTGAGGGAATCCATTGTCTGAATGAGGCGATGTCCAATCGTCTTCCCCGGGAGAATAAATACAAAATCTATATTAGCGCCCTCACCCAGCTGAATATTGATGAACACAACCGGATTCCAACTGCCGACGGCAGGATGATCCGCCGTATCGTGCGGGATTCCAGAACCAGAGGTGCATCGGCGCAGGATACCATCCGTATGTGGCCCAGTGTGAGAAGGGGTGAGGAGGAGAATATCTTTCCGTTCCAAGAGGACGCTGACGTGATGTTCAACTCGGCTCTGGTCTATGAGCTGGCAGTGCTAAAGCAGTATGCGGAGCCGGTTCTGTTCTCTGTACCCCGGGACAGTGAAGAGTATCTGGAGGCGAAGCGTCTGTTAAAATTCCTCGATTATTTTCTGGGGGTCAGCAGTGAGGATATTCCGAAGAATTCGATTCTGCGTGAGTTTATCGGTGGAAGCTGCTTTAAGGTGTGACATTAAGAAAGCTGTAAGTTGACAGCTCTATGAAAGGATGATACGATATATAACAAATCTTTGAGTAAGACAGATGGCCGCTGCCGCGTCTGCCGAAAGGCTGCGGGAGAGGAAAGTCCGGGCTTCACAGGGCAGGGTGCCAGATAACGTCTGGCGGAGGCGACTCCAGGGACAGTGCAACAGAAATATACCGCCGGTTTTCCAACCGGTAAGGGTGGAAGGGCAGTGTAAGAGACTACCGCCCGCCTGGTAACAGGCGGGGCATATGTAAACCCCACTCGAAGCAAGACCGAACAGAAAGCGCAAGGCGGCCCGCCTGCTTTCGGGTAGGTCGCTTGAACCAGACGGTGACGTCTGGTCTAGATAGATGGCCATCCAACGACATAACCCGGCTTATCGTTTTGCTCATGTGATAAAAACAGAGAGTTCCGCAAGCGGGACTCTGTTTTTGAATCCGTATGTGTACCCTGTAAGGAGGAGTGGAGCTCCGTGAAAAGATACAGAATGCTGCCGATTGCTCTGGCAGCAGCGGCAGTTTGTATGATGTGTGAATCTGCATTTGCCATGGATGCACCAGGAAGCGGCGGCGCAGACTGGTATTACAGCCAGAAAAGCCATTGCTGGTATTATTATGATAAAAACGAAAATGTACATAAGGGCTGGCTGAACTATGAGGGCGAATGGTACTGGTTTAACTCCGAAGGTCGGATGACAGACGGTGGCTATCAGGGAATTGATGACAGACGCTATTATTTTTTTGTGAATGGCCATATGGCGTGGAATCAGTATGTGGGATTGAAATATTTTAACGGAGACGGGCAGGAGGACAGAGACCATGATATTCGTGTCATCGGAAAACAAAACCCCACTTCAGAGGATCGTGATCTGATTACGGATTATCTTTATGAGATACCCAGAAGCTGGATTGCCTGCTTTGTGAAGGATGGCTGGGAGCTGATGTTTTACAAGAAAAAGAGTTATTTTGCAGCTCCTGCAACGGATATGGGAATTTATTATGTCCGCCACAGCGTGGACACTCATTATAAAAAGGTGAAATTCACAGATGCTGATGCAGTGCTCCAGGGATTTGGGGAGTATGTGGGGTACCGTGCAGGGTGCTATCAAAGCGGGGATGAACGGATGAAAAAATTGTGGAACGATTTTCCTGCCCTGAGAAATATACTGGAAATTCCGGATTATTATGCAGATAATCCTCAGTTCTATTTCGGAAAAATTTTTGCCGGGTATGTGTCAGGGGAATCAAGAGATGAAATGATACATAATACACCGGAGACGTGTGAGGTTCTGGAAGAAATCCTGCATTTACAGGATGATGAGGAGACAAGGCTCCGTCTTCAGGCACAGCGGGAGGCTGCCAGAAAAGAGCGCAGAGAGTACGAGGCTCTCGCTGCCGAGGCGGAGGGCTATGGTCCCGGATACAAGCGTCCGAAGGAGGAGGTGGAAGACAGTCAGCCTTAATGGCTTATTCTGCCAGATCCTCCCAGCGTTCATAGAGCTCCTCCAGCTTTGTCTGGAGGGACTTTTTTTCATTATTAAGATCCATCAAACGTTCCACATTGGTATAGACCTCTTCAGTGGAGAGCAGACTGTCAATTTCACCGTCCCTGGTTTCCAGAAGATGGATTTCATCTTCAACTCTCTTTAAATCGTTCTGGCGTTTTCGGATGCGTGCCTGTTCTTCCTTATGTGCTTTCCAGTCTAATTTGACCTCTGATTCGTTGGGAGATGGGCTTGTGGTGACTTCGGATTTTATTGTCCCGGAAGCTGCATAGAGGCTGTTCATCAGTTCTTTCTTTTCCAGGTAATAGTCGTAGTTGCCTATATAGTTCAGGAAGGTTCGGTCTGTCAGCTCCAGAATCCGCGTAGCAGTCTGGTTGATAAAATAACGATCGTGTGATACATAAAGAACGGTGCCTGTGTAGGTTTTCAGGGCGTCCTCTAAAATTTCCCGTGAGGTGATGTCCAAATGGTTGGTCGGCTCGTCAAGGATTAAAAGGTTTGCTTCGGAAAGCATCAGCTTTGCCAGAGAGACACGCCCCCGTTCGCCGCCGCTTAAATCGGAGATACGCTTGAATACATCATCCCCGGTAAATAAAAATGCAGCCAGAATATTGCGCACCTGGGTGTTGGTCAGATTGGGATAGGCGTCCTGGACCTCTTCAAATACAGTTTTATCCATATGAAGTACGTGGTGTTCCTGATCGTAGTAGCCGATATGGACTTTGGTTCCCAGGGTAATGGTTCCCGTATCCGCCGGAAGCATGGCGTTTATAAGCTTTAAGAGGGTGGTTTTTCCGGTGCCGTTGCTGCCTATGACGGCGACCCGCTCGCCGCGTTTTATGTCAATGTCGGCATGAGAAAACAGGGTTTGGCTGCCAAATGCCTTGCTCAGATTACGGATTGTAAGGACATCATTACCGCTGATGATATTTGGCTCCAGAGAGAGGCGCATTTCATCATTTATCTCGGCAGGTTTATCAAGGATTTGAGTTTTTGCAAGCATTTTTTCACGGCTCTCGGCACGCTTAATGGATTTTTCCCGGTTGAAGGCTTTGAGCTTTGAGATTACTTCTTCCTGATGCCGGATTTCCTGCTGCTGGTTTAAGTACGCCTTCATCTGAGCGGTACGGATCAGCGCTTTTTTCTCGCTGTACGCAGAATAATCGCCAAGATAGACTTCTCCGCGGCCGTTCTCCAGCTCCACAATTTTTGTGACTACCCGGTTTAAGAAGTACCGGTCGTGAGCTACAATAATAACTGCTCCATTGTAGTTTGACAGGTAGGATTCCAGCCAGGCGATGGATTCCATATCAAGATGGTTCGTAGGCTCATCTAACAGAATAAGATCCGGTTGTGACAGCAGCAGTTTTCCTAGGGAAACACGGGTTTTTTGACCGCCGGACAAGGTGGAGACAGGCTTTTTAAATTCCTCCTCTGTAAATCCCAATCCTTTTAGCACACCAATCAACTCGCTTTTCCAGGCGTAGCCATTCTCCAGCTCAAAGGTATGGTTTAAGCGGCTGTACACTGCAAGAATCTGCTCTAAATCCTGGCCGGATGCTCCCTGCATCTCCAACTCCAATGCCCGGAGCTGCTGTTCCATTTCAATGATAGGGCGTTTTACTTCCTTAAGCTCCTCGTAGATGGTGCGGGAGTTTGAAAGTTCCTGATGCTGTGCCAAATATCCAAGGGTTTTGCCCTTGGAGAGCACAACTTCCCCTTCATCGGCTGCCATCTCACCGACGATAATCTTTAGCAGGGTGGACTTGCCTGCACCGTTAATTCCAACGATTGCTGCCTTTTCCTGCTCTTCTATGTGGAAGGAAACTTCAGATAGAATCTGATCGGTTCCAAACGCTTTGCTGATACGACTGCATGATAAAATCATAGTAAAAATAACCTCTTCGACCTGTGTTTTGTTGGCGCTTTGCGCACCTCTATCTGGAAGTATAATATAGCGTGCATAATTTTTCAACAACTCTTTACCGGAAATCATTTTGTGATAAGTGCAAAATTAAAACTTATTTGACAGTTATTTGGCAAAATAGTATAATAGCAAAAATAAGTATTGTGTGAGGTGGGGAGCATGGAGGATAAAGAAATATCTAAGGCGGTTATTGCAAGACTTCCCAGATATTACCGCTATCTTGGTGAACTTCTGGAGTATGGAGTGGAGCGGATTTCATCCAATGAGCTGAGCGTGCGTATGAAGGTTACTGCTTCTCAGATTCGCCAGGATTTGAATAATTTTGGAGGGTTTGGCCAGCAGGGCTATGGCTATAACGTGAAGCATCTGCATACAGAAATCGGAAAGATATTGGGAGTTGACCGTCAACATAACCTGATTATTGTTGGAGCGGGAAATCTGGGGCAGGCGATTGCCAACTATGCAAATTTTGAGAAGCGCGGGTTTATAATAAAGGGCATGTTTGATGTTAATCCGCGTCTGATTGGACTGGTAGTGCGGGGAATTGAAGTCCGGGGAGTGGATGATTTGGAACGGTTTATAAAACAGAATGATGTGCAGATGGCAGCTCTGACGATCCCAAAAACAAAGGCGCCGGAGATTGCGGACAGGCTGGTAAATGCCGGGATTAAGGCAATCTGGAATTTTGCTCATGTGGATTTAAATGTCCCGGATGACGTGGTGGTGGAAAATGTCCACCTTTCTGAGAGCCTTATGCAGTTATCTTACCGGGTTTGCAGTATGGAGGAAAAAAACAGAAAACATAAATGATTTGTTTGCCGGCAGGTGAGGGAGGAAAGATTGCCCGTCGCCTGCCGGCAAGTTTTATGTGTGTAATTCTGGAAGGGAAGGCAGCCTGCGGGAAAAGGAGGAATCGAAGTGAAATATGCGGTAAGCGGGGCACAGATGGAGCAGATTGACAGGGATACCATCCGAAGGATAGGGATACCATCTATGGTGTTGATGGAGCGGGCAGCATTAAGCGTTGTGGAGGCGGTTGAGAAGCTGGCACAGGAGGTGAGGAACAGTAAAACGGATGTAAAAGTGCTGGTGGCCTGTGGCACAGGAAATAATGGGGCGGATGGAATCGCGGTGGGTCGTATCCTGCATGGCAGGGGATATTCTGTGATTGTACTCCTTGCAGGGGGGAGCGGGAATGGGACAGAAGAAAATCTGGCACAGCAGAGGATTGCCGACTGTCTCGGGGTTCCGATGGCAGAATTCGGCAATATTGTTTCCGACAGCCCTGATATTATTGTAGATGCAGTTTTTGGGGCAGGTCTTTCCCGCACGGTGGAGGGGGAATATCGGGAGCTGCTGGCCCAGCCTGCCCAAAAGCGTCTTCTTTGTTCATCTAAGGTGGTGGCGGTAGATCTTCCTTCGGGAATTCACTCAGGTACAGGGGCTGTTTTAGGCACAGCGCTCTCTGCAGACGTGACCATAACATTTGGATATGTGAAGACGGGGCTCTGTTTGAATCCCGGAAAAAGCAGCGCGGGGGCTGTTTGTGTGGCAGATATTGGATTTTCTGACATAAGCTTAAGAAATGTGGGATGGGATGCGGTTTTGCTGGAGCCAATGGATTTGAACATGCTTCCCGAGCGGAGAGGTGACGGAAATAAAGGCACCTTTGGGAAGGCGCTTGTGATTGCAGGAAGCTGCGGTATGAGTGGCGCAGCGTATTTGAGCACCTTAGGGGCGTATCGTGCCGGAGCAGGGCTTGTTAAAGTGCTGACCGTGCCGGAAAACCGTATGATTTTACAGTCCCAGCTTCCGGAAGCGATTGTAGAGATTTACGAACCTGACCAGTTCCTGGCAGAAAATGAACAGGCTGGAGCTGAGAACTTGGTGAAAGAGCAGTGCGGCTGGGCTGATGTGATTGTTCTGGGACCCGGGCTGGGGAGAGCCCCCTATGTGGAGCGTCTGGTGGAGGCAGTTTTATCAAACGCTTATGTCCCTATCGTTCTGGACGCAGATGGTCTGAACTGCGTGGCGGAGCATTCTTATCTGACCGGTTATTTTACAGAGAATATTATTGTGACGCCCCATATGGGGGAGATGGCGAGACTTACAGGTTGTGATGTGAAAGAGTTAAAGGCAGATCCGCTGCAATCTGCCCGCAGGTACAGCGCCCGCTGTGGTGTGACCTGTGTGATGAAGGACGCTGTGACCGTGACCGCCGATAAGGATGGAAAGGCATGGATTAATGGAAGTGGGTGCAGCAGTATGGCAAAGGCAGGTTCCGGTGATGTGCTTACGGGGGTAATTGCCGGGCTGGTGGCACGGGGTATGGAGTGTGCCCAGGCGGCAGCGTTCGGAGCTTATATCCATGGTCTTGCCGGGGAGAGGGCTGCCGCAGAGTGCGGGGTGAACGGTGTCCTGGCCCGCGATATTGCAGACCGGCTGTTGGCAGACTGATTTTTATGCCTGAGGAGGAAAAGGAGCAAATATGAAACAGTACACAAGAGTTTATGCGCCGGTTGATTTGGATGCTGTAACGTTTAATATGGAGTCTATGAAGAGGAAGCTTTCGCCCGGAACAGGGATAATGGGGGTGGTGAAGGCTGACGGCTATGGACATGGCTCCGTACCGGTGGCACGGACTATCGACCCTTTTGTGGAAAGCTATGGGGTGGCAACCATAGAGGAGGCGCTGATACTGCGCCGCCATGGATTTAAAAAACCGATTTTGATTCTGGGAGTGACCCACCCTGGCTGCTATGAGGAACTTTTAAAGCATGAGATCCGCCCGTCAATTTTTACTATGGAGCAGGCCTCTGCTTTGTCAGAGGCTGCATGTAAGACAGGTGTCAGGGCAAAGATTCATCTAGCGCTTGATACGGGAATGGGACGGATTGGCATGAGCGCGGATCGGACAGGCGCAGATCTGGCTGTCAGGATTTCATCCTTGCCAGGCATTGAGACGGAGGGATTGTTCACCCATTTTGCAAAGGCGGATGAGGTCGACAAGACTGCAGCGCTTATACAGCTTGAGCGTTATCTTGATTTTGTGAAGCTGCTCTCTGGACGGGGAATTGAAATTCCCATAAAGCACTGTTCTAACAGCGCGGGAATGATTGATCTGCCCACTGCTGATTTAAGTATGGTGCGGGCAGGAATTTCAATTTATGGCCTTTATCCTTCTGATGAAGTGAATAAGGTGCAAATGCCTTTAAAACCTGCTATGGGGCTTAAAAGCTTTGTTACTTATGTAAAAGCGATGCAGCCAGGGCAGCAAATCAGCTATGGCGGAACCTTCACGGCAGACAGGCCAATAAGTGTTGCTACTATACCGGTAGGATACGGGGACGGATACCCCAGGTCTCTTTCCAATAAGGGGGCCGTGCTGATTTGTGGAAGACGTGCGGCGATTTTGGGCCGTGTGTGCATGGATCAGTTTATGGTGGATGTGACGGAAATTCCAGAGGTCTGTACAGGCACAGAGGTAACGCTGATTGGCAGAGACCATGGGCAGGAAATCACGGTGGAGGAGCTGTCTGAACTGAGCGGAAGATTCAATTATGAATTTATCTGTGACATTGGAAAACGTGTGCCGCGTGTTTATATTCGGCGTGGGAGAGTGATTGGCAGCAAGGACTATTTTGGTGATATGTATGAGGACTTCCGGCCGGACAGTTAACAGGATTGCCTGTGAATCATAAATTAATCACAGAGAGGTATACACCGGAGAAAGAAGGGCAATAATACCTTTGAATATCAGTAACGGAGTGTGAAACTGTGATTATCAGACGAGGTGACATTTATTATGCAGATCTGCGGCCTGTGGTAGGGTCGGAACAGGGCGGTGTCCGCCCGGTGCTTATTATCCAGAATGATGTAGGGAACAAACACAGCCCGACAGTTATCTGTGCGGCTATTACGTCCCGCATGAATAAGGCGAAGCTGCCGACTCATGTGGAGCTGTCCACGCGCAAAAGTGATATGATTAAGGATTCCGTAATTCTTTTGGAACAGCTTCGGACGATTGATAAACAGAGACTGAGGGAACGGATTTGCCACATTGATGACGAACTGCTCAGAAAGGTAGACCAGGCGCTTATGGTGAGCCTGGAGCTGACTACATAGTTCGCCATTGACGGGAGCGCGGAAGTTTAGTACAATGGACAAAGAATTTTTGGGGTAATATTTACACAAGAAGTAAAGGAGTTTGAAGGACAGATATGGACGATGGCTATTGGGGGGCAATCATCATGGCTGTGACGGCGGTGCTTATTATCGCCGTCTCTCTTATTTGGAGATACAAAAAATCCAAAGGAGAGAACGTAACAGAAGAAGATATTATGACAATGGTGAATGAAGGGCATGAGCAGGGAGTGCTGGAATCCAGTGAGGCAAAAATGATTACCAATATTTTCGAGTTTGACGACAAACAGGCCGGAGATATTATGACGCACCGCAAGAATATTGTGGCGCTGGATGGCTCTATGATTGTGGAGGATGCGGCGCAATTTGTGATTAAGGAGGCAAAAACCTCCCGGTTTCCGGTGTATGGAAAGGATTTGGATGATATTGTCGGAATCGTACATATGCGGGATATTCTAATCCGGGCGGAGAACCCGCAGGCGTCAAAGATGAGGCTTTCCAGCGTGCCGGGCGTACTGCGCCACGCTTATTTTATCCCGGAAACCCGCAATATTAATTCTCTGTTCAAAGAGATGCAGTCTCAGAAAATCCATATGGAGATTGTGGTGGATGAGTATGGTCAGACCGTTGGTCTGGTGACCATGGAGGATATTCTGGAGGAGATTGTAGGCAATATTCTGGACGAGTATGATGTGGATGAGACGTTTATTGTCCGCGGTGAGGACGGTGCGCTGATTATGAGCGGTATGACGCCTCTTGAGGAGGCAAGTAAGGAGCTTGGAATTGTCCTGCCTGAGGAGGATTTGGACAATTACGACACGATTAACGGGCTTCTTATATCAAAGCTGAACCGTATACCGGACGAGGATGAGGAACCTGAGGCGCAATATCAGGGATATTTGTTCTCCGTTATAAAAGTTGAAAATAAGATGATTCACTCTGTGCGGGTAACCAAGCTTCCCGCGGACATGGAGGATGTGTAATGAAAGTATTACATGATACGAGAGATATGCTGCAGGACAAATCGTTTCTGCAAAAAGCAGTTACCATAGCATTGCCGGTGGCGATGCAGGGAATGCTGAATACGATCGTGAATCTGATTGATACCATGATGATAGGGACCTTGGGAGAGACCACCATAGCTGCTGTGGGTCTGGCGAACAAGGTGTTTTTCGTGTTTTCGCTCCTGGTATTTGGAGTAGTCAGCGGGGCGGTTGTTTTGGCTGCGCAGTACTGGGGCAGTGGCGATGTGAAAAGTATACGGAAGGTGCTGGGGCTTGCAATTTCCATTTCTCTGGTTGGCTCACTGTGCTTTTTGCTGCCATCGGAATGGAATCCCAAGGCAGTGATGCAGATTTTTACTGCCAGCGAGGGGGCAGTTTCTATCGGCGCTTCCTATCTTTCTGTGGCGGCTCTTTCCTATCCGTTTACAGCAGTGACAAACACTTATGTGGCGGTGATGCGGGCGGTGGGTAAGGTGAAGACCCCGGTTCTTATCAGCAGCATGACGATTTTTATTAATATTATTTTAAACTATATTTTGATTTTCGGACATTTTGGCGCTCCGGAGATGGGGGCAGTGGGCGCTGCTGTTGCAACGCTGACAGCCCGTGTGGTAGAATGCGCCGCCATTATCAGCGTAACGTACTGCAGCCGCTCACCGCTTGCATGCGGTGTGCGGGAGCTGTTCGGTTACAGCCGTGAGTTCCTCTCGCAGTTTGCTGTGACATGTACCCCTGTGATCGCCAATGAGTTCATGTGGGGACTGGGCACTACCATATATTTTCTTGTGTATGGCCGTATGGGGGACAATGCGGTGGCGGCAATTACCATTGCAACTACGATCCAGGATATTGTGGTGGTGCTGTTCCAGGGACTTTCCGCGGCGGCGGCTGTAATCCTGGGTAATGAGATGGGAGCCGGGCATTTAAAACGGGCAGAAAAGTACGCCGCCAATTTTTTTATCCTTCAGTTTATGGTAACCCTCGCCGCTATGGCTTTGTGCTTTGGAATCCGCTGGAATGTAATTGGTATGTACAACATTACACCTCAGGTTGCTCAGCACGTAAATCTCTGTCTGCTTGCGTTTATCCTCTATATGCCTGTTAAAATGTTTAACTATATCAATATTGTGGGTGTTCTGCGCAGCGGCGGCGATACCCGGGTGTGCCTTTTCATTGATACCAGTGGCGTCTGGCTCATTGGAATTCCCATGGCATTTATCGGCGGTCTTTATTTAAAGAAACCAATCTACATCGTTTATGGCATGGTGATGGCCGAGGAAATTTATAAGGCAGTAGTTGGATATATCCGTTACCGGCAGAAGAAATGGCTTCGCAATCTGAATGTGCAACTGCAGAAGTAAACACTTGCCATTCTGAAAAAATGGTGCTAGAATAGTACAGACGTTTTTTGAGAACGGGAGCAGAGAAGGAAAAGAGAAAAGGTAAGGAGCTGTATTTTTATGTCAGGACATTCCAAATTCGCTAATATTAAGCATAAGAAAGAGAAGAATGACGCTGCGAAAGGAAAAATTTTTACTGTTATTGGACGTGAGATTGCCGTAGCGGTCAAGGAGGGAGGCCCGGATCCCGCCAACAACAGCAAGCTGCGTGATGTAATTGCCAAGGCAAAGGCCAATAATATGCCAAATGACACCATTGACCGTGGAATTAAGAAGGCTGCCGGGGACGCAAATTCTGTGAATTATGAGATGCTGACCTATGAGGGCTATGGCCCCAATGGTGTGGCGGTTATTGTAGATACCCTGACCGACAATAAGAATCGTACTGCTGCCAATGTGCGCAGTGCTTTTACAAAAGGAAATGGGAATATTGGAACTCAGGGCAGTGTGTCCTTTATGTTTGACAGGAAGGGACAGATCATCATTGATAAGGAAGAGTGTGATATGGATCCGGACGAGTTGATGATGCTTGCTCTGGATGCCGGGGCTGAGGATTTTTCCGAGGAGGAGGACAGTTTCGAGGTTATCACTGAACCGGACGATTTCAGCGGGGTGCGGGAGGCATTGGAGAAGGGGGGTATCCCGATGATGGAGGCGTCTGTCACCATGATTCCTCAGACCTGGGTAGAACTTTCTGATGAGAATGATATTAAGTACATGAACCGCCTGCTGGACTTGTTGGACAGTGATGATGATGTACAGGCAGTGTATCATAACTGGGATGAGTAAAATAAAGGATTTAATTTAACGGGCAACAAAATAGGTTGCAAGAGGAAGAGGGTAAGAAATTCAACAGCTTCTTACCCTTTTTCTATGCTTTGCAAAACGATAGAACAGCAACTATGGGTTGATACTGATTATGATGTGGATATTTACTCATTCAACCAACGGTACATGTTCATTCGTAGCATATTAGGGTATAGTTTGATGTGAAAGGAGGTGCTCTCATGAATCAGGAGAAAATGGAGTTTCCCATAGTTAAAGATACTACACTAAACATGATGAACCCACGCTTATACAGAACTACAAAAGAAATAAAGGCTTGATGTAAGTAACAACTGCTACATCAAGCCTTTTTCTTTCTTGCATTATTCCTATCAAAATTCTTATAACGATGAATTGAATTTTTCACTTTTTCGTGATATACTATCATAAGTGATTAGCATGGCAAGGAGGACTATATGGCTGTAACATATAAAAAACTATTTCATTTGCTGATAGACCGGGGCATCCAGACGTCTGAACTGACCGAAAAGGCAGGGTTTAGTCCGAACATTCTGACCCGATTAAGGCGTGACCAGTATGTGTCATTAGATAGTATCGAAAAAATCTGTCTTGCTCTGGACTGCAAAGTAGATGATATTCTGGAATTTATACCAGTTGAAAAGGAGAACGACAATGGCTGATGTAAGAAAAGAGCAGGAGCGTGACGAATTGCACCGTGCGATATGGGCGATTGCGGATGAACTGCGGGGAAGCGTGGACGGATGGGATTTCAAGTCCTATGTGCTGGGCATGATGTTCTATCGCTATATATCTGAAAACCTAACAAATTACATCAACGAGGGCGAGATTGAAGCCGGAGAAGTGGGCTTTGATTATGCACAGTTGTCTGATGAAGATGCTGAACAGGCTCGTGAGGATTTGGTTAAAACTAAGGGATTCTTCATTCTGCCCAGCGAGCTTTTCTGCAATGTCAGAAAGAGAGCCGCAAATGACGAAAATCTGAACATGACTTTGGAAGCTGCCTTTAACCACATTGAGGAATCAGCAAAGGGCAGCGAAAGCGAAGATAATTTTGCGGGATTGTTTGATGATATTGATGTCAACAGCAACAAGCTGGGGGCTACCGTTGCCAAGCGTAATGCGAACCTCGTGAAGCTGATCGAGGGCGTGGCAAACATGGGCTTGGGCAACTACAAGGACAATTCTATTGACGCTTTCGGTGATGCTTACGAATACCTTATGAGTATGTACGCATCCAACGCCGGAAAAAGCGGCGGTGAGTTCTTCACTCCCCAAGAGGTTTCCGAACTTCTGACCCGTATGGCTGTTGCCAGAAAAACAGAGGTCAACAAGGTGTATGACCCTGCGTGTGGTTCTGGTTCTCTACTTCTGAAAGCGGCGAAAATTCTCGGCAAAGAGAATGTCCGTCAGGGCTTCTATGGTCAGGAAATCAACCTGACTACATACAACCTTTGCCGTATCAATATGTTCCTGCATGACATTGACTTTGACAAGTTTGACATTGCCCATGAAGATACGCTGCTGAATCCGCAGCATTGGGATGATGAGCCGTTTGAGGTTATCGTGTCAAATCCCCCGTACTCTATCAAGTGGGAGGGCGATGACAACCCTGTTTTGATAAATGACCCCCGTTTCTCTCCTGCCGGAGTGCTTGCACCGAAGTCGAAAGCTGACCTTGCGTTTATCATGCACTCTCTGGCATGGCTTGCCACCAACGGAACGGCGGCGGTTGTCTGCTTCCCCGGCATCATGTACCGTGGTGGAGCTGAAAAGAAAATCCGTCAGTATCTCATTGACAACAACTTCATTGACTGCATCATTCAGTTGCCGAGCAATCTGTTCTTTGGTACTTCCATCGCAACCTGCATTATGGTTCTGAAGCGCAGCAAGTCCGACAACAAGACCCTGTTTATTGATGCTTCCGGCGAGTTTGTCAAGGTAACGAACAACAACCGACTGACTGGGGGAAATATCGCCCATATCGTGGACGAGTTTGTTTCCCGTGCGGATGTTAAGCATTTTGCCCGTTGTGTACCTTATGAAGAAATTGTTACCCAAGACTACAATCTTTCTGTCAGTAGCTATGTAGAAGCTGAGGACACAAGAGAGAAAATCGACATTGTGAAACTCAATGCCGAGATTGAAGAAATTGTTGCCCGTGAGCAGGTTCTCCGTAATGAGATTGCGAAGATTATCGCAGAAATCGAGGTGGGCGTATGAGTAAACTGGATGAGCTAATTCAGCAATACTGTCCTAACGGAGTGGATTTTAAGCCAATCAAAGAAGTATATCAGAGGCTGAAAGGTACTCCGATTACTGCGGCTAAGATGAAAGAAATCGAAAGTGCTGACGGAGAAGTTCGCATCTTTGCAGGTGGAAAAACTGTTATCGATGCACATAAGGAGGATATTCCAAAGGCAAATATCACACGAGTTCCGGCAGTATTGGTTCAATCTCGTGGTGTAATTGATGCTGTCTACTATGAAAAGTCTTTCACATTCAAAAATGAAATGTGGGCATATACACACGAAAACAAAATAGCCGTTAAGTTTTTGTATTATGTGTTAAAGAATAATATGGAGAAATTCAGAGAAGTTGCTTCTGGCATGGGTTCCTTGCCACAGATTTCTTTGAAAGTTACCGAGGACTTTGAAACACCTGTTCCCCCTCTGCCAGTGCAGCGTGAAATTGTTCGTATTCTGGACAATTTCACAGAGCTTACAGCAGAGCTTACAGCAGAGCTTACAGCGAGAAAGAAACAGTATGAATATTACAGAAATCTACTGCTTGAACATCCTAAAAATGAGAGTTCTATGGTTGCTATTTCTGACCTTGGAAAATGGAGTGGTGGAAAAACACCATCTACTTCCAACAAGGAGTTTTGGGAGGACGGCACAATTCCTTGGATTTCCTCTAAAGATATGAAGTTCCCAACCCTCGAAGATACAGAAAATCACTTAACCGAAAAGGCTCTTACTGAGGGCGGCATGACTTTACTACCAGAGGGGACAGTTGCGATTGTTACTCGTTCCGGCATCTTAAAGCACACTTTTCCTGTTGCTTATGTGCCTTTTAGAACAACAGTAAATCAAGATATAAAGGTACTTATCGTTAAAGATGGATTATCGGCTCGTTATGTGTTTCATGCTCTGCAATCTTATGGAAAAGACATTCGTAAGACTACAAAGAAACAGGGAGGGACAGTAGATTCTTTAGATTTTCAGAAAGTGCTTGCGTATAAAATTCCTGTTCCTTCACTCGATATTCAAAACCGATTAGTTGAAGTATTGGATAACTTTGAAGCCATCTGCTCTGACCTCAAAATCGGTCTACCTGCTGAGATTGAAGCAAGACAGAAGCAATACGAGTTCTATCGTGATGCTCTCTTGACATACGCCGCAACCGGCAAGACAATCTTAACAGACAGACAGACAGACAGACAGACAGACAGACAGACAGACAGACAGACAGACAGACGAGCTTAATGGCTTGATTGTCCTTTGTCAATGTGTTTTTGGTGCGATTGCCCTTGAACTTGGATATATCGGAAAAATTTCTATGTGCAAGCGTATTATGAAATCTGAAACGAGTGCCAATGGAGATATTCCATTTTTCAAGATTGGTACATTTGGAAAAGAGCCTGACGCCTATATAACAAAGGAAAAATTTGAGGAATATAAGGCGGCATACTCTTATCCGAAAAAAGGCGATATTCTTATTTCTGCGGCAGGAACAATCGGAAGAACGGTTGTTTTTGATGGAAACCCCGCATACTACCAAGATTCTAATATTGTTTGGATTGCCAATGATGAGAGTCTTGTACTGAATAGCTATCTTCATTATTGCTACCAATTACAACCGTGGAATATTTCGACAGGCGGAACAATTGCCAGACTTTACAATGACAATATAAGTAAAGCAAAAATCTATGTTCCATCCATAGAGGAACAAAAACGCATTGTTTCTATACTCAGTCGTTTTGATGCCCTCTGCAATGATATTTCTTCCGGATTACCAGCAGAGATTGAAGTACGAAAAAAGCAATACGAATACTATCGTGATAAGCTGCTGACTTTTGAGCCAGCTAAGTAGAAAGGAGTACCATGCTCAGTTCAGATTCATTAAAAGAAATTTCAAATATCTTCTGTGGTGATACTGCGGACTTTTACACATATAAGCAAGGATATAAACTGGTAGAGTTCTTTAACTCTAACTTCGGAACGAAAGATGTCTATCGTTCTGGATTTCCGTCAAGGTGGGCGTATGTCCATGATAAACTTGTAGATTTAATCAACAGCCGTCAAATTGACAAGTTCTTCAATATTGTTCTTGGAAAAAGTTACTTAATGCAGGAACAGTCGTTATCAGAAGTCGAGGCTGCCGAAAAAATTGAGACTATATACGCCGAATTCAATCGTATTATCCATAGAGATTTGTGTAAGATAGCTCGAAGCAATGGACGCTATCATCTTGTCAGGGAAAACGACGATTTAGAGCCAATCGGAAATGGCGGTTTTGCGAATGTATATCGGCAAAAGTCCACAGGATTCGTAGTGAAGAAGTTAAAGGACGACTATTTGACGGATACAGGTATCAGAAGTCGTTTCAAAAGAGAATACAACATCACAAAATCCCTGCAAGATGCGTTTGGAATTATTCAAGTTTATACGTTCGATGAAGGTAATAGTTCCTATACAATGGAATATGCGGAGACAACGCTTGACAAGTATGTTAAATCATTCGATTTATCCGATGATATAAAGTTGAATTGTATTCGCCAAATCCTTCATATTATGACGGAAGTACATAAGCGTGATATTATTCATAGAGATATAAGTGCGAATAATATCTTTATTATTTCTGGAATGATAAAGATTGCTGACTTTGGATTGGGAAAAGACTTAAATGTATTTACCTCCCATCAAACAATGCACACCAACGCAGTAGGACAATTCTATTACTGTGCACCGGAACAGTTTATGATGCTTAAAGATGGAGATAAACGTAGTGATGTGTATTCTCTTGGTCGTGTTATAAATTTCATTATGACGGGCGACCCAAGAAATTCACACCATATCTACAGAAATATTGCAGAAAAAGCCACAAATTCAGATGCAGCATATCGTTATGCTGATGCAGGGCAGCTATCCATCTTTTTTGAGAAAGCGGTATCCTATAAGCAACAAGCCGAAAACCAAACACGTATAGACGAAAAAATCACAAGAAAAGTTTTTGATGACGAAATTGAAAGCTACATATACGATTTGAGTGCAGAGAAAATATCTACAGCAATTCTCCATGAGAAAAAGGAATTTGTTGACGTACTACTGGCATTTATGAAAACGAGTGAAGATCACGCTCAATATGTCATTCAGAGTGTGGATAAGTCGTACCAGGAAGTTTGTGGGAGGTCTTTTGTTGCCTATGACCCATTTGCATCTTTTGCGTACCAAATTCTGCGTGGTGGATTTTCCTATGTGGTGAATGAAACTGCAGCAAATATTTTGCGTTTTGTAGCCAGAGATGTTAATCGCTTCTCCGCACAACATATGATTGATGATATTAAAAATGTCGGGGTTGAGCCGATGATAGAAGAAATTTTAGATTCTTAATGAAAGGAGCGTGAAATCGTGAGTACATATAACATCGTGCTGTCCACCAATGAAAGCACTGTTGTGACCGAGTATGAGCCACAGGTCAAACGCTCTGATGCTTACCAGAGTGAAGCGGCTCTGGAAGCAGCATTTATCAAAATGTTGGGCGAACAGGGCTATGAGTATGTGACCATTCATAATTCCGATGCACTCATTGCCAATCTCCGCAGACAGTTAGAATTGTTGAACAACTATCAGTTTACGGATAAGGAATGGGACAGCTTTTTCAAAAGCAAGATTGCCAATGCCAATGAGGGCATCGTGGAAAAGACCCGAAAAATTCAGGAAGATTATGTGCAGAACCTGACCCGTGAGGATGGGACGACCATGAACATCTCCCTGATTGACAAAAAGAACATCCACAACAACCGACTGCAAGTAATCAACCAGTACGAAGAATCTGCCGGAAAGCATGATAACCGATATGATGTAACTATTCTGGTAAATGGTCTGCCGTTGGTTCATGTGGAATTAAAACGCCGTGGGGTGGCAATCAAGGAAGCGTTCAACCAGATCAACCGCTATCAGCGTGATAGCTTTTGGGCTGGTTGTGGGCTTTATGAGTATGTGCAGATTTTTGTAATCTCCAACGGCACATTCACAAAGTATTATTCCAACACCACCAGAGCAAGCCACATCAAAGAGAATGACGGAACTAGCAGGAAGCACAGCAAGAAAACTTCTAATAGTTTTGAGTTTACTTCTTATTGGGCAGACGGAAACAATAAGGTTATTGCAGACCTTGTGGACTTCACAAAGACTTTCTTTGCGAAGCATACCATTCTGAATATCCTGACAAAATACTGCGTGTTCACATCCGAGGAATTGTTGCTTGTCATGCGACCTTATCAGATTGTGGCAACCGAGCGTATTCTGAATAGGATTGAGGTGTCCACCAATTATAAAAAGACTGGCACTATCGAAGCCGGAGGATATATCTGGCATACCACAGGAAGCGGCAAGACCCTGACTTCCTTTAAGACCGCACAGCTTGCGACAGGGCTTCCGTATATCGAAAAGGTTTTGTTTGTAGTTGACCGTAAGGATTTGGATTACCAGACCGTCAAAGAATATGACCGCTTTGAAAAAGGTGCTGCCAATGGAAACAAGAGTACCGCAGTCCTGCAAAGGCAGCTTGAGGACAGTACTTCCCGAATTATCGTAACCACAATTCAGAAGTTGGATGTATTTATAAGCAAGAACAAAATCCATCCGATTTATAGCAAGCACGTTGTTCTTGTGTTTGACGAGTGCCACCGTAGCCAGTTTGGACAGATGCACACGAACATCATCAAGCACTTTAAGAACTACCATATTTTCGGATTTACTGGAACACCGATTTTTGCTATCAATGCCGGAACTGGCGGAAATCCCGAACTCCGAACCACAGAACAGGCTTTTGGTGCGAAGCTCCATACCTACACTATTGTGGATGCTATCAATGATGGAAATGTGCTGCCGTTCCGTATCGACTATATCAACACGGTCAAGCAAAAGGACGGAAAGCAGGACAAGCAGGTTGCCGCTATTGATACCGAGGAAGCTTTGAGTTCGCCGGAGCGTATCACAGAAGTTGTAAAGTACATTCTGGAACACTTCGACCAAAAGACCATGCGAAATTCCTATTACAGCCTAAAAGGTCAGCGAGTAAACGGCTTCAACTCTATGTTCGCCGTTAGCTCAATTCCTGTTTGCAAAAAGTATTATCTGGAGCTGAAAAAACAGATTGCCGAGCAGCACAAAGATTTGACCATTGCCACCATCTTCTCATTTGTTCCAAATGAAGCGGATAGTGCTGATGGTATTTTGGACGATGAAAGTTTTGACACCGATGACCTTGACCAAAGTTCCCGTGATTTTTTGGATATGGCAATCAAGGACTACAACAAGACTTTCAAAACGAACTATGACACTTCCAGCAAGGGATTTCAGGACTACTATAAAGACCTCTCCGATAAGGTTAAAAAGCGTGAAGTCGATTTGCTAATCGTGGTCAATATGTTCCTGACTGGCTTTGATGCAACAACGCTCAATACCCTTTGGGTGGATAAGAATTTGAAAATGCACGGTCTGATTCAGGCATTTTCAAGAACGAACCGCATCCTGAACTCCGTTAAGACTTTCGGCAATATCGTTTGTTTCCGTGACCTTGAAGAAGCAACAAATGATGCAATCGCTCTATTCGGAGATAAAGATGCAAATGGTATTGTTCTGCTGAAATCTTATGAGGATTATTACTTTGGTTGTGTCGATGATAAAGGGCGAGAGCAGAAAGGTTACGAAGAACGAATTGCGGAACTGTTGCAGAAATATCCTCTGGGAGAGCCGATTATTGGAGAGCAGAACAAGAAAGATTTTATTGTCCTGTTCGGCAATATTCTCCGTTTAAGAAACATGCTGTCTGCCTTTGACCGTTTCGCTGGAAATGAAATCCTGTCTCCGATTGATTTTCAGGATTACACAGGTACATACCATGATGTGTATGATGAAATCAAGCCGAAGCCGGGTAGCAAGGACAGCATCATGGACGATGTTGTGTTTGAAATGGAACTGGTCAAGCAGGTTGAAGTCAACATTGACTATATCCTGATGCTGGTAGCAAAGTACCATGATGGCAACTGCGAAGATAAAGAAATCCTTGTTGCGATTGATAAAGCAATCAAGTCCAGCTTGCAGCTTAGGTCTAAAAAGGAACTGATTGAAAACTTTATTGCTACCATCAACATAAGCACCAATGTCAATACTGACTGGCAGCGTTTTGTCAGAGAGCAGAGAGAAACCGATATTCAAACTTTGATTACCGAAGAGAAATTGAAGCCGGAAGAAACGAGAAAATTTGTCGAGAATGCATTCCGTGATGGTATACTCAAAACCCCAGGCACGGATGTTGATCGACTGATGCCACCTGTTTCCCGTTTTGGGGGAGGTCGTTCTCGTGATAAGAAGAAGCAGACAGTTATTGAAAGACTAAAAGGGTTCTTTGAGAAATACTTTGGACTGGTTAGCCCAGAGGTTTCAAAAGAATCGGATAAGGTTACATATCTTTATGATACAGAACCAACACTATCTATGGTGGCAGAGGAATCAGTGCATTACGGAATGAAAAAAGATAATTGAGGTGGTGAAAATATGTTGTATAATGTTTACTGTGATGAGACATGTCATCTTGAACATGATAACAGTAATGTTATGGTGTTAGGGGCTGTGTGGTGTCCACAATCGAAACTGAAAGAAATCAATGGACGGATTCGCCAAATAAAAAAAAGAAACAATATTTCCGAAACAATGGAAATGAAGTGGACGAAAATAAGCCCTGCCAAAGTTGATTTGTACAAAGATTTGGTTAATTATTTCTTTGATGATGATGATTTACATTTTCGGGGTGTCATTATTCCAGATAAGACAAAGCTAAATCATGAACGCTATCATCAAACACATGATACATGGTATTATAAAATGTATTTTGATATGCTTAAAGTTATCTTTTCTCCAACTGATAACTATGAAGTTTATATTGACATTAAAGATACTAACTCTGCTCGAAAAGCAAAAAAGTTGAGAGAAGTATGTTGCAATTCTATGTATGACTTTTCTCAAAAAGTGATTCGGCGATTACAACCTATACGATCTGATGAAGTTCACATCATGCAGATAGTTGATGTTATTATAGGGGCTATCGGTTATGAAAATCGCAGATTTCCTGATGGATTTGTAAAGAGCAGTGCAAAGCAAGAAGTTATTGATTTGATAAAAGAACGTTCGGGCTATACATTGCGAAAAACAACGCTATTGCGTGAGGAAAAAATAAACCTGCTTTCGTGGGAAGCGGGAGGGACAGTATGACAAGAGATAATTGTTGGTTGCCAAAATTAGAATTTTGGGATGACTATGATAATGACTATCCCAAATATCAAGGGGCGTTATATGAGATTTTTCAGAATGACTTTATAAAATTACGCCCTATATTTGAAGGAAAGCAGGTAAATATTCGCAGACATCCGATTGAATATGGTAAGGAAGAGGCATTTTTTCATGTAACCTGTCAAGATTATCTAAAAAGTGGAGAGCGTGTTCCTGATTTTAGAAGATGTGAGAGAATCAGGTGGGTTCGTGCGTTTATTGAGAATTATAATTGTGATACAACGCAATGTGAAGAATGTGAGGGAGTAAAAGTTTGGAGTGAACCATATCGAAACACAACCAGAGTACATATGCTACTTGAAGAGGAACGTTATATGGTTGTCGTAGAACGACGAGATTCATATTGTTTATTAGTTACGGCTTTTTACTTTGAACAGGATCATTCATTAAGAAAAAAGCTTCAGCATTATGAACAGTATAAGGCTCAATCGCAATCGGCAGGAAATAATTAGAAAATAATTAACAGATGTTTACTGCCCAAACGCATTGACAAATCATTGAAAATCGCATATACTAATAATAGCTCATCTGCCATGTGTAGAAGGAGTTTCTAAAGACGTCTTGCTTAGCAAGGCGTCTTTTGCTTTGTCTAAACAACTTGATGTTAGTCAATACTCCGTCAGCGCCACAAGAGTCTATGAAATTTTTTCTGTAAATAAAGATTTAAAAGGTCTTCTATGATA